>NZ_AP023360.1:3877250-4185000 GCF_018326265.1 Catellatospora sp. IY07-71
ACGGCCGGTCGGCGAGCACCGCCGTCCACGGCGTCGCGGCGGGCAGCGCCAGCAGGCTCGCGGCCAGCAGCGCGCCGGTGCGGGCGAACGAGCGCCAGCCGATCGGTGAGCGGCTCGCCGACAGGCAGCCGCAGGATGAGCTGGGCGCGGCCAGCCGGGCGTAGCCGAGGTAACCGGCGAAGCCGAGCGACAACAGCGCCGCGGCGGCGGCCTCGGCGGGCAGCGGGGGCGGGGCCAGCAGGAAGCCGGCCAGCACCGCCTCCACCCCGCCGACCAGGCGGTACGCCGGCAGCGCACGCTGCTCGCCGAGCAGTTGCGCCAGGGCGCTGCGCCGGGCCGCGGCCGGGGCGTGCCGGGACAGGAGCTTGAGTCGTGCCGACCACAGCAGCACGGCGCCGAGCAGCAGCGGCTGCAGGGGCGCGATCCACGAGATCATCGGTCCTCCGGGGATGGGAGAGGGGTGGCGGGTGGGCGGGCGCCGGGGGGTGTGGCGCCCGCCCACGTTCCTCAGGCGGACGCGTACACGGTCGCGATCTCGACCTCGTTCGTGTCCGGGACCCAGGCGCCGATGACCTGGACGTGCTTGCCGACGCGCAGCATCGACATGTCCGAGACGGCGGGGGTGTCGTTGTAGCGGGCGGCCGACGTGCCCGGCACCAGGTGCCCGACCACGCGCCGGCCCTTGTGGTCCAGGTGCAGCACGTTGCGGCCGATGGCGGCGATGTGCGCGTGCAGGTTGACGATGTTCACCCACACCGAGTCGGCGGCGAGGGTGCCATCGTCCAGGCGCAGGCCGCGCGCGTACAGGCCGTCGCCGACGGCGACCGCGTCGAAGGTGGTGGGCCGCAGCTTCCAGATGCTGGTCCCGCCGGTGATCCGGATGCGCCACAGCGCCAGGTCGGAGCCGGTGACGAACAGCATGCCGGCGCTGATGCCGGTGATGCGGCCCTCGGCGAAGTTGGGGTCGGGCGCGCCCGGCTCCACTGCCGCCTCCGGTGCGCCGAAGGCGGCCTCCGGCGCCAGGGAGCCGAGCGCGGTGGCGCCGACCAGGCTCGCCCCGCCGACCACGGCGGAGGTGAGCAGGCGGCGGCGGTCGATGGTCTCGGTCATCTCGGGCCTCCGCTCACACGATGTCGACGCTGCAGGGCGACAGCCCTGAGGACAGGCTGGCGATCTGGCTGTACGCGGCCGGGGTGAGGTCGATGATGCGGTTGGTCCCGCACACCGAGCCGCAGCAGGACCGCTCGCCGCACCACAGGTCGGTCTGCGGCCCGCAGTCGGCGATGGTGGTGCCGATGCGCTTTCCGTTGCAGCGGTTGGTGGTGTAGTGCCGGAAGCCGCAGCCGCGGCGGGACATGGTGATCCCGCAGCGGTCCGGGCGGGTGATCTCGAGGCACGCGGCCGACGCGTTGGGCCAGGCGTGCTGGTAACTGCCGCTGTTGCAGGTGCCGCAGGCGCCACGTCCGGTGGTCGCGCAGGGGCCCCATGAGTTGCCGCAGCAGAACCAGGACATCTCTCCGGTAAGAGCTGCCACTGTCCGCCTCCTTTCCGGGTGGGGGGTGTACCAGGAGGAGCGGCGACGGGCCCATCGACGACTGTCGAATATCATGGGCGGCGGACAGTTACGGCGTCAATCCATACATTGAAATTTTCTTCCAAAAATGTAAATGAACATCAATGGATGACGCGGCCGTCGCCGGTCCGTGACGCGAGGGCCGACGCACGGGCGATCCGTCCCGTCCCGTCCTGTTCGGCGGCGCGCGGCGTGATGCGGTCCCGGCTTCGTACGCAGTCCCGCCCGCAGGCCGCGCATCGGGCGTAGGCTGCATGAATGGACGCGACGCGGGCAGGCGTCAGCGACCCGCTGGCGCATATCGACGTATCCCGGCTCCGCTCCGATCTGGCAGCGGTGCAATCACTCGGCACCTCGGGCGGGGCGTTCGGCGCCTGCGTGGTGAGCGCCGAGATCCGCCATGCCTACCGGACCGCACTCCAGGCGCGCGACGAGGCCGCCTCCTACCTGCACGGCAGCCGCGACTGGTCGACCGAGGACCTGGCCGAGGCCATCTGCGGGCACCGCGAGCACGAGCGGCGGGCCCGGCTCATCGCCGAGTGGACCACCTCGCCGGCCCCGCAGCACCTCTACGACGCGGGGCACGAGCTGCTGCGCCGCCAGCAGGTGGCCAGCGCGCTGCGCGACCTGCTCTCGGCCGCCCGCGCCACCGCCGTGCGCCACCTGCGCGACGCCGAGCTGGTGCTGCCGGCCGACCCGCTGGAGCGGGCGCACAAGGCTCAGGAGGTGGTGCGTTTCTGCGCGTACCACCTCGACACGGTGGCGGCCAACCGCAACCTGTACGCCGCCAACCTGGTCGTCCACCACGAATGGGAGCTGGACGAGATCGCCGAGGTGGCCGACACCGAACCGCAGGCCATCGAGGACGCCTACGAGGCGGCCCGCGCCCACCCGCCGTCGGACGCCGACTCGCGGTCGGTGCGCGAGCTGGCCGAGATCGCGGCGGCCATCGCGGTCCGGCAGCGGCACTGGGAGGCGGTGCGCCGCGAGGCCATCGCCGAATGCCTGGCCGCGGGCGTCGACGCCGACCTGCTCGCCGCCCACGCCGGCGTCTGACGCCTACTCCAGCAGCGTCGCCGGATCGATGCTGACCTTGACGGGAGAGCCGAGCTCCAGCGGGGTGCCGGGAGCCGCCACGCTGTGCTCGCGGTAGCGGTCGCCTTCCAGGTGATACAACCGGAGGGTGGGACCGTCGGGTTCGACCAGCAGATACCACTCGATGCCCGCCGCGGCGTAGTAGTGCATCTTGAGGACGCGGTCGGCCGCCGGGTTTCCCGGCGAGACGATCTCGCCGACCAGCCTGACGTCATCGGCCTCGACCACCGGATCGTCCAGGTCCACCTGCTCGGTCACGACGAGGTCGGGGATCGGGATCCGGCCGCTGCGCAGCCGTACGTTGATCGCTTCGAAGACCTTGAGGTCCATCTCCCGGGCCGCCGGGGTGAGCGCGGCCTTCAACCAGAAAGAGATCTCCTGGTGGCGGGGGGTGGGGGCTGGGCTCACGTAGAGGCTCCCGTCGAAGAGCTCGATGCGTTCAGCGGTCTCGCCCAGGGCGAAGTAGTCTTCCTCGGTCCAGGGCAGCGCACCCTCACGCAGGGGAAGGGTCATCGTCGCCTCCGTTTCAACGGTGCCGTGGGCACCCTGAAGCCAGCTTACCGCCGGGGTCCGACCGCATCGGCCACGCGCGATCCATGTCGGCCGAATCCAGGAATCGTGCCGCCGGGGGAGTGAGACTGGAGGCATGAGCGGGGTGCCGATCGCGGATCATGCGCTGCTGTCGGACTGCCATACGGCGGCGCTGGTCACCCGGGACGGCTCGGTGGACTGGCTGTGCTGCCCGCGCTTCGACAGCCCGTCGGTGTTCGGGCGGCTGCTGGACGACGACGCCGGGCACTGGTCCATCGCCCCGGTCGGCCCCTACACCGCCACCCGGCGCTACCTGGACCAGACGCTCGTCCTGGAGACCACGTTCCACACCCCGGACGGCACGCTCGCGCTCACCGACGCCCTCGCGCTGGGGCACAACGGCGAGAAGCACGGCCACGACCTGGGCCGGGGCGTGCCGCACCTGATGATCCGGGGTGTGAACTGCCGTGGCGGCGAGGTCCCGGTGCGCCTGTCCTACCACCCGCGCCCCGAGTACGGCCTGCTGCGGCCGCTGCTGTCGCCGCTGGAGGGCGGGCTCACCGCGCGCGGCGGCGCGGAACGGCTGACGCTGTCCAGCCCGGTGCCGCTCAGCTACCTCAACTGCGACGCCGACGCCGAGTTCACGCTGCGGGTCGGGGACGAGCTGTGGTTCGCGCTGCAGCGCTCGACGCTGCAGCAGGAGGCGCCCAGGGTCTGGAGCCAGGAGGAGATCGCGAACTGGCTGGCGGTCACCGTGGACGCCTGGCGGGTGTGGTCGAAGCTGCACCAGAACTACGACGGCCCGTGGCACGAGCTGGTGGGCCACAGCGGCCGGGTGCTGCAGGGGCTGACCTTCAAGCCCAGCGGCGCGATCATCGCGGCGCCGACCACGTCGCTGCCCGAGGAGATCGGCGGCGTGCGTAACTGGGACTACCGCTACTCGTGGGTGCGCGACGCGAGCTTCACCCTGAAGGCGCTTTGGGTCGCCGCCTGCCCGGACGAGGCCGCCGACTTCTTCGCGTACATGACCACCGCGGCGGCGGGCGCGATCGGCCCGGACACCCCGCTGCAGATCATGTTCGGGGTGGGCGGCGAGCACGACCTGTCCGAGCGGACCCTGCCGCACCTGCGCGGGTGGCGCGACAGCGCGCCGGTGCGGGTCGGCAACGGCGCGTGGAACCAGCAACAGATCGACGTGTACGGCGAGCTGCTCAGCGCCGCCCACCGGCTGGAGGAGAAGCTCACCGGCATCGACGCGGACACCCGGCGCTTCCTGGTGGCGCTGGCTGACGCGGCGGTGGTGCGCTGCGACGAGCCCGACCACGGCATCTGGGAGATCCGGGGGCAGCCGCAGCACTTCGTGTACTCGAAACTGATGTGCTGGGTGGCGCTGGACCGCGCGATCGCGCTGGCCGGGGTGCTCCAGGCGGAGGACCGGGTGCCGGGCTGGGCGGCGGCCCGCGCCGAGGTGCGCGAACGGATCCTGCGCGAGGGCTGGAGCGAGCAGGCGGGCGCGTACACGCAGTCCTTCGGCTCGACCGCGCTGGACGCGTCCTGCCTGATGATGGCGATCGTGGGTTTCCTGCCCGCCGACGAGCCGCGCATGCTCGCCACCATCGAGGCGATCGCCGACCGCCTCACCGACGACCGCGGCCTGGTGTACCGCTACCGCACCGAGAGCGGCGTGGACGGGCTGGCCGGCGGCGAGGGCACCTTCCTGCTGTGCACGTTCTGGCTGGCCGAGGCGCTGGCCCTGGCGGGCCGGGTGAACCGGGCGGCCGAGGTGTTCGAGCGCGCCGCCGCGTACGCCAACGACATCGGCCTGCTCTCGGAGGAGATCGACCCGGCCACCGGCGAGATGCTCGGCAACTTCCCGCAGGCCTTCAGCCACATCGGCCTGATCAACGCCGCCTGGGCCGTCTCCCAGGCCCGCCACCGCGCCGCCCTCTGAGGTTAGGAAGGGCACCTTCTACTACGGAAAACGATAAGAAGGTGCCCTTCCTTGCCTCAGGATTTGAGCAGGGTGCGGACCTGCTGGGAGACGGGGTCGCTGACCAGGAGCCAGGCGTGCTCGATGCAGCCGACGCCGGTGTTGGCCGCGCCGGACAGGATCGTGCTGGAGTCGGGGTTGATGAACTCGTCGCAGCTGGACCAGTAGGTCTGGTAGCGCACCGCGCCGGGCGTCTCGTCAGTGGCGTTGAGGTCGCGCAGGAACGAGCTGTCCGGCGCCATCTCCGCACACGACGTGATCAGCCACGAGCACACGGGTGTCAGGTTGGTGCCGTGGTTGGGCCCGCCCAGCGACACCCATCTGTCCACGTACGACGTCCCGCCGTTGAACTTGAGATACCAGCGTGAGTTGAGGCTGCCCATGGAGTGGGCGACGATGTCGACCTTCGCCGCGCCGGTCTGCGCGCGCACCGAGTCGACGTAGCTGCGCAGCTGCGCCGCGGTGGTCTTGTTCGACTGGAACACGTCGTACGAGAACGCGAACAGGCGGTTGGCGGGCCACCCGTCGGCCTTGAAGTCGGCGATCATGTCGTTCCAGTTCCAGGCCCCGCCCTTGTAGCCGTGCACGAAGACCACGGGGTCGCGGTCGGCGGCCTGGGCCGCGGACGGGGTGGTCACGAGCATGGCGGCGACCGCGGCGAGGACGCTGAGCAGGCCGGCTGTCTTTCGCATCTGTCCTCCTCGATGAGATGGGTGGGACAGAGCGTGCGGCACGCCGTGCGTGTTTCGCATCCGTGAAACGACGCATCGGTCTTTCGCCGGAGGTTAACTTGTGAGTAACTTCTTGTGTGGACCCGCTGGAGAGCCCCGTGCCGCACGGCCGCGACAGCGCGCTGCTGTCGCTGGTGTCCGTGCTGGACGGTGCGCGCGCCGGGCAGGGCGGCGCGCTGCTGCTCCGCGGCGAGCCGGGTCTCGGCAAGACCATGCTGCTGGCGTACGCCGCCGGCCACGCACCCGATTTCCTGGTCCTGGCATCACGCGGCGTGGAACCGGAGGCGGCGCTGCCCTGGGCCGGTCTGCACCGACTGCTCCGTCCTGTCGCGCACCGCCTGCCCGAGCTGCCGCCGGGCCAGGCCGCGGCTCTGCGCGAGGTGCTCGACGGCGAGGTGGACGACGGCGCGGGCTGCCGCCTGCCCGCCGCGCTGCTCGCCCTGCTGGACCTGCTCGCCCAGGACATCCCGGTGCTGGTCTGTGTCGACGACGTGGACCTGCTCGACCAGCCGTCCCGCGAAGCGCTCGCCTTCGCGGCACGCCGCCTGGGGGACGCCGCGCCGTCGGCCGCACGGCGGGGCGACGATTCGGTGACCATGCCCCGGCCTGAGGCGCGCACCACTCCGGACACCCGTCGTGGTGGGGCCGTCGTGCTGCTGGCGATGCGGGACGACGACGAGCTGCCGCCGCCCGGCCTGCCCGTGCTGCTGCTGTCCCCGCTGGACGAGACCGCGTGCGCAGCGGTGGTCGACGACGTGGCGCCGGTCGCGGTCGCCGAGGGGGTACGCCTGCGCCTGGCCGCGGCCGCCGGGGGCAACCCGCAGGCTGCGGCCGAACTCGTCGCGGCACTCGACGACGACCAGCTGCGCGGGGTACGCCCGCTGCCCGACCCGCTGCCGCCCAGCCCCGGCCTGCGCCGCGCCCACCTGCGCCGGGTGCTCGCGCTGCCCGAGCAGACCAGGCGGCTGCTGCTCATCGCCGCAGCCGAGGCGGACATGGACGCGAACCTGCTGGTCCGGGCCGCCGACGCGGCCGGGATCGAGGTGGCCGCCCTGGAACCGGCCGAACGCGCCGGGCTGCTGCGGGTCGGCGCGAGCGGGGTCGAGTTCCGGCACCCGCTGGTGCCCGCCGCGATCTACCACGCCGCGCCGCTGGCCGGCCGCCGCGCCGCCCATGCGCTGCTCGCGGGGGTGCTCGACCCCGGGCGGCATCCCGTGCGCCGGGCCTGGCACCGGGCCGCGGCCGGGCTCGCCACCGACCACGAGCTGGCCGCGGAGCTGGAGACGGCGGCCGCCGCGGCCCGCGGGCGGGGCGGCTACGCGGTGGCGTCGGCGGCGTACGAGCGGGCCGCCGAGCTGAGCACCGGCGACGACGGCGCCAAGGCACGGCTGCTCGCCGCGGCGGCCCGCGACGCCTGGCACGCGGGCCGCTCGGTGCGCGCCCGTGACCTGCTCGACCGAGCGCTGCCGGTGGCCCCGGGCGCGGCGGCGCGCGGCGAGCTGGAGCTGCTGCGCGGCGACATCGACCTGCGCGACGGGCGGGCCGCCGACGCGTACGAGGCGCTGCTCGCCGCCGCCCAGCGGCTCATCCCGGTGGACCCGGAGCTGGCCATCCGGGCCATGATGCGGGCCGGGGAGGCGGGCGTCTACGCCGGGGATCACGGCCGGTTCGTGCAGGTGGCGGCGCAGGCGGCGGCGCTGCGGGTGCCGGGCCGCTCGGCGCAGGCCACGGTGATGCTGGACTACCTGGACGCGCTGTCGGCGATCTTCACGGGCCGGTTCGACGCCGCGCTGCGCCCGCTGCGCGCGGTGCTGGACGGCGCGCCGCGCTTCGACGACCCGTCCGCGCTGATCTGGGCCAGCATCGCCGCGATGATCCTGGGCGACAACGCGCAGGGCCGGGTGATGGCCGGCCGCGCGGTGGCGGCGGCGCGCGGCCGCGGCGCGGTGACCATGGTGCCCAAGGCGCTGGAGTTCAGCGCGTACGCCGAATTCTGGACCGGACGGCACGCCGCCGCCACCGCCAACGCACTGGAGGGGCTGCGCGCGGCCACCGAGACCGGCCAGGGCAACGTGGCCTGCCACCACCTGGCCGCGCTGGCCCTGCTCGACGCGATCCACGGCGACGAGGAGACCTGCCGCCTGCGGGCGCGCACCGCGCTGGACCGGGCCGGGCTCAACGGGCTCGGCCTGCCCGCCGCGCTGAGCACCTGGGCGCTGGCGTTCCTCGATCTGTCCCTGGGCCGGCACGCCGACGCCGCCGGGCGGCTGCGCGGCCTGGCCCGTGCCGGGCCCGGCCAGGGGCACATGGCGGTCGCGGCGCTGTCGGTGCCGACGTACGTCGAGGCGGCGGTGCGCACCGGGGCCGCCGACGCGGCTCGGGCCGCCTTCGGCACGTTCGAGCGCTGGGCGCACAGCACCAGCAGCCCCGACAACCTGGCGCTGGCCGCCCGCTGCCGGGCCCTGCTCAGCGAGGGCGCCCAGGCCGAGGAGCACTTCCGCGACGCGCTGGAACTGCACGCCGCGGGCGACCGCGCGTTCGAGCGCGCGCGCACCGAGCTGCTCTACGGCTCGCTGCTGCGCCGCCTGCGCCGCCGTACCCAGGCCCGCACCGAGCTGCGCAGCGCCCTGGAGTCGTTCGAGCGCCTGCACGCCGACCGCTGGGCCCAGTGGACCCGCGCCGAACTACGCGCCACCGGCGAATCCGCGCGCCCCCGCGCCGAGGTCACCGACGGCGAGCTGACCCCTCAGCAGCGCCAGATCGCCCGCCACGCCGCCCAGGGCGCCACCAACCGCGAGATCGCCGAACAGCTCTTCCTCAGCCCCCGCACCGTCGAACACCACCTCGGCAACATCTTCGCCAAGCTCGGCATCCGCTCCCGCGTGGAACTCACCAAACTCCTCCCGTAAGGAAGGGCACCTTCTCTGTCCGAACGCCCGTACCCCGTCAGGCGGTCTTCGCGCGGGTCTTGACCAGCGAGGCGAAGACGACGACGTTGTTGAGGTAGTTGCGGTCCGCCGGGTCGTACGGCGGGCCGCAGGTGACCAGGCGCAGGCCCATGTCGTCGGTGCTGCCGTAGATGCGGGTGGCGGGGAACTCGTCCTTGGGGAAGGACTTGACCACGTCCACCGAGAACACGGCGACGGAGCCGTCCAGGCGGGACACCTCGATCTTCGCGCCGGGCTTGAGTGCGCCCAGCTCGAAGAAGACGGCAGGGCCGCTGGCGCGGGTGTCGACGTGGCCGACGATGACGGCGTTGCCGCGCTCACCGGGGCTGGGGCCGTAGCGGTACCAGCCGGCCAGGTCGGCGTGGCGCAGCTCGGGGACCTGGAGGCTGCCGTCGGCGTTGGTGCCTACGGTGACCACGACCGCGTCCAGCTTGATCGACGGGATCGTCACCCGGACCGGCGCGGAGCGGTCCAGCGGCCGCACGCCGCGCGCGTCGGGGCGCCGGTCCGGGTCGGTGAGCTGGTAGCGGGCCGAGTTCTCCAGGCTGGGCTGGGGCGGCCCGGCCGGTGCCACGAGGAACGCGGCGGCGAGCAGGCCGGTCCCGGCCAGCCCGGCGGTGGCGACGGCGAGCAGGCCCAGGCGGCCCGCGCGGCGCCCCCCGGCGCGGTGGCGGCCCCGGCCGGGTGCGCCCTCAGGCGGCGTGGTGGCCACGGTACCTCCGCCGGAGCATCAGGAAGGCGCCCACACCGGACGCCGCGAGCAGGCTGCCGCCGGCGCCGAGCAGCGCCCGGCTCGGGCCCTGCGAGGTGGAGCCGCCGCCGCCGGCCGGTGCGCCGGTAGGGGACACCACCAGGGTGCCGGTGCCGGTCTCGCCGTCGCTGCAGGTGACGCTGAGCTGGTAGGAGCCCGGCAGCGTGGTCGCCGGCACGGTCAGCTCGGCGTTGAACGCGCCCGGCCCGCCGTCGGTGAACGGGTTGAGCGTGATCTCGGCCGGCCCGCCGAAGGCCGTGCCGCTGACCTCGGCCGAGGTGGCGGTAGCGCCGCAGTACGCGGCGAGGGTGAACCGGCCGCCCGGGGCGACGGCGGACGGGTTGACGGTGACGTCGGCCGCGGCGTGCGCCGCCGGCGGCAACGCCAGCGCCGCGAGCGCGGCACCGGTGGCTGCGGTCAGCGCCGCTCGCCGAAGAGACGTACCCATGGCTGCTTCCTCCGTGGTCCGAGGATCATCTGGGTACTACGAAAGCACTCTTCACTGGACGGAGCTCACGTTTTGCCGGAAGTGATCGAGATCGGGATCGACTCGATCCAGGACGGTGGCATCGGCGGGTCAGACCCCACCAGACCTGCGATGATGCGGGTACGGGAGAGCGCCGACGCCGGCCACGGGGTGTACCCGTCGGTCAGCACGATGACGAAGTGCGGCGGCTCCGGCACGGCCAGCGCGGCGCTGATGCCGACCCGCATGTCGGTGCCCCCGCCGCCCGCCAGCACCACCTCGCCGACCGTGGACACCCGCCGCGCCGCGTGCACGTCGGCGTCGCAGGCCAGCACCGCGACGCGGTTGCCGCGTACGCCCACCGCCCGCAGCACGCCGCCCACCTCGGCCAGCACCGCGGCCAGGTCGTCGTCGGACATCGAGCCGGACGTGTCGATCACGATGGCGACCCGGGGCAGCGGGCGGCGCAGGCTCGGCAGCACCACCCGGGGCAGCGCCGCACCCCGGCGGGAGGGCCGCTGGTACGTGTAGTCCACCGCGCCGCCCGCCCAGGCCGCCGCCTCGCGCACCGCCCCCGCCAGCGCCTGCCGCCAGTCGACCGTCGGTTCGAGGATCTGCTCGGCCCAGCGCTGCCAGCCCGCGGGCACCTTGCCCCGGCTGCGCGCGTGGGCGCGCATCGCCTGCGCGGTCTGCCGCCGGATCGCGTCGGCCTCCACGCCGCGCACCGCGGCCGGGCCTGCGCCGTCCTGTTCCCACGGCCGCTGATGCCCGTGCGCGCCGGACCCGCACTCCACCGGCGGGCAGTCGCACGGCTCGCCGTTCTGCCCGCCCTGACCCTTCCCACCCGCGCCGCACACGCCGCGGCAGCGCGGGGTCGGCGGGATCGACGCCAGGTACTGCTCGAACAGGCCGCCGGTGGGCAGGCCGTACCGGGACGGCTCCAGCCGGCCCTCGGGCAGCGGCAGGCCGTCCGCGATCAGGTCGTCGTTGATCTCGCAGTCCTGCGCGATGTTGAGCCGGTGGTGGTCGGCGCGCTGCTCGGCGGTGAGCCGGTCGGCCCGGCCATGATGGTCGCGCAGCAGGTGCGCCACCTCGTGGATCCACACCCCGGCGAGCTGCTCGACGGGCGTCTCCGCGACGAAGCGCGCTGAGACGTAGCAGCGCCAGTGCCGGTCCACGCCCATCGTCGGCACCCGGTCGCTGGGCACGATGGTCAGGCTGTAGAGCGCGCTGGCCAGGTACGGCCGCTCGCCCGCCGCCCGGAAGCGCGCCGCCAGCAGCTTCGTCCGGTCCAGCGGGACCTCCCCGCCCGCCGGGCGGTCCGGCACGGCCGTCATCGCGCCGCCGGGAGCATCCCGGACAGGCTCAGCACCTCGACGAACGCGTCGATCGCGGGCGGCACCGGCCAGTTCGTGTCGCGCAGCGCGGCCAGGTCCAGCGCGGCGCGGGCGGCGACGTCGGGCACGCCCGCGTCGACGGCCTTGGCCAGCACCACCCAGCCCGCGTCCCAGCGCTGCTGCGTGGTCCGCCCCTGCACGGCCGCGACCACGGCGGTGAGGAAGGCGAGCTGCCGGTCCCCGCGCTCGGGCAGCGCGAACGCGTCCGGATCGGCCAGCACCCGCTCCGGGTCGGGCAGGTCCAGCTCCTCCAGGTACGTGCTGATCTCCAGCCCCGCCCCGTCGCCGACCGCGCCGATGAGCGCGGTGGCCAGCGCATCCCGGCCGGTGTCGGTGGCGAGGTGGAACGCCAGCAGCCGCAGCGCCATCTCCCAGCTGCGCGGCGACGGCCAGGCGCCGCCCCGGCTGTCGGCGTCGGCGGGCAGGTGGTGCACCAGGCCGGGCCGGGCGGTCAGGAAACCGGCGATGGTGCCCCGGGCGCGGGCCACCGCACCGGGCATCCGGGACGGGTGCACCGTGGGCACCTCGATCGCGGGCCAGGTCCCGGCCAGGCCCCGGGCGACGGTGCGCGGGTCGTGCGTCCAGTGCAGGTGCACGAACCGGTTGGCCAGCGGCGGGCTCAGGTGCCAGCCGTCGGCGGCGCTGGCGGGCGGGTTCGCCGCGGCCACGATGCGGATCGACGGCGGCAGCTCCAGGCTGCCGATGCGCCGCTCCAGCACCACCCGCAGCAGCGCCGCCTGCACCGCGGGCGGCGCCGACGACAGCTCGTCGAAGAACAGCAGGCCACGGCCGGTGCGGGCCAGGCGCACGGCCCAGTCCGGGGGCGCCATCGGCACGCCGTCGCGCGCCGGATCGTCGCCGACGATGGGCAGCCCGGCGAAGTCGGACGGCTCGTGCACGCTGGCGATGACCGTCTCGAGCGGCACGCCCAGCCCGGCCGCCAGCTGCTGCAGCGACGCGGACTTGCCGATGCCCGGCTCGCCCCACAGCAGCACCGGCAGGTTCGCCGACACGGCCAGCGCCAGCGCCTCCACGCGCGGGTCGGCGGCGGGTTCGCTGCGCCAGGCGCGGGTGGCCGCGATCAGCTCGTCGGCGGCGGCCAGCGGGTCGTGCGGTGCGGTCATGCCTGGATCCGTTCGTCCACGTACTTCTTGATCAGGGCCAGGTCCGGGTTGGGCTCGTCGTCCTCGGAGCCCTCGTAGTAGTCCATGGCCTTGTACTCGATCAGCTCGGCGACCGAGGTGCCGTTGTCGTCCTCGGCCGCCGGGTCGGCGCCCGCCTCCAGCAGCGCCCGCACCAGCGACGGCGTGCCCACCCAGCCGACGGCGACGTGCAGCGGGGTGCGCTGCCGGTGGTCGCGGGCGTCGACCGGCAGGCCCGCCGCCAGCAGCCGGGGCAGCAGCCGCTCGTGGTCGAGGCAGCGCAGCAGGTGCAGCAGCGTCGAGCCGCGGCCGTCGCGCACGAACGGGTCCAGCCCCGCGTCGAGCAGCTCCAGCAGCGTGTCCGTGTCGCCGTGCAGGATGGTCTGCATCAGCTCGCGGCGCTGCGCCTGCAGCTCACGCGGCAGCCGGGTCTTCCCGTCGTGCCAGCCCTGCTCGGCGGCGAAGCAGCCGGCCACCTTGCCGCCCAGCGCGCGCAGCGTCTGCTCGCGCTGCACCTCTTCGGCGGTGTGGTCCAGCGGCACCAGCCGCCCGCCGCTGTTGTCGACCCGGTGCCAGTCGCCCCGGCAGCGCACCCGCACCGGCCCGAACCCCGGGCGGCGCGGTGCGGCCGGCTCGGGCGCGGCCTCGGGAAACAGCGCCGCACGGACCAGCGGGTGCAGCTCGGCGGGCGTGAGCAGCCCCGCGCGCAGCAGCTCCAGATCCGGGGGTACGCGGTGGACGGGCTCGGCCAGCGAACGGGTGTCCGACCGGAGGTGGTTGTCGCCGGTCATCCGGACCCGCATGGTGTCGCCGTCCGGGGTGAACAGGAATCCGACCCGCCAGTCCGCGGAGAGCAGCACGTTCTCGGCGCGGTGGCGCCGGGCGAGCTCGCGGGCCGCCGGAGCCAGCGCGATCAGGTGCAGCCGCTTGGCCAGCACCAGCTCCCGGGTGACCTGGTAGTAGCTGTAGCGCGCATCCGGCAGCGTCTCGTCCAGGTCCATCCCGGCCTCGCGCCACGCCCCGGCCAGATCGCCCGCGGCCTGCCGCGCCGCGGCCCGCTCGGCGCGGGCGGGCAGGTCGTCGCCGACGGCGGCGGCGTAGGCGTCCACCGGCACCGGTGTCCCGTCCGCGGTGAGGAAGGGCAGCCGGGATGCGCTGCCGCCGTACGCCTGCCGCAGCCCCGCCGCCTCGCCGGCGTCCCACAGGTAGCCCGGCAGTTCGAGCGGGGCCAGGTCGCGCAGCTGCACGACCGTCAGCCGCAGCCGCTGCGAGCCGTCCACCGTCTTGGGCAGCTCGACCTGCAGCGCCACGGTGTCGGGGGTGACCCGCTCGACGCGCGGCGCGAGCGTGAACGTCACCCCGGTGGCGAGGCTCGTGCGCCCGCCCAGCGCCCGGGGCAGGTGCCAGCGCAGCAGGTCGGGGGCGAACGCGGACAGCTCGCCGGCGATGCGCTCGGCCGTCTCGGTGCCGTGCCGGGCGCGGACGGCCGCGAGGTCCACGTCGGTGTCGACGCGGGCGGCGGCACAGGCTCCCTGCCAGTCACCGGCCTCGCGCCGCGCGGTGGCCTCGGCGATCATCCGGCCGGGCACCGCGAAGCGGCGTACCCGGTGCCAGGTGGACAGTTCGGCGGACTCGGTCATCGGTATACGCTCGCGATCGCGCTGATGTCGGGGTGGGGCGCCTCGGCGGGGCCGAGGGTGGCGCCGGCCAGCCGCCGCAGCCGCCGCGGCACGCCGCCGTTGATGCCGAGGTAGCGCAGCGGCAGGTCGTCGGTCAGCGCGGCCAGCAGCAGCTTCGCGCCGCGCCCGCCGATGCCGGTGAAGCGCAGGTCCAGCCGGTGCAGGCGGCTGCCGGGCAGGGCCGCCGCCAGCGCCGCCGCGCCCTCGTCGCCGACGGTGTTGGGCAGCGCGCCCAGTGCCCGCTCCGACGGCGGGCGGGCCAGGTCGAGGGCGTGCCAGGCGGACAGCCGGGCGGCCAGCGCGGCGGCCCCGGCCGGGGTGAGGCCGTTGCCGCCCAGCCCGAGCGTCATCGGCAGCCCCTCGACGGCCTCGGCCAGCGCCGCCGCACCGGTGTCGCCGAGGTGGTTGGCGGCCAGGTAGATCTCGCGTACGCGGCCCTCGCGGGCGATCGCGGCCAGCGCGGGCACCGCGTCGGGCCGCAGCCCGTTGCCGCCCAGGAACAGCCGCTCCAGCGGGGCGGGCCGGGCGGCGAGGGTGCCGGCCAGCTCGGCCAGGCCGTGCCGGGTGAGGCCGGTGTTGACCAGGTCCAGGGTGCGCAGCGTGGTGTTGGCGGCCAGCGCCGCGCACAGCCGGGACACGCCCGCGTCGCCGATCGGGTTGCGCTTGAGCCACAGCGCCCGCACCGTGCCGTCGCCCGCGAGCCGGTCGGCCAGCGCGCCCGCGCCCTCGGCGTCGATGCGGTTGCAGCCCAGGTAGACCGTGCGCACGTGGTGGCCGGGGGCGAGCGCGTCGGCCACCGCGCGGGCGCCGTCGCTGCCCAGGCCGTTGGTGCCCAGCAGCAGGTGGCTGGCGTGCGGGAAGCGCACCGCCGCCTGCACGATCCGGGCCGCGGCCAGCGGGCCCAGGCCCTGCTTGCACAGGTCCAGCCGGCCGTCGGGCTGCAGCGTGCCGCGCGGGTAGTCCTCGGTGCCGGCGACCGCGGCGGGCTCGGCCAGCCGGGCCAGCAGCGCGTCGAAGTCGGCGGGGTCGGCCAGGCCCGCCTCCGGGTGGGCGATGGCGGGGCAGCGCACCGGGTTCGGCTCCGGCTCGGTCACCATGCGGTCTCCCGGTAGTCCTTGAGAAACGCCCCGTGCACCGGGTCGCCGCGCTCGGCGCGCACGATCGGGTCGTACACCCGCGCGGCGCCGTCGATCACGTCCAGCGGTGGGCGGAAACCGGCCGCGCGCTGGGCCTGCTTGTCCGGGTGGGGGCGCTCGTCGGTGACCCAGCCGGTGTCCACGCTGTTCATCAGGATGCCGTCGCCGTGGAAGTCGGCGGCCAGGGTGCGGGTCAGCATGTTGAGCCCGGCCTTGGCCATGTTGGTGTGCGGGTGGCGCTCGGTCTTGTTGGCCCGGGAGAAGCTGCCCTCCATCGCCGACACCTGCACCACGTGCCGCACCGGATGGGGCGCGGCGGCCAGCAGCGGCCGCAGCCGCGAGGTCAGCAGGAACGGCACGAACGCGTTCACCACGTGCACCTCCAGCCACTCCCGCGGGCTGACGTCCGCGGCGTGCAGCGTCCAGCTGTTGACGTCGCGCAGGTCCAGCGGCTGGCCCGTTTCGTCGGTGCGCCCGGCCGGGAACAGCGCCTGCGCGAGGTCCGGCAGCACCAGCGCGGTCTCCGCGCCGGAGCGGGCCGCGGAGACCCCGACCGCCGCCGCCGGGCCGGCCAGCGGCAGCGACTCGGCCGCGCGCACCTCGCGGTGGTACGCCGGGGGCCGGTGCAGGGTCTGGGCGGCGTTGTTGACCAGGATGTCGAGGTGGCCCCAGCGGCGGCCGACCACCTCGACCAGGTCGAGCACCGCAGCCAGGTCGAGAAAGTCGACACCGTGCACATGCAGCCGGCCGGACCAGTGCGCGAAGTCGGGAACCTGCGCGAAGCGGCGCGCCGCGTCACGCGGGAAACGCGTGGTGACCAGCACCTCGGCCCCATCGCGCAGCAGCTTCAGCGCGGTGTGGAAGCCGATTTTCACGCGGCCGCCGGTGACCACCGCGTGCCGGCCGGTGAGGTCGCAGCGGGCGTCGCGGCGGGCCCGGTTCTCCGCGGCGCAGTCCGGGCACAGCTGGTGGTAGTCGGTGTCGACCTGCCGGAACGGCTCCTTGCACACGTAGCAGCGGCGCGGCCGGTGCAGCAGTGGGCGCGCGGCGGGAGCGTCCCCGGCGGGCAGGGCGAGAGCGGGCGACGGGATCTCGTCGTGGAAGCGGGTGGCGGCGGCCAGCAGCCGCCGGTCCTGCTCCTCGCGGCGGGCCGAACGGTCGGCCTTGCGCCGCTTCTTGCCGCCGCGGTGGGCCGCGGTGACGGCCCGCTCCACCGCCAGCGTGGCCTGCTCGTCGAGCCCGCCCTCGGCGGCCGCGGCCAGCACCCGCAGGCACGTCTCCACATCGGACGCACTGACCGGGCCGGGGGAGGGCGCCGCGGGCACGCGCACCGCCGGCACGTCCGTGCTGCTCGGCGGCATGCACCCTCCCCAGGTCGGCTCAGGCGGCGAGACCGGTCGGATTCGAACCGACGTCCTCCAGCTTGCAGTCAAGGCGCGACGACCTCTGCGCTACAGCCTCGCCGCGCGGCACACTACCCGACCCGGCCGACGAGATCGCGCCCGCCCGGCGTGACCCGATTCGCGGTGCGCACCCTTACGTCCACAGTGGACGCCGAGTACGGGAAACGGCTGGTGGAAAACATAAAGCGCCCGTCTTGGCAACCACGGGGGAAGTCGCCAAGACGGGCGTCACGATCGAGCATAGCGCTACCGGCGCGCTTTGGCCACTCCGCCCGGAACATGTTTGCGAGAGTGCGATCACACTGTCGCCATGCAGGTCGCGGCCATTTCTCTTAGACGGCGGTCACTTCCTCGGGGCATGCTCGGCAGCGGCTGTAAAGATCCTGACCGGACTGTCAGGACCACACCGCGCCGACCGTCTCGATGATCCGCGCCGACTGCGCCCGCCCCGCCCGTGCCGAACCGGCCCGCCGCGACGGATCCAGCATGTTGCGCCCGATCGCGGCGCGCGAGTCGCGGTCCGGGCTGACGAGGGTGACCCGCGCCCCGTTCGCGCGCAGCTGCTCGGCGTGCCGGGCGGCGCTGGTGATGAGCCCGCCGCCGGCCGTCACCGGGGCGATGATGATCACCCGCTCGTGCCCGTCGGCCAGGTCCGCGTTGGTCGCCGAGCGCATACCGCCGTCGATGTACCGGTGCCCGTTGACCGCCGCCGGCGGCCATACCCCCGGCACGGCGCAGCTGGCCGCGACCGCGTCGATCAGCTCCACCCCGCTCTCGCGGGTGAACACGGTGAACTCGCCCGTGTGCGCGTCCGAGGCGGTGATCAGCAGCGGCTGGTCCGGCCACTCGGCGACCGGCAGCCGCGAGGCGATGACCGCCTTGCGCTCCTCCGGGGTCATCGACGCGGCGGCCAGCGCCAGCGCGCCCAGCCGGGCCCGGTACTGCTCCGGCGCGCGGCTGCGCAGCATCGCCCACCCGTACGCGAGCAGCGTGCGCGTGGTCAGCCGGGCCGCGACCTCGTCGATCGGGTCCTCCAGCTGGGTCTGGTAACGCTCCTCCAGGCTCGGTTCGGAGGCCAGCAGCGAGCCGACCACCGACCCGGCCGAGGTGCCGATGAGCAGGTCGGCCGTGCTCAGGTCGACGCCGGCCTCGGCCAGTCCGGCGAGAATGCCCAGCTCCCACGCGATGCCGGTGAACCCACCACCGCCCAGCACCAGCGCTCTGCCCTTCACCGCAGCCTCCCTGTCGCCCCACACCCAAACGACGCCGCCGGGAACTTCGACGGTACTCCGGTCGAAGCCTTACTGAGCTGCTTATACCCGATGACGGGGCGGTCCACACCGGCAACCGGGTTTTGCCGCCCGCCGGGTTCGTCCGGCAGGCGCGCTGACGAGCCGTTTTCCGAACTGTCGGCACGGTGGTTTAGCGTCCGGTGTCCTCGACAGGAAAGGGGCCGTCCACATGGGATGGTTGGAGGCGTCCGGTGGCTACGCGGTCACCCTGCGCGGCGGTGCGCTGCTCGCGCGCAACGCCAAGGGCAAGGAGCTGCGCACGGTGCCCGCCGCGCTGCGCGACGACCCGGTCGTCGTCGGCCTGCGGCAGCTCACCGAGTGGCTGGGCCGGCACGAGGCGCAGTGCCGCGCCGACATCGAGCGCTGGATGGTGCGCTCGCTGCCGGTGCCGGTCGCCGTGCTGGCCGACGTGTGGGCCGACGAGACCTGGCGCGAGGCGCTCAGCGACCTGGTGGTCGGCGTGCTCGACGACGAGGGCCGCTTCGACCCGGACGAGGTCGGCTTCCTGCGGGACGCCTCCGCCGGGCAGATCGGCGTGGTCAACCTCGACGGCGACACGGTGCGGCTGCCCGCGGAGCGGGTGGTGATCCCGCATCCGGTCACCCTGGCCGAGCTGGACGACCTGCGCGAGTTCGCCGCGGACCTGGGCGTGAAGCAGTCCGTGGACCAGCTGTTCCGGCAGATCTTCGTCCGCCCGGCCGGGCTGGACCCGCAGGCCCGGCGCGTGGGCGACTTCTCCGGCGGCCGCTTCGCCGAGCTGCGCCACGCCACCTCCCGCGCCACCAAGCTGGGCTACCCGGTGCGCGGCGGCAACGCCGTCTGCCGCGTGTTCGAGGGCGGCGTCACCGTCGAGGCCCGCTTCTGGATCGGGTCCGACGATCCCTACTACGAGACCGAGACCGGGGACCTGGTCTTCACCGACCGCAAGGGCACCGCGCTGGAGCTGGGCGGGATCGGGCCGGTGGCCTGGTCCGAGGGCAACCGGATGGCCGCCGCGCTGTACGCCGGCCGCGTCGTGAAGCAGGAAGAGGACGAGGAGGAGCAGCCGTGAGCGTCGCCGAGAACATGGTTTTGCTGGAGGCGGGTGCGGTCCTGCCCGTCGGCACGCCGGTGGCGAAGGACGACACCGTCGACGCGCTCACCACGCGGGCGTACGCCCACCCGGTGCTGGAAGGCCGCACCGTGGTCCGCCTGGTGCCCGCCGCCGTGGGCGCCGCCGAGGACCTGAGCATGGAGTTCCTCGGGTTCGCGCAGCCCGCTCCGGTCAACGAGGTGGGCCTGGTGCGCCAGCAGGCGCTCGGCTTCCCGGCCTGGGCGCTGGTGCACGACCCGGCCAACGGCCACCACGCGCTGGCCCTGGTCAAGGAGATCGAGAAGTTCGCGCGCACCGCCAAGTCGCGCATCGGCCCCGCCAAGGAGGGCTTCGACGCTCTCGGCGAGCGGCTCGCCCGCGCCGTGCCGCACTTCCTGCCGACCTTCTACGAGGAGGCGGGCCGGGCGTTCCTGGCCGCCGACAGCACCAGCTACGCCGCGACCATGTTCGGCAAGGCGCGCGAGGCCGAGCGGGTGTTCGCGCTGCGCATCGACGAGGAGCGCCAGCACGCGGTGTTCCTGGAGTTCGCGCTGGCCGGTGCGCTCACCGCGAAGGCGCTGACGCAGCACGCCCGCGAGCTGGCCGCCCGCAGCACCCCGGCCGAGGCGTACGAGCGCTTCCTGCGCCTGTGCGTCGAGCGCACCCTGGGCGGGCTGCCGCCGTACGCGGCGATGCACACCGACCTGCGCCGCCTGGCCAAGGCCGCCAAGCTCGACCAGGCCGAAGCCGACCGGGACGTGCTCGCCCAGCTGCTGCCCGCGCCCGCGCTGATCCGCGCCTCCGAGTCGTTCTGGACCGCCTACAGCGTGCCGCTGGCGCAGCTCGCCGCGGCCGACCCGGCCCTGCGCGGCCGCCTGCTGGGCATGTTCCCGCAGAACTGCACCGACGACACCTGGCTGGGCGTGCTGGAGCAGGCCGGGGCGACCGCCTCGCTGACCGAGCCCGCCGGCGCCGTCCCGGCCGAGGCGCTGCCCAGCGACGGCCCGGCGGGCTGGCTGGCCCGCTTCGACGAGCACCGCCAGCGCCGCTACTGGCGTGACCGCAAGCGCAGCGCCAAGCTGCTGGCCCTGGTGGAGCGGATGGCCCCGCGGCTCAAGGCCGACGGGACGCCGGTCGCGGTGGTCCGCCGCAACTCCGGCACCGACCTCGACCTGCTCGACGCCTGCCTGGCGCTCGGGGTGCCGGTGGCCGACCCGGCGGACACCGAGCGCTTCAACGTCAACAACTGGCTGAACGACGAGCACGAGGGCCGCCGCGAGCTGGTCGCCGTCGCCGCCGACCCCCGGTTCCTGAAGGCGCTGGCCAACGGGGTGGAAAACCACCTGGACGCCGGCTACCGCATGGTCGAGCGGGTGCGCGAGGTGATCGCCGTGCCGGGCCTGCGCACCGCCATGCACCACTGGCTGGAGCGGCTCGCGGCCGATCGTGACGGCCACGGCCTGCCCACCCTCGGCGGGCACTTCGACAAGATCGCCCAGGCCGCCTGCCCGGAGGGCGCCGCCGTGAACGAGGCCGCGATGGCCCGGCTGCTCGGCCACGACGTGGCGGGCACGCTGGCGCACACGCTGCGCACGGGCGTGCTGGACGAGTTCGGCTGGCCCGCGCTGGAGGAGGCCGTCGCGCGGCTGACCGGCGACGGCGACATCTCGGTCACCGACCAGTGGCCGCACCTCATCCTCAACCAGGGCGACCTGGTGCTCGTCGTCGGCGAGCAGGGCGTCGAGCTGGAGCACATCGTGCGCATCCCGGCCGACCAGCGCCGCTGGATGTACCGGACGGTGTTCCGCTACGTCGACCGGCAGCTGCTGGTGTGCTGGGACATCGGCCGCGAGCGCTCCGGCTACTGGTCCGGGGCGCCCGACGACGTGTTCACCGTCCCGGACGAGGCGTTCCAGATGTACCACACGTTCTCGCTGCCGATCAGCGGCGGCGGGCGCACCGCCGGTGCCCGGCCGCTGCACGTGGGCGACCGGAGCGAGCGCCGCGGCGGGCGGGTCTTCACCGACGGCTCCGCCTACTGGGTGCTGGTCAACGAGGACGGCAAGGTGGTGTGCCGCGAGTTCGACCCGGCCACCGGCGAGCACGGCCGGGCCAGCCTGCCGTCGTTCTTCGAGGACGGCACGCCCGACGGCCAGCACCTCGCGCACCACTCCTGCTGGCTGTCCGTGCGCGACAACGGTGAGCAGCTCGGCTGGCGGGTGCGCCGCGACGGCACCGGTACGCAGTACGGCCAGGCGCTGGACGGCACCGCGTACACGATGCCGGGCAGCGCGACCCGGCGCGGGGAGCTGTCCGGGGCGATCCGCTTCCCGGGCGCCGAGCGCACCAGCGGGGTCACCCAGTCCCGCAACTGGCGCAACACCGGCCTGTCCCTGTACGACGCCGACGGCCGGCTCACCGGCGACTACAGCCTGCCCAACGCGGGCGAGTACGCGCGCGGCACCGACCTGGTGCCCACCCCCGCGTTCTGGCATCTGCTGCGCCCGCGTGACGAGGCAGGCTCGGCGGCGCTGCGCGCGCTCACCGACGAGCAGGCCGCCGCACTGCTGGCCGAGGGTGTCCGCCTGGCCGGGCAGGCAGCGGAGTCCGAGGACGACGACACCGACGAGGCGCTGACGGCGGCCCTGGAGACGCTGGTCGCCCGGGAGCTGCCCGCGATCGCCGAGCCGGCGCTGCGCGCGGGCGTCGCGGGGATCGTGCGGGTCGCCGCCACCCTCGCGACCCGGCTCGCTGGGCTGGCCGACAGCTGCGCCGGGAACGCGGCCGCCGCCGCGCCGACGCCCACCGGGCCGTCGTACGCGGGCGAGGACCGCCGCCTGGCCGCCGCCCTGTCCGGGCTGATGCCGTACTGCTACGCGCGCGGCGACAGCGCCACCCGCATGCTCACCGCGGTGGGCGCGGCGCTGACCGGCGCGGAACAGCCGACGGGGGAGCTGGACCTGTCCGCCGACGACGACTGGTTCGACGCGCTGGGCGTGCTGCCCGCCGCGATGTACCGGGCCGCCGCCCCGTTCACCGACGCCGAGCACCGGGAGACGCTGGCCGAGCTGCTGTCGGTCATCGCCCGCAGCGGCCTGCTCGCCCCCGGCGGGCGGCTGCGCTGGATCGAGCTGAAGTCCGACCAGCCCGTCACCGACGGCATGCGCGCCACCGTGCGCCAGGTCGGCAACCGCCGCCTGCTCGTGCTGTCGGTCGACACCGACGACAAGGAGCTGACCGCCCTCGACTACGCCCCCGACGGCGTGTTCGGCGCGGTGCCGGGCCATGCCATCACCCGCGAGCGGGCGTACCACTTCAGCGGGATCACCCCGGACGCGATCGCCGCGTTCACCACGCTGCTGGCCGAGCGCGGCCCGGTGCCGTGGCGCCCGGAGCGGGTCGCCGACCTGTCCGCGCGCGCCGGGGTGAGCCTGGCCGAGGCGGCGCTGCTGCTGGCGGGCCTGCCCTCGGCGAACTGGACCCGGGCGGAGTCCGAGCCGCTGCGCGACCAGATCGGCGTACCCGACGGCGGCATCGCCGCCGCCGCGGCCCGCCGGGTCGGCACGGGCGGCCGTGCGGGCACCGCCAGGCAGCTGTCCCGGCTGATGCCCGCCGACCCGGCCGCGCTGTGGGAGACCGGCCCGGACCTCGCGCGGTTCGCCGAGGCGTGGATCGAGCGCCACGGGCGGCGGGAGCCGGTGCGCGACGAGCTGATCGTCGCCATCGCGCAGGCCGACGTGGACGGCTCGATGAACGCCTCCGAGCTGATCCACGGCATCGCCAACCCGGACACCTGCAAGTGGCTGGCCGGCACCGCCGACGGCGTCGACGACGAGGACGTCCTCGTCGCGCTCGCCAAGTGCGTGCCCTGGCTGGCGTACCACCTGCCCGCCGACGACCCGATCCGGGCGGCGCTGCCCCGGGTGGCCGAGCTGGCCCGCACCAAGCTGGCCGACCCGGCGCTGAGCCTGCCCGTCGGCTGGGTCACCGAGAAGAAGACCGAGGCGCTGCTCAACGCCACCGGCCGGACCACGGTGACCGAGGCCGACGGCGGCTTCGCCGCGGGCGCGCTGCACCTGCCGCCCGACACCGGCTACCGCGCCGTGCACCTGCGGACCGCACTGCTCGACGGCGCCGACGACCCGGCGCTGCACCTGGTGCAGGCCCGGCTCGACAGCCATGACGAGGGCACCCTCGCCGCGCTGCGGGCCGTGCTCGGCGGGCAGCTCGCCCGGCTGGCCGGCTATCCGGTGCCCACCGGCGTCGACGGCTACGCCCAGGACCCGAGCCGGTCCGCGCCGGAGCTGGTGGCGCAGGTCGCCGCGGAGCACGGGCTGACCGACGACGCGGCCGTGCTCTACCTGCAGCTGCTCGCGCTGCCGGATCCGACCGACCGCAACGTGGCGATGTGGACCGGCTGGAAGCCCGCTCGGCTCAAGGCCGCCCGTGCCGCGCTGACCGCCACCGACCTGGTGGTGGAGGCCAAGCGGCCCCGCGCCGGGCGCAGCCTGTTCCTGCCCGGCGGCTGGCACGCGCTGAAGGCCCCGCACCTGCCGCTGGAGCGCTGGAAGCTGCCGCTGCTGATCGGTGGCGAACAGGGCGTGTCCGGTCTCGGCATCGTGCTGCCGGTCGCCCCCGCGCCGCAGCTGTTCACCCTCGCCTGGGAGAGGATCACCCAGGGCGACGGACCCCGATTCGATGAGCTCGTCACTGGAAGGCCGCGATGACCACCACCCCCCACGCCCGGCAGGTAGACCCCGCCGAGCACGCGCACGCCACCGAGCTGGCGTTCCTGGCCGCGTACGACGGCGGGCCGCGCCCGCCCGGCTGGCGGCTCACCCCGCGCGCCGTGGTCACCTTCATCACCGGCAGCGACGGCCGCGAGCTGGAGCTGGCCAAGGAGGACCGGCGTGAGGGCCTGCCGCACAAGCTCACCGTCCCGGCGAAGTTCGTCGGGGAGCGGGCGCTGGTCGAGCGCTGCGTGGTGACCCTGGCGGGCGAGCGCGGCCTGCTGCTGGTCGGCGAGCCCGGCACGGCCAAGTCGATGCTGTCCGAGCTGCTGTCGGCGGCGGTCTGCGGGACCAGCGAGCTGGTCGTGCAGGGCACCGCCGGCACCACCGAGGACCAGCTGCGCTACGGCTGGAACTACGCGCTGCTGCTGGCGCACGGCCCGAGCAGCCAGGCGCTGGTGCCCTCGCCGATCCTGTCCGCGATGCGCACGGGCTCCGTCGCCCGGGTCGAGGAGATCACCCGCTGCCTGCCCGAGGTACAGGACGCGCTGGTGTCGCTGCTGTCCGACCGCCGCGTGGCGGTGCCGGAGCTGGCCGGCACCGACGGCGCGACCGTGCACGCCGCGCCCGGCTTCACCCTGATCGCCACGGCCAACCTGCGCGACCGGGGCGTCTCGGAGATGTCGGCGGCGCTCAAGCGCCGCTTCAACTTCGAGACCGTCGGCCCGATCCCCGACCTGGCGCAGGAGACCGCGCTGGTCGGGCGGCAGGCCAAGGCCGCGCTCGAGCGGGTGCAGGCGCCGTTCGGAGTGGACGACGCGGTGCTGGAGGCGCTGGTCACGGCCTTCCGTGACCTGCGCGAGGGCCGCTCGGTGGAGGGCTGGGACGTGGAGCGCCCGTCCACCGTGATGAGCACCGCCGAGGCGGTCGCCGTGGCCACCTCGCTGGGGCTGGCGCAGGCGTACTTCCCCGGCGACCGCGACGTGCTGTCGCTGCTGCCCGGCCACCTGCTCGGCGTGGTCCGCAAGGACGACCCCTCCGACGGCGCGAAGCTGCTCGGCTACTGGGACGGCGCGGTCCGCCGCCGGGCCGAGGACGGCGCGCGCCTGTGGCGTCGCCTGTGGGAACTGCGCGATGTCCTCGCCGGCTGAGCCGGGCACGGCCGGGGCGGCGGAGCACGCCGTCCCGGCCGGACCGGGCACACCCACCGGGGTGGCGGCGCTCGCCGTCCCGGCCGGGTCGGGCGCTGCCGCAGAGGCGGCGCTCGACGCCGACCCGGCGGTCGCCGTCGCCGAGCTGGCGGGGCAGCGCGAGCCGTTCCTGATCGGCGTGCGGCACCACTCGCCCGCGCTGTCGGTCGTGCTGCCGCAGGTGCTCGATGCGGCCGCGCCTGAGGTGCTGCTGCTGGAGCTGCCGCCCGAGCTGGGGGAGTGGCTGCCGTGGCTGGCCGACGCGGGCACCACGGCGCCGGTCGCGCTGGCCGGTGCCGTGGGCGACCGCGGGCCCGCTTTCTACCCGTTCGCGGACTTCTCGCCAGAGCTGGTCGCGGTGCGCTGGGCCGCCCGCAACGGCGTGCCCGTGGTGCCGTGTGACCTGCCGCTGGCCGACCGGGGCTGGCACGAGCCGGAGACCCCGGCCGCAGCCGGTCCGGCCGGGCAGCGGCTGTCGCTGGCCGGGGCGCTCAAGGGCGCCGCCACCGGCCGCGCCGACGAGGACATGTGGGACCGCATGGTCGAGGCGCGCGCCCCGGGCGCGGACCCGGAGGCGGTACGCCGGGCCGCGCTGCTCGTCGGCTGGGCCATGCGCCGGGACGCGGAGACCGGCGAGGGCGTGTCGGGGCTGGACCTGCGGCGCGAGGCGTACATGCGGGGCTGCCTGGCCGCGCACGCCGGACAGCGGGTCGCGATGCTGGTCGGCGCGTTCCACGCCCCGGCCCTGCGCGTGGCGGGACCGGCCAGCCCGGTGCCCAAGGCGCCGCCGAAGGTGGTCACCTCGCTGGTGCCGTACACCTTCGGCCTGCTCGACGCCCGCTCCGGTTACCCGGCCGGCATCCGCGACCCGCAGTGGCAGCAGTCCGTGCTGGACGCCGCGGGCGACCCGGCCCGGGTCGAGGCCGCCGCGCTGGCCGCCGTCGTCGCGGTGTGCGCGCGGGTGCGCGCCGCCGGGCACCCGGCCGGGCCCGCCGAGGCCCGCGAGGCCGTACGCCTGGCCACCGACCTGGCTCGGCTGCGCGGCCTGCCCGCGCCCGGCCGCGGCGAGCTGGTCGAGGCGCTGCAGAGCGTGCTCGCGCACGGCGAGGTGCTCGGCCGCGGCCGGGTCGTCGCCGCCGCGATGGAGCAGGTGCTGGTCGGCGACGCCCGCGGGCGGCTCGCGCCGGGCACGCCGCGCTCCGGGCTCGGCCCGGCCGTGCGCGAGCTGCTCGCCGCGCTGCGCCTGCCCGGCCCCGGCGACGCGGCCAAGGACATGCGGCTCGACCCGCTGCGCTCCGACCTGGACCGCCGTCGCGAGATCACGCTGCAGCGGCTGGCCGCGTGCGGCATCGGGTACGCCGAACCGGTCGCCGGGGACGGCGGAGCGGGCGGCGTAGACGCGATCACCACGCGCTGGCGGCTGCAGTGGACCCCGCACACCGAGGCCGGCGTCGAGGTGGCCGGGCTGCGCGGGGTCACCCTGGAGCAGGCCGCCGAGGGCGCGCTGCGGGAACGCCGCCGCCGCGAGGCCGTCGCGGGCGGCCCGACCGCCGCGCAGGTCGTCGAGGGGCTGCACGAGGCGGCCGCCTGCGGCCTGACCGTGCTGGCCGGGCAGCGGCTGGACGAGGTCGGCGCGGTGCTGCCCGCGCAGGGCTCGCTCACCGAGGCCATGGCGGCGCTGGCCGTGCTCGACCGGCTGCGGCTGGGCCACGTGCCCGGCCTGCCCGACCCCGACCCGGCCGCGGTGACCAGGGTCGCCGCGACGGTCGAGGACGCGGCCGTACGCCAGGTCGACGGCCTGGCCGGCTCCGAGGACCCGCAGGACGCGCGCTCGCTGGCCGCGCTCGCCCAGCGCGCCGACCTGGCCGGGGCGGCGCTGCGGCTGACCGACTCGCTGGCCCGGCTCGCCGCCGGGGGCACCCCGCTGATGGCGGCCGCCGCCGGTGCGGTGCGGGTGCTGCTCGGCCACACCACGGCCGAGGAGCTGGGCATACGCGTCGCGTCCTGGGTCGACACCGCCACCACCGACCAGGCGCGCCGCGACCTGCAGGGCCACCTCGGCGGGCTGCTCGCGGTCGCCGAGCCGCTGCTGCAGGGCGCCGAGGGCGTGCTGACCGGCCTGCTGGACCGGATCGAGGCGCTGCCCGACGAGGCGTTCCTGACCCGGCTGCCCGCGCTGCGCGGCGGCTTCCACACGGCCAGCCCCGCAGCGCGCGACCGGCTGCTCACCGTCATCGACGAGCGGCTCGGCGGCCTGTCCACCGACCTCGGCGACGTCGCCGACCCAGACTCCCTGCTGGCCCGCCTCCTCGCCGACCGAGCAGGCCGCGCGGCCCTGATCGACATCGGCCTCCTCCCCGCCGACGCCGCCCCACCTGTCAACGATCTTGCGGGAACTGTGGGGACGACACGCACTAAAGGGACGGAAGGGCAACACTTCGCGCAAGATCGACAGGATCTTGAGGCGGTGCCCACGCGGGCGGCGCCGCCGGGTGGGTTGACGGCGGCGGATCGGTGGCGGCTGATCCTGGGGCGCGATCAGCAGGGACTCGGGCAGCGGGCGCGGCGGTACGCGACCGCGCTGGACGAGCTGTACGGCCGCGGGCGAGGTGAGGGAGCCCGTGCCGACACCGGGCGCACCGGACCCGGTGGGGGGCGCGAGCCCGCCTTCCCCGGTGTACGCGAGTGGGCGGAGGAGCTGTCCGCGCTGTTCGGGCCCGGCGTACGCGAGGAGGTGCTGGCCGCGGCCGTCGAGTCCGGGCGGCTGGACGCCGCGCTGGAGCTGGACCCGGACGCGATCCGCCCGTCCATGGACCTGCTGCGCGACGTGCTGTCGCTGGCCGGGGGCCTGCCCGAGGCGACCGTCGCCCGGCTGCGCCCGCTGGTGGCCAGGATCGTCGCGGAGCTGACCAGGGAGCTGGCCACCACGCTGCGCCCGGCGCTCAACGGGCTCACCACCCCGCGCCCCACGTCGCGGCCGGGCGGGCGGCTCGACCTGGCCCGGACGCTGCGCGCCAACCTGGCCGCCAGCCGCCGCGACGCCGACGGGCGGGTCACCGTGATCCCGGAGCGCCCGGTGTTCCGCACCCGCGCCCGCCGGGGCGTGGACTGGCGGCTGGTGCTGGTGGTCGACGTGTCCGGCTCGATGGAGGAGTCGGTGATCTGGTCCGCGCTGACCGCCTCGGTGCTCGCCGGGGTGCCCGCGCTGACCACGCACTTCGTCGCGTTCTCCACCGAGGTGGTGGACCTGACCGATCGGGTCGGCGATCCGCTGAGCCTGCTGCTGGAGGTGAAGGTCGGCGGCGGCACGCACATCGCCGCCGGGCTGCGCCACGCCCGCTCGCTGGTCACCGTGCCGACCCGGACGCTGGTGGTGCTGGTCAGCGACTTCGAGGAGGGGTACTCCATGGGCGGCCTGCTGGCCGAGGTGCGTGCGCTGGTGGAGTCGGGCGCGACCGTGCTCGGCTGCGCCAGCCTGGACGACGCGGGACGGCCGCGCTACTCCGTCTCGGCGGCCGGCCAGCTCGTCGCGGCCGGCATGCCGATCGCGGCGCTCAGCCCGCTGGAGCTGGCCCGCTGGGTCGGGGAGCAGGTGCGCAAATGACGGCGCTGCCGCAGGTCACGGCGCCTGCTCTGGCCGAGACGCTGGACGCGCTGCCCGGACGGCTGCGCAAGAAGGTCGACGAGGCCGTCACCCGGGCCGCCGCCTGGCCGGTCACGGCCGGGGACGGGCAGGTGACGGTCGCCGTCGACGACGCCACCGTGGTCACGCTGGTGCTCACCGACGGGGTCGTGCGCACCGGCGCCGACGCCCGCTGCAGCTGCCTGCTGGCTCCGAACTGCCTGCACCGGGTCGCCGTCCTGGCGCTCGCGCCGGTGCACGACGGCCTCGACGACCCGGCCGGTCCCGGGACGGCGGACGGAGCGGTCCTGCAGAACACGGCTCCCGAGGCTGGTGACCCGGACGTCGAAGCCGCCGGAACAGTCGAGGACGCGGCCGAGGCGACGGTGGTGGTGCTGACCGACCGGCAGCGCGGGGCCGCCGACGGGCTGTGGCGGGCCGGGGCGGCCGTGCTGGAGGCCGGTACGGCGGGCAGCGGGCTGGTGCTGCGGACCGGGCTGCTGCGGGCCGTGCACGAGGCGCGGGCACACGGCCTGCACCGGGCCGCCGCCGCGGGCACCCGGGTGGCCGCGGGGCTGCAGGCGCTGCGCGAGGCACGCCCGCAGTTCCGGCTGGCCGAGCTGACAGACGACCTGCGTGAGCTGCTGACCCTGGCCCACCGGCTGCGTGATCCGGCGCTGCCCGCGGCGCAGGCGGGCGGGCTGCTCGGCACGGCCCGGCGCGGCTACGACGCCCAGGCGGGCCTGCGCCTGTACGGCCTGTGCACGGTGCCCGTGGTCGCCGAGTCGGGCTACGCGGGCACCGCCACCTACGTCGTGGACCGAGACGGGCGGCTGTGGCTGGTCGCGGACATCGCGCCGGGCGGCGCCGAACGGGCCGCGCGCGCCGGCGACACCGTGGTGGCGCTGGGCGAGGCGGGCCTGTCCCACCGCGCCCTCACCCGGGCCGGGATGGTCGTCTCCGGCGGCACCGCCACCGAGTCGGGCCAGCTCGGCGCGGGCAAGTCGGTGCGTGCGGTGCGCGCGTCCGGGGCGGGCTGGGCCGAAGAGCCGCTGCGGCGGCTGTGGGACGAGCCGCTCGGCGCGCAGGTGGACCGGGCGCTGGCCGCGCTCGCCGTGCCGGTCGGCGTCCGTCCCGCAGGTGGTGACCTGCTGTTCCTGACGGTACGGGTGATCGGCGCGGGCGCGGGCGACACCGTGCTCGCGCAGACCGCCGACGGGGCGGGCCTGCTGCTCACCGTCGCCGACGACCACCCGGAGCTGGCGTACCGGGAGAACCTGCGGCTGCTCGGCGCGGCCGAGGGCCTGGAGCTGCTGGTGGTGGGCCGGCCCGACCCGGCCCGGCGGGCCACGGTCGCGGCGCTGTCGATCGGGGTCGCCCCCGGCACCGGGGAGGCGCTCCGCCTGCCCGACGCCTGGTCCGGCCACGCCGACCTGGGCTACGACCGGCTGCACCGCAGCCAGCTGCGCGCGAGCGGCAGCGCCGTCGCGACGGCGGTGCGGGCGCCCGCGACCGGCGACCCGGCGATGCAGCTGCTGCGGCGGCACCTGGAGCGGGTCGTCTCCGGCGGCCGGGCGGTGCACGCGCTCGTGGCGACCGAGGAGCGCCGCCTCCGGCGGTCCCGGCTGGACCTCGGCGCGCACCTGCTGGCCGAGCTGACGCTAGCCGCCCGGCACCGCCCCCGGGATCTGTTCGGCCGCCTGACCGGCGACGACGCGGAGGCGTTCACCCGCTCCTGGCTCGCCGCGGCGGTCTACGAGCAGCACGCCGCGGCAGCCCTGACCCGGGCCACCTGGCTGCCGACCCCCGTGGCCTGACCGGCAGCGGGTTCCAGCCCGTGGTCAAGGCTCCGCCATGCTGCCGGCACGGCATGGCGGAGCCTTGACCACGAACGGGTGTTCAGCCCGTGGGTCCTGTCCGGTGCGCGCGGCCTCAGCCGAGGCGGAGCAGGTCGTCGAGGGTGAGCGGGGCGACGCCGGTGAGCCGCTCGACGGTGTCGGTGATCCGGGCCAGCTCGCCCTCGGCGATCGCCCGGTAGGTGCTCACCCAGGCCTCGACCTGCCAGTCGGGGGCGCCGTACGAGGCACGGGAGGCGTACGCCTCCGGCTCGGTCTCGGCGTGGTAGGTGACCGGGCGGCCGGTGACGAACGTGATGATCTCGGCGACCTGGCCCAGCGTCAGCGACTGCGGGCCGGTCAGCTCGTAGGTCTGCCCGTCGTGGGGTCCGGGGTCGCGCAGCACGGCGACCGCGACGTCGGCGACGTCGTCGAGGGCGATCCCGGCCACCCGGCCCTCGGCGGCCGGGCCGCGCAGCACCCCGTCGCGGCCCACGAACTGCGGCAGCACGTCCAGGTACAGGTTGTCGCGCAGGAACGTCCAGCCCAGCGGGCTCTGCCGCAGGAGCTGCTCGGTGGCCCAGTGGTCGCGGGCGAGCGTGAACACGGCGTCCGGGGCGGCGCCGTAGAACGACGTGTACACCACCCGGCGCACCCCGGCGGCCACGGCTGCCTCGACGAACGCACGGTGCTCGGCCACCCGCTGCTCGGTCTCCGCGGCGGAGACCATGAGCACGGTCTCGATGCCGCCTAGCGCGGCGCGCACGGCGTCCCGGTCGGCGTACTCGGCGCGGGCCGTCTCGGCCCCGGGTAGCTCCGGCGCGCGGGACAGGTCGCGTACGAGCAGGCGCTGGGGCAGGCCCGCCTCGGCGAGCCGCCGCGCGACCCGCGAGCCGAGCCGGCCGGTGGCGCCGGTGACTGCGATCTTGATGTCGGACACGCCGCCACCTCCCGGTCTTAGTATGGAGGAGAGGCGACCATGACACGCGTGAAGCCGGACGGCACCCACGACCACCCGTACAGCGCGCTCAACCTGCGGCTGGCGCTGGCGGGGTTCGGCCTGGTGTTCGCCGGGGTGCTGGCGGTGATCTCGTTCGCCTTCGGACTCACCTGGCTGGGCTGGCTGAGCGTGCTGCTCATCGTGGTGACCGTCATCGACCTGGTGGTGATAGTCCGGCGCCGCCGGGAGCGCCGCCGCGCGGAGCACGGCGCGTCGCACTCGCTGTTCGAGTGAGCACCGTACGAACCCGACAGAAGCGGCATACCATCAAGAAATGATCAAAGGTATGCACGCGCTGATCTACAGCACGAACGCCGACGCCGACCGGGCCTTCTTCCGCGACGTGCTCGGCTTCCCGCACGTGGACACGGGCGAGGGCTGGCTGATCTTCAAAGCGCCGCCCGCCGAGATCGCGTTCCACCCGGCCGAGGCGCACACCCGCTGCGAGCTGTACCTGACCGTGGACGACGTGGAGTCCACGGTGGCCCAGTGGGGCGAGCGCGGCCTGGAGGTCATCGTCGCCCCGGCCAAGCGCGACTGGGGTACCGAGGCGGTGGTGCGCCTGCCCGGCGGCGCGACGCTGGGCGTCTACCAGCCCACTCACGCCACCGCGTACGACACGGTCTGACCCCGCTCAGGCCTCCAGCTCGCGCTTGAGGCGGGCCAGGGTCTGCCGCATACCCGCCCGGTTGACCTCCGGCCGCCGGTTCGCCGAGCGCCCGGTGAACATGCGCCCGAGCAGCAGCGCGCCGCGTCCCCGCCGGTCGGTCCAGTGCTCGGTGACCAGCGTGCCCGCCTCGACGGGCGTGAACCGGTAGCCCCAGCGCGCCACGGGCAGCCCGAACGTGGTCACGTCGAACACGAACTCCGCCCCCGGCTCCGCGGTGCGCACCCGGCAGGTGGTGAACCAGACGAACGGCCCGAGCCGGTTCCAGCCCACGAAGCGGGTCGGCTGGCCCCGCTCCCGCCGCCAGACCCACACCGCGAAGCACTCGGGGCTCCAGCTCGCCATACGGCGTACGTCGGCGACGGCCCGGTACACGTCGGCGGGCGGCGCCGCCACCACGATCTGCTCACTCACCTCGTCGGCCACCCGCCGCACGATACGCGGCGCCCGGCCGCGCCGGAACGGGCCGACTTCCGGCTTCGCCGACCCCGGCCCGGCCCCCGGACGTACCGTCGGGTGAAGGGGGAATGTCATGTTCGTACAGGTGATCCGCGGCCGCACGGCCGATCCCGCCGCACTGCACGAGGCCTTCGACACCTGGGTGCGCGACCTGTCGCCGGGCGCGGAGGGCTGGCTGGGCAGCACCGGCGGCGTCACGGCCGACGGCCGCGTGGTGATGCTGGCCCGGTTCGCGTCACCCGAGGACGCCCGGCGCAACAGCGAACGTCCCGAGCAGGACGCCTGGTGGCAGGAGACCTCGCGCCTGATCGTCGACCCGGTCTTCGCCGACGCCAAGCAGGTGACCACCTACCTCGGCGCGGGTTCGGACGACGCCGGGTTCGTGCAGGTGATCCATGGCAGCACCACCGATCCGGGCCGGCTGCTGGACACCATCGAGCGGCTCTCCACCAACCTGCGCGTCTTCCGGCACGAGATCATCGGCGGCACGGTGACGCTGCACCACGACGGCACGTACACCGAGGCGGTCTACTTCACCGGCCTGGAGGCGGCCCGGGAGGGCGAGCAGCGGCGCCTGCCGCCGGAGCTGCAGGGCGCGATGGACCGCATGCAGGAGTACACGTCCCTGGTGGCCTACTACGACCTCACCGACCCGTGGCTGTACTCGCCCAAGGCGTGAGCGAACGGTCGCGGCACGGCGGCCCGGCCCGTAGCATGGCGCGGTGATCTTCGAAAAGGGGCAGCGCGTCGTCTTCATCGGCGACAGCATCACCGACTGCGGCCGCCGCGACCACGCCGCGCCGTACGGCAACGGGTACATGAGCCTGGTGCAGGCGTTCGTCACCGCCGCGCACCCGGAGCTGGGCCTGACCTGGGTCAACCGCGGCGTCAGCGGCGACACCGTGCGCGACCTGGCCGCCCGCTGGGAGCGCGACGTGATCGAGCAGCGCCCCGACTGGCTCAGCGTGAAGATCGGCATCAACGACGTGTGGCGCTTCTTCCAGGACCGCCCCGCCGACGCGGTCCCGATCGAGGAGTACCAGACCACCCTGCGCGCCCTGCTCGCCGACACGGTCGAGCGCACCGGCTGCCGCCTCATCCTCGCCGACCCGTACCTGATCGAGTCCGATCACGACGACCCGCAGTACGCCATGACGGCCGAGTACGCCGCCGTCGTCAAGACCCTGGCCGCCGACTTCGGCGCCCGCCACGTCCCGGTCCAGGCCGCCTTCGACCGCGTCCTCGCCTCGACCACCCCCGCCGACTGGGCCGACGACCGCATCCACCCGAACCTGGCCGGCCACGCCGTCATCGCCCGAGCCTTCCTCGACACCCTCTCCTGAAAGGAAGGGCACCTTCTTATCGTTTTCCGATGTAGAAGGTGCCCTTCCTAACTCTCGTTGCCCGGGCCGCTCGCGCGGGGCGGGCGGGTCCGCGTGACGCCCGCCCGGTATGCCAGGCACTTGGGCGTGAGCGCGGCCAAGATACGCCCAAGTGCCTGGCAACCCGGGCGATCAAGGCAGCGCGGTGGGTGGCGGGGGCTGGTTAGGGTGCGGGGATAGGGGTGTACTGGGCCGGGGTGGGCTCGGCGGGGATCCAGGTCGGGGCGGTGAGCGCCGCGGCGGGGTGGTTGCTGGGGCCGGTCGGGGCGGTCGCCGGGGGAGCGCTGGCGGTGCTCGTGGCGGTGCCGTACGGGTGGGCGGTCGTGCGGGTCAGGGCGTATCCGGCGACGCCGCGCGGGGTGGGGCTGTTCGCGGTCGACCACAGCTGGAGCCTGGTCAACACGATCGCGGGGGCGGCGTTCCTCGCCGCCAACCTGGCCCGGGGGCACCGGCTCGACCCGCTCGCCTGCCGGCATCGCGGCCGGATCAACATCTTCGAGCAGGCCGTCCGGGGGTACGCGACCACGGTGGGCAACGTCGTCGCGGGCGCGAACGCGCGCTGCGAGCGGCACGAGGACGTGCACGTGCGCCAGGCCCGCCTGTTCGGGCCGCTCTACCTGCCGCTGATCGCCGTGAACTACGTGCTGTTCAGCGTGCTGCCGGTGTGGTGGCTCGTGCACGACCACGCCGGTTATCCGATCACCGGCGCGGGCCGGTACTTCACCCACGGCGTCTACCACCACGTCTGGCACGAGGCCTGGGCGTACCGGCGCGACGTGCACGACCGGCACGGCCCCCGCTCCGGAGTGCCACGGGCCGGGCGGCGCGCCCGCCGGGAGCGCCCCGGGCGCGGCTCGTGACCCAGGCCACCTAGCAACTGACAAAACTTGGAATCTGTCATCTGTCATGCCACGCTGAACGGCATGACCGAACGAACCACGTACCCGCAGCTCCCCGCCCGCACCCTGGGCGCCACCGGCCCGCGCGTCGCCGCGCTGGGGCTCGGCCTGATGGGCATGTCGGACCTGTACGGCCCCGCCGACGAGGCGGAGAGCATCGCCACCGTGCATGAGGCGCTCGACGCCGGAGTGACCCTGCTCGACACCGGCGACTTCTACGGCATGGGCCGCAACGAGCTGCTGCTGCGCAACGCGCTCAAGGGCCGCGCCCGCGAGAACGCCGTGATCAGCGTCAAGTTCGGCGCGCTGCGCGACGCGGCCGGCGGCTGGAACGGCGTCGACACCCGCCCCGTCGCCATCAAGAACTTCCTCGCGTACACCCTGAACCGGCTGGGCACCGACCACGTCGACATCTACCGCCCGGCCCGGCTCGACCCGAACGTGCCCATCGAGGAGACCGTCGGCGCGCTGGCCGACCTGGTCAAGGCCGGCTACGTGCGGCACATCGGCCTGTCCGAGGTCGGCGCGGACACGCTGCGCCGGGCCGCCGCCGTGCACCCGATCGCCGACCTGCAGATCGAGTACTCGCTGCTCTCCCGGGGCATCGAGGACGAGATCCTGCCCGCCGCCCGCGAGCTGGGCATCGGCGTCACCGCGTACGGCGTGCTGTCCCGCGGCCTGCTGTCCGGGCACTGGTCGCGCGAGCGCGCCGCCGGGGCCGGGGACTTCCGCGCCCACCTGCCCCGGTTCACCGGCGGCAACCTGGACCGCAACCTGGCACTGGTCGAGGCGCTGCGGCAGCTCGGCGAGGACCGGGGCGCGAGCGTGGCGCAGGTCGCGGTGGCCTGGGCGCTGTCGCGCGGCGCGGACATCGTGCCGCTGGTCGGCGCGCGCACCCGGGCCCGGCTGGCCGAGTCGCTGGGCGCGCTGGACGTCGTGCTGAGCGAGGCCGACCTGGCCCGGATCGAGGCCGCGGTGCCCGCCGGCGCCGCGTCCGGCGACCGTTATGACCCGCACTCCATGCAGGCGCTCGACAGCGAGAGGTAGGGTCTGCCTCAACATGGCAGATGCTCCTCTCACCCCGGACCGGATCCTGGAAGCGGCGGAGGAGGCCCTCCGCCGCTACGGACCGGCGAAGGCCAACGTCGTCGATGTCGCACGCGCGCTGAACGTCAGCCACGGCAGCGTCTACCGGCATTTCCCCAGCAAGGCCGCGCTGCGCAATGCGGTCGTCGAGCGCTGGCTGGCCCGGCTGTCCGAGCCGCTCGGCGCGATCGCGGCCGAGCGCGGCCCCGCCGACGAGCGGCTGCGCCGCTGGCTGGACGGGCTGTCCGACTCCAAGCAGCGCATGGCGCGCGACGAGCCCGAGCTGTTCGCGACGTACTACCAGCTCGCGCTCGACTCCGACGAGGTGGTCGCGGCACACGTCAACGCGCTCTCCGCCCAGCTGGGCGAGATCATCGCCGACGGGGTGGGCCGGGGCGAGTTCGCCGTCGCCGACCCGTTCCGAATGGGCCGGGCCGTGTTCGACGCGACCGCCCGGTTCCACAACCCGGCCTACCTGGCCGAGTGGGGCGATCCCGACATCAAGAGCGCGTATGAGGGCGTCTGGCTGCTGATCTGCCGGGGTCTCGGCGTACCCGAGAAGTGATCAGGCCTGCGCCGGGCCGCGCAGCTCCCACACCCGGGTGTGCTTGACCGTGACGCTCTCCAGCGCCATCGTCGTCGGCACGTCGTACGCGGCCAGCTCGCGGAACAGCGGCCGGGGCAGGAACGCCCGGTCCGGGTCGCCGACCAGCACCCGCGCCCCGGCCTTGGCCGCGCGGCGCAGGAAACCGGTCATCCGGTCGGCCATCACCTGGCTGTAGAAAACGTCCCCGGCCAGCACCACCTCGGCGCCGTCCGCGTCGCCGCCCAGGATGTCGGCCCGGTCCACGGACACGTCGGCGCCGTTGGCGGCCGCGTTCAGGCCGATCGCCGCCGCCGAGAACGGGTCGATGTCCACCGCCCGCACCGACGCCGCGCCGGACCGCGCCGCGGCCACCGCGACCAGGCCCGAGCCCGAGGCGAGGTCCAGCACCCGCCGCCCGGCGACCGTCTCCGGGTGGTCCAGCACGTAACGGGCCAGCGCCTGGCCGCCCGCCCAGGCGAACGCCCAGAACGGCGGCGGCTGCTCGCTGCGGTACTCGCCCTCGGTCAGCTCCCACAGCCCGATCGGCTCGTCGGCCTGGTGCAGCTTGATCTCGGGCAGGAAGCCCAGCGGGGCCAGCGCGGCGTACGAGCGGACGAAGTCAGCGGCGGTGTCGGTCACCCCAGAAGTGTGCCGCCCGGGAGGTCACCCGGCCCGCACGGGGCCGGGTGACGGTGCCCACGCCCGCTCAGGACGGGGACGGAGCGGGCGTTTCGGCCGGTCCGGTGGCCCCGCCGAGCCACCTGGCCTGATGCGACTCGATCTTGAGCGGGATGGTCGCGCCGTACCGCTGCGGCAGCTCCACCTGGGCCTGGGCAAGGTCCTCGGGCAGCACGCCGACGATCACGGCGCTGCCGTCCAGCTCGATACTGAAGCTGTTCACGCCGATGCCGCGCTCCTGCCAGTAGGGGCGCTCCTTCTCGATCTTCATCGCGTGGCCCCACAGGTCGGCCTTGGTGAAGCGGGCGTCGCGGATGTAGAGGCACTTGCCGCGCGACACCTTCTCGATGTAGGCGTCGAACGCCTTGGACGGCTTGCGGTAGACCACGGCGAAGGCCTGTTCCAGCACCAGCTTGGCCCCGGTGAACGAGCTCTTGAACTGGCGGTCGCCGGCGTGGGAGATGTCGCCGATCGCGTCCAGCATCTTCTGGTCCATGGGCGTGACCAGGAAGCCGTCCGGGGTCAGGCTCTCGCCGGGCGCGGGCTCGGGGCGGGCGCAGGCCTTGGTCGGTTTGCCGATGCGCCGCTCCGGGTCCGGGCTCGGCGCGGCCGACGGGGTCGGGGCGGGAGCGGACGGACTGGCCGCGGTGGTGGCCGGGGCCGCGGCCGGGACGGGGTCGGCCGGTCCGGTGCAGGCGGCAGTGAGTATGGCGGCGAGGGCGGCGACCGAGATCAGCGCCGCGCCCCCGCGACAGGCGCCGGAGATCATCATGGTGTACCTGACGCCCGCCGCGGGCGTTGGGTTGCCACCCGACGGCTGCCGCGTTAGCAGGATATGACGCGAGTGCTCATCGTCCTGGCCGCGCTGCTGGTCACCGCGGCCGTCGCGCTGTCGGCGCCCGACACCGGCAGCGACCCGTGGCCGAACGCGCGGCCGTGGCGGGACGAGCGGCCAGCCCCGGCGGCGCAGGGCGGGCTCGAACCGGGCGCGCCGGTGGACGCCGGGCCGGGTGGGCTCGGTGCCCGGCAGCCGGGCGAGCAGGTGGCGCCGTTCGCGGCCCCGGCCGGGAAGCCCGTCGCCATCCATACCGCCGATCTGCCCGCCAACGAGGCGTCGGGCCTGGTGGCCAGCCGCCGGTTCCCCGGCGTCTTCTACTGGCTGCGCGACGGCGGCGGGGCGACGGCGCAGCGGCCGCGCGCCGCGCTGTGGACCATCAAGCTCGGCGCCGACGCGCACGCGCTGCCGGTGCGCCGCGGCGAGAACTTCCCGTTCGCGCAGGTCTTCGCCGCGCCGAACGGCGACTGGGAGGACGTCGTGCTGGACGACGACGACAACCTCTGGATCGGCGACATCGGCGCCAACGACTGTGTGAGCGAGCAGTACCTCTACCGCACGCTGGAGCCGGAGCCGGACACCGACGACCCGTTCTTCGTGACCGCGAAGTGGCCGGTGTCCTTCCCGGACCCGGCGGAGGGCTGCCGCACCCGCAACGCCGAGGCGATGCTCTGGCTCGACGGGGAGCTGTACCTGTTCGCCAAGACGGCGAACTCGCCGGTGTACCGGGCGGTGTTCCCGGCCGAGCGCGGCGCGGACGTGGAACTGGAGCCGGTGGCGGAGTTCGACGCGGCGGTGAACAAGATCTCGGTCAGCACCGTCTCCACCGACCGCACCCGGCTCACCGTCGCCGGCCACGCGCGGTACTGGGTGTTCGCGGCCGATCCGGCGCTGCGCGGCGACGCGTACCTGAAGCGGGCGCTGCAGGGCAGGCCGGTGCACACCGGCACCTTCGCCTCGCGCGCGGGCAACGCCTCGGTCGAGGGCGGCAGCTACGTGCCCGGCACGCACGACCTGCTCTTCGTCGCGGAGAACAAGGAGATGTTCCTGCTGCCCGACGCCCCGTCCGCGGCGGCCGCCCGCTGACGCGCGGAGCTCCCGCCGCGAGCACGGCGGGAGCTCCGATCACGAACGACGGGCCGCGGGTCAGCAGCCGCCGCAGTTGTAGTACAGGATGTCCCAGTGGTTGCCCTCGTCGGTGTAGAGGTTGCCGGCGCCGGAACGGTACTGGTAACCCCAGCCGGAGATGTAGCCGACGTAGGTGAAGTTGTTCTTGATGTAGTTGCCGATGCAGGTGTACTTGCTGATGTCGAGCTTGTAGCCGTTCCAGTGGCTGTACGTGCCGGAGGAGTGGCCGGTCTCGGTGCCGGCGGTGATGTTGATGGCGCAGCCGCTGGCCGTCTTGAGCGTCTTGATGCCGCTGATCGTGGTCTGGCGGACGTTGGTGAACGACGTGCAGGTCGGGTTGTTCCGGTCACTGCAGTTGCCGCTGGACGACCAGGTGATGCCGGCCGCGCGCAGCTGGGCGGTGGCCTCGGCATGGGTGAGGTAGGTGGCGGCGTGTGCGGGGGAGGCGAAGGCGAGCACGAACGCCGTCACCGCGCCCGCGAGCACGGTGAGGGCACGGGGGACGAAGCGGGACATGGGGGGTCTCCTGGGGTGTCGGAGTTAATTGCCGTCCGCTGCGCAGCGATGGAAAGATTCCTACCACACATAGAAGTGTGACGCTAGACAGTGAAGTGTCACTGCTTCGTTACCGAAGAGTCTGGGCGCCGAACTCCCGCGCTCTCCACCTAGCAACCTAGGACGCCGTTAGTGGGGGTGCCCCCCGTCACCCGCCGCGGCAAGAGGGCGGCCCCCGTTCCGCGAGGGAACGAGGGCCGCCGACAGGCTCCCGGTTACGCCTTGCCGGGCCAGAGGCCCTTCACCACGGCCTGGGCGTATGCGGCGAGGGTGAACGCGTCGCCGAGCACCCCGTCCCGGATCATCTGCGTGAACTCGTCCGGCGTGACCATGGCGAACTCGTCGATGCCCTCCTCGGTCGCGCCGGGCGGGCGCTCCGCGGGCACGGCCGACAGGTGGGCGAGGTAGATCTCGTCGCCGCCGACCTCGGCGCCGGTGTCGGAGTCCAGCGCGCCCAGGAAGATCACCTTGTCGGCGGGCACGCCGACCTCCTCCTCGACCTCGCGCGCGGCCGTCGTGGCGCCGTCGGCCCCGGGCTCGGCGAAGCCGCGCGGGATCTCCCAGTGCCAGCGGCGGGTCGCGTGGCGGAAGTGCTTCACCAGCAGGATGCGGCCGTCCGGCAGCAGCGGCAGCACGGCCGCGCCGGTGCCGAGGTGCGGCGACATCTGGCGGATGTACGTGCCGAGGCTGCCGTCGGCGAAGCGCACCGCGTCCCGGACCAGGAGCAGGTACTGATCGGCGTAGACGACGCCGATGTCGCCGTTCTGCTCGGGCAGGCCGCGCCCGGCCAGCTTCACGGCGGACTCGTCCGCCACCTGCTCCTGCAGGACCGGGTCGAGCACGATCTCGAACGCCGCGCCGGGCGGGTTCTCGAACAGCTGCGGGCGCTGTGCGCGCAGCGCGTCGTACGCGGCGAGGCGGGCGGCCCGCCGGGACTGCTGGTCGGACATGGACGCACCAATCTGCCGAAGGTCATCGGCACCGAGCCTAACGACCGGCCGTCCCGGACGCCGCCCGGCGGCGGGGAACCGACACCGTCGTCATCGGACGCCCATGCCATGCACCGCGTCAGGCCGGCTCGGCGCGCATGGCCCGGTCCAGCCCGCGCATCCGGGCCATGACCAGGTCGACCACCACCCGGCTGGCGGGGGACAGCTCACCCTGGCGGTGCACCACGGCGAACGTCTCGTACATCGCCGGGCGCAGCGGGGCCCAGGCCAGTCCGGCCGGGAGCCGGTCGCCGAGCGCGTGCAGCACGCCGCGCCAGGTGACCGTGTCGGCCAGGCCGCGGGCGGCGATGTCCAGCGCGGTCTCGGTGTCCTCCACCTCGATCCGGGGCCGCAGCGAGTGTCCCGTGCGCTGCACCGCCTGGGCGAGCTGGCGGCGGGTGGTGTCGGTCTCGCGCCAGCTCGCGTCGGGCAGCACCAGCTGCGCGGCGGCCAGCGCGGTGGGGGTGACCCGGGCGTGCAGCCGGGACGGGTCGGCGCTGACGTACACCAGCTCGTCGCGCAGCACCGGCGTGACCACCATGTTCTCGTCCTCGACGGGCAGCGCGATGACCGCCGCCTCCAGCCGCCCCTTGCGCAGGTGCTCCAGGACCTCGGCGGAGTTCTGGCCGACCAGTTCGAGGCGTACCCCCGGATGCCGGCGCAGCACGTCGGCGACCAGGTCGGCGGTCAGGTAGAAGCGGGCGGTGCGGAACATGCCGAAGCGCACCGTGCCGGTGAGCAGCTCCCGCACCGAGGCGACGGCCCGCCCGGCCTCGTCGACGGCGGCCAGCGCGGCGGCGGCGTGCGGGGCGAGCGCGCGGGCCGCCTCGGTCGGCACCAGGCCGCGTCCCACCCGCCGGAACAGCGTGGTGTCGAGGCCCTGCTCCAGCAGGCGCACCTGCTCGGAGATCGACGGCTGGGCGTAGCCGAGCACGCCAGCGGCGGCGGTGAACGAGCCGTGCTCCAGGGTGGCCAGGAAGCAGCGGAGCTGGTGCAGCGAAATCAAAGGTTTCTCCTGTGGAAGCCGCTGGAATCCAAGGCTACCTCGATGGCTGGTCGCGGCCTAACGTTTCGTGTCATGACCACCACCGTCTCCGCCGCCCCCGCGGCGGCCCCGAGCGTGCCCCGCAACGTGCGGCGCGGCACCCTGCTGTGCCTGGTCTCCGCGGCCGGGTTCGGCATGTCGGCGGTGTTCGCCAAGCAGGCGTACGCGGCCGGGTTCAACGTGCCCACCATGCTGGCCGGCCGGTTCACGATCGCCTCGGTGCTGCTGTGGGCCGTGGTCGCCTGGCGCCGCCCGAAGCTGCCCACCGGCCGAACCCTGGCCGCCTGCGTCGGGCTGGGCGCCGTCGGGTACGCGCTGCAGGCCGGGTTCTACTTCGGGGCGCTCGCCCGGATCGACGCCTCGCTGACCGCGCTGCTGCTGTACGCGTACCCCGGCCTGGTCACCGTGCTGGCCATCGCGCTGCGCCGCGAGCGCCCGGACCGCCGCCGGGTCGCCGCGCTGGCCTGCTCTGCGCTCGGGCTGCTGCTGATGCTCGGCGCGGGCGGGGTCGGCGGCTCGGCCGCCACCGGCGGCGTGCTGCTGGCGCTGGGCGCGGCGGTCGCCTACGCGCTCTACCTGACCGTCTCCGACGGCCTGCCGCGTGACCTGGACCTGTTCGTGGTGACGGCGATCGTGTGCACCTCGGCCGCGGCGAGCCTGGCCGTGTTCGGCGCGGCCACGGGCAGCCTGCACGCCCCCGCCGACGCGTCGGGGTGGTGGTGGGTGCTGGCGATCGCGGTGTGCTCGACGGTGATCCCGATCGCGGGCATGTTCTTCGGCGTACGCGACGTCGGCGCGTCCACCGCGGCCATCCTGTCCTGCGCGGAGCCGGCCGTGACGGTGGCCAGCACGGCGCTGGTCTACGGCGAGCGGCTCAGCCCGCTGCAGGCGGCGGGCGGCGTGGCGGTGCTCGCCTCGGTGGCGGTGCTCCAGCTGCGCCGCCGCAGGCCGCGGCCCGCCCCGGCGGCGACCGGGCAGGTCGATGTGCCGGTGGCGGCGGTATCCTGCGGCGTCCCCTCGGAGCACGCCGGAGAAGAGACCGCCAGTGAGACGACTTCTGCCCCTCGCCGTCGTGGCGGTGCTGCTCGGTGGCGGCTGCGGCCCCTCCGCCGCCCCGCCGGTCACGGCCCCCGCGCCGTCGGCGAGCACCGCGCCGCCCGCGGCCTCCGCGTCGGCCGCTCCGCCCGCGAAGCCGCTCACGCCGGAGCAGACGCTGAACGCGGTCCTGCTCACCGACGAGGCGCTGGCGGCTGACAGCAGCCTGGCCGAGGTCGGCATCGACCGCACGTTCGACGCGGTGCACGTGCCGAACTACCCGTACGGGGTGGTCACCGCGTGCGGCGAGCGGGCGGCGTCGTCGACCGGGGACGCGGCGAAGTCGAAGTCGCACGTGCGCGCCTGGGTGATCAACGGCGGGCTGGTCGCGCAGGAGGTGCACGTGCTGCTCAAGCAGCACGCCAAGGACGTGGTGGCAAAGGCGGCGAGCATGATGAAGGGCTGCCGCACGTACAGCGACGCGGGGGAGGCCTACCGGCGGCTGGACAGGCACGCGATCGTGCTGCCGGGCACGGTCGCGGGCGCCGCGGGCTGCTTCAGCAACTCGGGGCTGGTGACCTGCTTCGCGTATCTGGGCCGGGGCCGCACCGTGACCCAGCTGGCCACGAACGGCGACGACCAGGAGGCCGCCGAGTGGCTGATGACGCGCCTGATCGCCGCCGCCGAGCAGCGGCTCGTCCGTATCCCCGCCTGATCGCGAACGGCCCCGGTCGCCGTTGCCGGTGACCGGGGCCGCGTTAAGAAGGGCACCTTCTTCTACGGAAAACGATAAGAAGGTGCCCTTCCTTGTGCCTTAGACCAGGAAGTTGGCGAAGGCCCAGGGCTCGGAGTCGTCGCCGGTCTCCGGGCGGAAGTTGGCGAACGGCTCGTAGTACGAGCTGCGCGGGGTCCAGTCGGTGTGCACCGACGGGACGGCGCCCAGGTACGGGTTGGCGATCTCGAGCACGGCCTCGGGGTCGAGGTCGTCCGGGACGCACAGGCCCCGGTTCGGGTTGTTGACCATCCAGTAGACGGCGCCCAGCACCGACGCGGCGACCTGCAGCGTGGTGGCGTTCTGGTGCGCGACCAGGGCCCGGGACTCGTTGATGGTCAGCTGCGAGCCGACCCACCAGCCGTTGAGGTCGTGGCCGAGCAGCAGCACGCCGAGCTCGTCCATGCCGCTGAGGATCTCGTCGTTCATGATCCGCTGGTTCTTCTGCAGCTCGTAGCCGTTCATCCGGCACTCGTGCAGCGAGTTCAGCGCGGCGTCGGTGGGCATGTACGCGTAGTGCACGGTGGGGCGGTAGACCGCCTTGCCGTCCTGCCACACGGTCAGGTGGTCGCTGATGGTGAAGGCCTCACCGTGGCGGACGACCATGCCGATGATCGGGCCGCCGATCGGCACCCAGGAGCGGACCTGGGTGGTGATGCCGGTCTGGGCGAGGCAGATCTGGTTCTGCGGGCCGGACTCGTGGGTGTACGCGTTCGCGGGCAGCGACGGCTCGTGCGTGCCCCAGCCCATCTCGGCGGGGGCGATGCCCTCCTCGTAGAAGCCCTCCACGGACCAGGTGTTCACGAACTCGCCCACCTGCTTGGGCTTGTCGCTGATCTGGGTGTCCCGCTCGGAGATGTGGATGACCTTGGTGCCGGTGAGCATGCCCAGGGCGGCGAAGTCGCGGGTGCTCAGGGCCTCCTCCAGCTTGGCCTTGCGGTCGGCGTCCAGCGGCTTGGGCAGGCGCTCGGGCTCCTTGAGCATCGCGGTGGCGATGTCCAGCAGCGCGATCTTGGTCCAGTGGCTGACCAGGCCGGGGTTGGCGCCGTGCTCGACGACGGCGGTGGGGCCGTCCTTCTTCCAGCCCTTGGCCCGCTCGCGCAGCTTCATGTGCCGGGCGTAGAGGGTGCGGGACTGGGGCGTGGCGTTGAGCTGGTCGGCGTAGGGGTCCCACTCTTCGACGGAGGTGTCGACGTAGAGGACGCCGTGGCGCTGGCACCAGTCGATGATGACGCCGGTGTCGATGTTCCAGGCCAGGTTGATCAGGAGGTCGCCGTCGCCGAGGTGCTTGGCCAGCTCGGTCTCGATGTTCTCCGGGGTGATCCGCTCACGGAGGTACGTGGCGCCGGCCGCGACCGCCTCGGCGGCGGTGTGGGCAAGGTCCTCGAAGTCCATGATCGTCAGGCGCGTGAAGTCCATGTCGACGTGGCGCAGCAGCAGGGGCTGCAGGCACTGCGACACCGAGCCGCTGCCGAGCAGGAGGATCCGGCCCTGGAAGGCCAGCTTGGGAATGGTCGTCACGCGTTTTCTCCGATGCAGAATGTTGCCAATGGTGCGAACCCGTTGAAGCCAACGGAAGAATACGTGGTGGTATAGGCACCTGTGCCCAGGATGTCCACGTAATCGCCTGGTTTGAGATCCAGGGGCAGCCGGTAGGGCGCCTTCTCGTACAGGATGTCGACGCTGTCGCAGGTCGGCCCGGCCAGCACGACCGGTCCGGTCGGCTCCCCGTCGCGCGCGGTGACCAGGCGGTACTGGATCGCCTCGCCCTCGGTCTCGGCCAGCCCGCCGAATCGCCCGATGTCCAGGTAGACCCATCGGTGATCGTCGTCGTACGACTTCTGTGACACGAGCACGACCTGTGCCCGCAGCACTCCCGTCTCGGCGGCGACGAAGCGGCCCGGCTCGATCGCCAGGCTCGGCCGGTACGGGCCGAAGTGGCGCTCGACGGCCGAGTTGATCGCCTCCGCGTACGCCTCGATCGGCGCGACGGGGACCTGATACCCGGTGGGGAACCCGCCGCCGCAGTTGAGCAGCGTCAGGTGGATGCCCTTGTCGGCCAGCTCGCGGAAGACCCGCGCGGCCTGGCTGACGCTGGGCTCCCAGCGGGTCGGGTCCAGCTGCTGCGAGCCGACGTGGAACGACACCCCGATCGGCTTCAGGCCGAGTTCGCGGGCCTGCTCCAGCAGCCGCACCGCCATGTCCGGGGAGCACCCGAACTTGCGGCTCAGCGGCCACTGGGCGCCGGCGCTGCCCGCCAGCAGGCGGCAGAACACGGCGGAGCCGGGAGCGTTCTCGGCGAGTTTGTGCAGCTCGGCCTCGCTGTCGAAGACGAACATGCGCACGCCGCGCTGGTAGGCGTACTTGATGTCCGACGCCTTCTTGATCGTGTTGCCGTACGACAGGCGGGAGGCGTCCGCGCCCTCGGACAGACAGAGATCGATCTCGGCGGGGCTCGCCACGTCGAACGAGGAGCCGAGCCGGGCGAGTCGCCGGATGAGCATCGGCTGGGGATTCGCCTTCACCGCGTAGAAGATCTGCGTCTCGCGGAAGGCATCGGTCAGGCGGCGGAACTGCCGCTCGGCGACCTTCAGATCAATGACCAGGTAGGGAGTCTCTCGCTGGTCTGCATCGAGGAAGTCCTGGATCTCGCGGTTTCCTGCCGCGATCATGGTGACCAGGGTCTTGCCGTTGGTCATCGCCATCGTCTCGCTAATCCTCCACTGAAAATGTTGAATACGGCCGTTCGATTGCCGACGACGGAGTCTAGGGCCAATTGGTGAACAGGCGGCCGCCGGGATGCCACGGCGCAGTGTGTCGATGCTCATACCCCGGGTGGGTGACACCGCTACACATAGATGTCCTCGCATGGTCGAAGCTCCTGCCGGGCCGCCGGAGCAGCGGGGCAGGAGCTTCGATCATGGTGCCGGGGTCAGGAGACGGTGATCTTGACGTCGTCGACGCCCGCCTCGACCAGGCTCGCCGTGGACGCGTCGGCGGCGGTGACCAGGATCCGCACCGACTGGCCCGCGTAGGCCGAGATGTTCCAGGTGCCCAGCGCCCAGCCGCCGTTGCGGTTGGTGGCCGCGCCGGCCTGCGTGAACAGCGTCGTGGTGCCGCCGCTGTGCACGATCGAGATGCGCAGGTAGTCGGCGCTGGACGAGTTCGACCCGTGCGCCAGGTACCAGTTCGCGCTCAGGTTGATGGTGCCGCTCGACGGCAGGGTGATCGCGGGCGAGCGGATGCTGCTGACGCCGCCGTCGAGGTCGTAGTCACCGGCCGCGGTGCCCGCCAGCCGGCCGGTCACCAGGTCGTTGGAGCCGGACACGGTGGTGCCGAGCTGCTTGATGCCGCTGGAGTTGGTGTCGGCCGGGTCGCCGCGCTCCCAGGCACCGGTGGTGGCGGTGTCGGTGCCGCTCGGGTTGGTGGTCCAGCCCGTGGCGGTCTCGAACGTGTCCTGCCAGACCGTGGTCGCCGGGGTGCCGGTGGCCAGCGTCCACAGCGCGTACGCGGCCGCGTCGCCGGCCCGGTTCAGGATCGTGTCGTTGATGTTGCTCGGGTAGGTGTCGCAGGAGGCGTGGTAGCAGGGGTCGTAGTCCCCGGTGGTGCCGCCCCACTTGGTGACCTGCGCCGAGGTCTTGTTCGCGCTCGCACCCGCGGCCACGCCCGAGGTCTGGATCCCCACCGCGTTGAACGACGCGTCGTCGGAGCGCCCGGCGCCCTCGACGTTCTCCTCCGGGTTCAGGCCCGGGAAGTTCGCGTCGTAGTACGCCTTCAGCGTCTGGCCCAGGCTGGAGGTGATCCGGTTGATGAAGTAGCCGCCGTTGGTGGAGGCGACCATGTCGAAGTTGAAGTAGCCCTTGATCTTCGTGCGCTCGGTCGAGGGCAGGCTGTTGGCGTAGAACTCCGAGCCGTTGAGGCCCTGCTCCTCGTCGGTCCACCAGGCGAACCGGACGTGGTTGAGCATCGACGGGTTGGTCGCGGCGAGGGTGAGCGCGATCTCCAGCAGCGTCGACGAGCCCGAGGCGTTGTCGTTGATGCCCGGCCCGGCGGCCACGCCGTCCAGGTGCGCGCCGAACATGTAGACCGTGTTGGCGTCGCCGCCCGGCCAGTCCGCGATCACGTTCGGGCCGGCCCCGGACGTGCAGCCGGAGGTGCAGTTCTGCTTCACCACGCTGAAGCCCGCGGCGACCAGCTTGTTGTAGACGTAGTTCACCGAGGCGGTGTACCCGGCGGTGTTCGAGCGGCGGTTGCCGCCGTTGCTGTTCGCGATGTTCTGGAACTGCTGCAGGTGCGCCTTGACATTGGTGAGCGAGATGTCGGGCGCGGCGAGGGCGGCCGCGGCCGCCGGGGCGGGCTGGGACGCGTTCCCGGGCGCCGCCAGGCCCGCCGCGGGCGCCGCCGCCAGAGCGGTGGCGGCCAGGGCGAGGGCCAGCAGGGCGCGTTGTGGTGCGTACGGTCGCAAGGCCTTACTCCTCAACGAGTGGCAGGGGGTGCCGGGGGTCACCGGCGAGCGCAGACTAGCCATCGAAACGATTAATGTGAATACATCGAGGGTGCGCTTGACCTTGTCGTGACCTGACGCGCCGATATGCTGGACGCCGCATGATCACGAAGGAGTGAGCGATGGCCGAGCCCGTGCTGACCTACCGCGGCGTGGTGCACCCGTGGCACTGCGACCACATGGGTCACATGAACGTCATGTGGTACTCGGGCAAGTTCGACGAGGCCACCTGGAACCTGTTCGCCGAGCTGGGCATCACGGCGGACTACCTGAGGTCGGCCTCGCGCGGCATGGCGGCGGTGGAGCAGCACATCACGTACCAACGCGAACTGTTCCCCGGCGACACGGTCACCGTGCACACTGAGCTGCTGGAAGTCCGCGACAAGGTGCTCAAGGCGCGCCACACGATGCGCACCGGCTCCGGCGAGACCGCCGCGGTCATGATCCTCACCGCGGTGCACCTCGACACCGGCCCCCGCCGCGCCACCCCCATGCCCCCCGCCGTCCTCAAGACCGCCCGCGACCTCCTGCCCGCGGCCTGAGCCGACCCGCGCCTGGGCGGTCAGGCGTGGTGGGTGTGGGCGTGGGTGACGACGGCGGCGACCAGCTCGGTGGCGGCCAGGCCGTCGGCGGCGGTGAAGGGCACGTCCTCGCCCGCGCGGGAGCGGGCGGCGCGCTCGCACAACTCCGCCCACTGCGGGAACAGTCCGGCGGTGTACGCCGCTGCCTGCGTCTTCGTGGTGATCTCGCCGGTGGCCAGGGTGTAGTGCAGGCGTCCGGGGCCGGTGAGGCCCCACAGCACCGGCTCGGCGGGCACCGGCGTCTCCGGCGGGATCGACGCGAACTGCGGCCCGGCTGCCGCGGCGAAGCCCGCCCAGTAGCCGTCCAGGTTGCCCAGCAGCCAGCGCCGCAGCACACCCTCGTCCAGTGCGACCTCCGGCCGCTCACCCAGGATCGGCAGCCCGTGCCGGGCCAGCTCCAGCCAGGTCACCGGGTTGAACTGCCCGCCCTGCCTGGCGGGCTGGAAGTCGCCCGCGAGGATCTGCGGCGCGCTGCCGTCCTCGGCCGGCGGCACCGCCAGCTGCGCCCGCGTCAGGTAGATGCCGTCGTAGTCCGGCCCCGGCGGCAGCGGCGGCTCCAGCGCCGCGTGCGCCTTCGCCAGCCTGGCCAGCTCGGCCTCGGTCGGCGGCCGGTCCATGACGGCGACGAAGTCGATGTCGCTGCGCCCCGGCCAGTAGTCGCCCAGCGGCACCGACCCCGTCACGAACAACCCCGTCACCAGCCCCGGCACCCGCTCGTCAAGCGCCCTCACATGAGCCGCCGTAACCCAAAGCTCCTCAAGCACCGCCCGAGTATGCCCGCCCCCCGCACGGCTGCCCGACCCTCCCGCGTCGATCTTGCGCGAAGTGTTGCCCCTTTGCCCGGTAAGTGCGTGTCGCACCCACAACCCGCGCAAGATCGGCGCGCCGTGAGGGCGGGGGTGGGCTTAGGGTGGCGGCGTGGTGAAGGTGGACCGGGGTCGATGGGGCCGGGTGTTCAGCCCGGCGGGGCTGGTGCTGGCGGGGTTGCTGTTCCTGGCGCCGTTCCTGGCGGTGTCGTGTGACGCGCCGGGCGGGTACGGGCGGGCCGCGCCCGGCGGGACGACCACGTACACGGGGTGGGACCTGGCGACCGGGGGGACGCCCGACGTGACCGAGGACCACCTGCTCCCGGCCGCGCAGCGGCGCGACGACGTGCTGCCGCCGCAGCCGCTGGCCGGGGCGGTGCTGGTCCTGCTCGTGATCGGCGTGCTCGTCGCCGCGGGGGTGGGCCGGGCCCGGACCCGGCGCGGGGTGGTCGCCGCGCTGGCCGCGATCGCGGCGCTGTTCCTGCTGGTCAACCAGGCCACGGTGCGGGTGCTGCTGGAGGAGCGGCTGCGCGAGCAGTTGAGCGCGCCGCTGCCGGCCGGCAAGGAGATCGGTGACTTCGTGCACGACCAGGGTGGGTTCGCGTTCTCGCTGCTGGCGCTGGTGCTGGTGGCGCTGGGCAACCTGGCGGGCTGGGTGAGGCTGGTGCGCGGCCCGCGCGACGGCGACACCAGGGCGGTCGCCGGGGGCTAACGTTCGTTCAGCCGGTACGGCAGGATGTGGGGATGGCAGCCACCCACGAGGTCTCCAACCAGGTCCCGCCGCTGCTCGGACACGACGTCGCCGCCGACCCCGCGCTGCTCGAAGCGGTGGTACGCGAGGGTGCCGGCCGGCACCTGGACGACCTGCACCGGCTGGGCCGCCTCGCCGGCACCGAGCAGGCGCAGCGCTGGGGCGACGAGGCCAACCGGTACACCCCCGTGCTGCGCACCCACGACCGGTACGGCCACCGGATCGACGAGGTCGACTTCCACCCGGCGTGGCACGAGCTGATGCGCGTCGCCGTCGGGGAAGGGCTGGCCGGTGCGCCGTGGGCCGACCCGCGCCCCGGCGCGCACGTGGCCCGCGCCGCCGGGCTGCTGGTGTGGAGCGTCGTCGAGCAGGGGCACGCCTGCCCGGTGTCCATGACGTACGCCGCGGTGCCCGCGCTGCGCGCCCAGCCCGACCTGGCCGTGCGCTTCGAGCCGCTGCTCACCTCGCGGGAGTACGACCCCGGCCTGCGCGCCCCCGAGGGCAAGCGCGGCCTGCTCGCCGGGATGGGCATGACCGAGAAGCAGGGCGGCTCGGACGTGCGCACCAACACCACCACGGCGACCCCGGCCGCCGACGGCACCTGGCTGCTGCGCGGCCACAAGTGGTTCACCAGCGCCCCGATGAACGACCTGTTCCTCGTGCTGGCCCAGGCGCCCGGTGGGCTGTCCTGCTTCCTGGTGCCCCGGGTGCTGCCCGACGGCACCCGCAACGTCTTCCGCATCCAGCGCCTCAAGGACAAGCTCGGCAACCGCAGCAACGCCAGCAGCGAGCCCGAGTTCGACGACACCGTCGCCTGGCTCGTCGGCGAACAGGGCAGGGGCGTCGCCGTCATCATCGAGATGGTGTCGCTGACCCGGCTGGACTCCAGCCTCGGCTCGGCGTCCGGGATGCGGGCCGCGCTGATGCAGGCCGTGCACCACGCCCGGCACCGGCACGCCTTCGGCGGGGCGCTGTACGACAAGCCGCTCATGCGCAACGTGCTGGCCGACCTCGCGCTCGAGTCCGAGGCGGCGACCACGCTGGCGATGCGGGTAGCGGGCGCGGTCGACCGGGCCGCGCGCGGCGACGCCGCCGAGCGCGAGTTCGCCCGGCTGGCCACCGCGCTGACCAAGTACTGGGTGTGCAAGCGGCAGCCCGCGATGGTCGCCGAGGCGCTGGAATGCCTGGGCGGCAACGGGTACACCGAGGACTCCGGCATGCCGCGCCTCTACCGCGAGGCGCCGCTGAACGGCATCTGGGAGGGCTCCGGCAACGTCAACGCCCTGGACGTGCTGCGCGCGCTGGCGAAGGAGCCGCAGAGCCTGGCCGCGTACGAGCACGAGGTGTCCCTCGGCCTGGGCGGCGACAGCCGGCTGGACCAGGCCTGGCAGGAGCTGCGCAAGGAGCTGGCCGACCCCGGCGAGCGCGAGCTGCGCGCCCGGCGGCTGGTCGAGCGGATGGCGCTGGTGCTGCAGGGCTCGCTGCTGGTCCGGCACGCCCCGGCGGCGGTCGCCGACGCGTTCTGCGCCTCCCGGCTCGCGGGCGACCGCGGCCTGGCCTTCGGCACCCTCCCGCCCGGCCTCGACCTCACCGCGATTTTGGACCGCGTCCCACCGGCCCCCTGACCCCGCCCTTCAAGATCATCCGACTTGCCAGGCACCTGGGCGAAAGCGCGGCCAAGATACGCCCAGGTGCCAGGCAAGTTCGATGATCTAGCGGGCGGTCAGCTCGCCGTGGACACGAACAGGGCGATGAGGCCGCTGAGCAGGACGCCCCAGTGGATGAAGTAGAGGGACGTCAGCAGGCCGTGGCCGCTCTGCGGCCGCTGCCCCGGCTGCTGGAACCTGATCGTGCCCGGCGGCGGCAGCTCCTGCAGCTGCACGTCTACCGGCAGGGGCAGGGTGCGCTGCAACTGCGCCGCGCGGCGGTGGTGCTCGGCGACGTCGCGGTGGCACATCGTCACCACCGCCCAGCCCGCGCCGCCCAGCCCCATCAGCGTGAACGCCGCCGGCAGGAGCGCGTCGCGCGCGTCGTCAGGGCTCGCGCCGACGACGGCCAGCACCGCCAGGCCGAGCACCAGCCCGGCGGCGACCAGGCAGGCGGCGCTGCACACCGCGGCCAGCAGCAGGCGCTGGCGGATGTCCGCCCGCTCCTCCTGCCACAACCGCAGATACTGATCCTGTGGCACCGTCGGCCTCCACATCGTCGGGATGCGCCGCACGCTAGCCGATGGCTCAACGCGGCGCAGCCCCGGTTGCCGGGGTGTACACAGCGTCGCGGCCTACAACTTCTGGGATGTGGCCACATCCCAGAAGTTGTAGGCCGCAGCGAGGACAGCTCACATGCCGACGGTGGCGGAGCTGGCGAAGATGCCCGCCATGGCGCACCAGAGGGCGATCATGGCGATGAACAGGCCGGTCAGCACCCAGCCGATGACGACCGCAGCGGTGGCGAACTCGACGCCGCGCTCGCCGGTCACGGCGATCTGCTGCTTGGCCTTGCCGCCGAAGTAGATGCCCAGCGGCGGGAGCACGAAGATGGCCAGCACCAGGGCGAGGATCGCGTACGTGTTGTACTGCGGCGGCTGCTGGTACGGCGGGTACTGCGGTGGGACGGGTGGCGGCGTCTGGTCGGTCATCAGGGTCCCCTTCTGCGTCTGCGCTGCACGGTAGGACCCCCGCGCCAGTCCCCGGGCACACCGCGGCGCGGGACCGGGGCGGTCCCGCGCCGGGGCGACCCCCGTCGGCGGTCAGGTCAGACGGCCTGCCAGTCGTGCTCGTAGCCCTGGTACAGGTAGGTGCGGCTGGTGCCGTTGCGCAGGGTCACCCACGCCTTGCCGTTGCGGCCCGCGGTGACCAGCACGGCGCTGCCGCCGGCCGGGGACGGGACCGCCGAGTGCTCCCAGTTCGCACCGACCTGCACGGCCGCGCCGCCGGTCGACGGGGCCGACATGATCTGCAGCGGGCCGACCTGCGGGTCGGGCTCGTAGCGCGGCCGGGTCTGCTGGGTCCACAGCACCCGTGACGAGTCGGCGGTGAACGCGGGCACCGTCGCGAAGCCGTCGAGGGTCGCGCCGCCGCCGCCGAATGCGGCCGCCCACCACTCCTCGCCGGTGCCCAGCTCCAGCACCGACAGGCAGTCGTCGAAGATGGCCCAGCACTCGCCGTTCGGGTACGCGAGCCAGCGGCCGTTGGGCGACCAGGCGACGGCCAGCGAGTCGTGCAGCACGTCGAAGCCGGACGGCAGCACGGCCGCCCGCGCCTGCTTCTTCGGCAGCCGGTCGGCCAGGCGCTGCGCGGCCGGGGACAGGCGGGTCTCGACCCGGGTCACCGTGGCGCGGGCGGTGGCGCCGAAGGTGGCGAAGTCGGCGATGTAGATGGTGGGGGCGTAGACGTTCGGCCCGTACGCGTACGCGAGCTTCGCGCCGTCGGGCGACCAGGCCCCGGCGCCGACGGAGCCCGACGTGGTCAGCCGCTGCGCGGCCGTGAACGTGTGCGTGGTGCTGCTGTAGTGGCCGTAGTACAGGTCGCCGTGCCGCAGCACGGCCAGCCCGCCGCCGGGGCCGGGCTGCCAGCGCGGCCACAGGTAGCCACCGCCGGTGGTGGCCTGCCAGACGGCTCCCGACGGCTCGGCGACGAACAGGTTGCCGCCCCGGATGAACGCCACCTGCCCCGGCGTGCCCGGGCTCACGGCCGCGGCCGGCGACGCCGGCACCAGGACCGTCGCGGCGGCCAGGCACAGCCCCGCCGCGATGTTGCGCCATGTCCTCATGGTTCCCCCTCCTGTTGGACCTGCACGTGCGTCGATGTTATGAGCGCCGTTCGCGGCGAGCTGTCCTCGATTCGATTGGGTTCCATATCGGACAGAGTGTTGGGCGGGCGGTCGGCGGCCCGGATGCCGGTGTGGCAAGATCGCGCTATGGGCAGACCTGCGCAGATCTTCGCCGCGTCCGGCATGCTGCGGCTGCCGCCGGGCAGCCCGCCGCGCCGGCGCAGCCCGCTGCTGGACCACGCCGTCTCGCTGACGGGGGTGGCGCGGGCGCGGATCTGCTACGTGCCCACCGCGGTCGGCGACGACCCGGCCGCGATCGCCGCGTTCCACAACGCGTTCTCCGACACCGACCACCGGATCAGCCACCTGCGCCTGTTCCCGCAGCCCAACCACGGCGGACTGCGCGAGTTCCTGCTGTCGCAGGACCTGATCTGGGTCAGCGGCGGCAGCGTGGTCAACCTGCTCGCCGTGTGGCGGGCGCACCGGCTGGACGCGATCCTGCGCGAGGCGTGGGAGGCGGGGGTGGTGCTCGGCGGCGGCAGCGCGGGCAGCATCTGCTGGCACGTCGGCGGCAGCACCGACTCGTTCTCCGACGACCTGGACCCCGTCACGGACGGGCTGGCGTTCCTGCCGTACAGCAACGGCGTGCACCACGACTACCCGCCCCAGCCGCGGCGTGAGCGGCTGCACGAGTACATCGGCTCGGGCCTGCTGCCCGCCGGTTACGCCACCGAGGACGGCACCGGCCTGCACTACGTCGGCACCGAGCTGGCCGAGGCGGTCACCTGCGCCCCGAGCGCCCACGCCTACCGCGTCGAGGCCGACGCCGACGGCCTGGTCGCCGAGACGCCCCTCCCGGCCCGGCTCATCGCCTGACCCACCCCCGGCGGCCCGCGGCGCCCCTCGGCGCGGCTGAAGATCGCTGTCCCGTGTCCAAACCTCTGGTGTAACCACACTTCTCGACACGAGACGCCGATCATCCCCGGCGACCGCGTGACTTCACGTCCCGCGTACCCCAAGGGGTTGAAAGGGTTTTCAGTGGCGGTGTGGCGGGGTCAGGGGCATGCCATAGATGTGTTGGACTCTTTACATGGCTGAAATCTGTTGCTAGCTTTCAGAAACTTTCAATCGCCTTGCGCAAGAACGGTGGCCGCCGTCGCTCCTGACCAGCGACTTCCGTCGATGGCGCACGGCCGCGTGTGAGGAGCTGTCGTGAGCGCAACTCGTCGTGCTCGCGCCCGGTGGGGAGCAACGCTGCTCGCCCTGACCGGTCTCGTCGCGAGCCTGGTCCCGCTGCTGACGTTGCCCGCGTCGGCCGCCAACACCGTCACCGTCTTCTACCGCCCCAACACGAGCTGGACGACGGTCAACATCCACTACGCGCCCACCGGCGGCTCCTGGACCGCCGTGCCCGGCGTGGCGATGGACGCGGCCTGCACCGGCTGGCGCAAGAAGACCATCGACCTGGGTACGGCCACCGGGCTGCAGGTGGTGTTCAACAACGGCTCGGGGACCTGGGACAACAACGGGGGAGCCAACTACGCCCTCGGCACCGGCAACGTGACCGTGTCGGGTGGCGTGAAGGGCACCGGCGACCCGTGCAGCACCGCGAGCCCGTCGCCCGGGAACAGTGTCACCGTCTTCTACCAGCCGAACGCGAGCTGGACGACGGTCAACATCCACTACGCGCCCACCGGCGGCTCCTGGACCGCCGTGCCCGGCGTGGCGATGGACGCGGCCTGCACCGGCTGGCGCAAGAAGACCATCAGCCTGGGTACGGCCACCGGGCTGCAGGTGGTGTTCAACAACGGCTCGGGGACCTGGGACAACAACGGGGGAGCCAACTACGCCCTCGGCACCGGCAACGTGACCGTGTCGGGTGGCGTGAAGGGCACCGGCGATCCGTGTGGCACCGCGAGCCCGTCGCCGTCGCCGTCGCCCTCGGCGTCCCCGTCCGCGTCACCCTCGCCGTCCGCGTCGCCGACGCCCTCGCCGTCCGCGTCGCCGACGCCCTCGCCGTCGCCGAGCACCCCGCCGCCCACCACGACCGGCACCATGCTGGGCGGCGACCCGCGCAAGGACTCGATCTACTTCGTGATGACGGCGCGTTTCTACGACGGCGACGCCGCCAACAACCGGGGCGGCAGCCAGCACACCAAGTCGGGCAACGCGGCCAACAACGACCCGATGTTCCGCGGCGACTTCTCCGGCCTGATCGCCAAGCTCGACTACATCAAGGCGCTCGGCTTCTCCGCCGTCTGGATCACGCCGGTGGTGCTCAACCGGTCCGACTACGACTACCACGGCTACCACGGCTACGACTTCTTCCGGGTCGACGCCCGGCTGGAGTCGCCCGGCGCGAGCTACCAGCAGCTCATCGACACCGCGCACGCCAAGGGCCTGAAGATCTACCAGGACGTGGTGTACAACCACAGCTCCCGCTGGGGCGCCAAGGGCCTGTTCACGCCGAAGGTGTACGGCGTGCGCGACACCCAGTGGAGCTGGTACTACGACGTGCCGAACCCGTCGTTCACCTACGACGGCCTGTCCGTCGAGCCGAACTCGGGCAAGAGCCACTACACCGGCGACCTGTGGTCGACGCCCGAGCCCGCGGGCAACACCTGCCGCAACTGGGGCGTGTTCACCGGGTTCTACAGCGCCGAGGGCTACAAGGTCTACAACTGCCAGTGGCCGAACCCGACCTCGGGCATGTTCCCGAGCAGCCTGTTCCACCAGTGCTGGATCGGCAACTGGGAGGGCGAGGACGCGCGCAGCTGCTGGCTGCACGAGGACCTGGCCGACTTCAACACCGAGAACGCGGCGGTGCAGCAGTACCTGATCGACGCGTACAACCGGTTCATCGACATGGGGGTGGACGGCTTCCGGATCGACACCGCCGTGCACATCCCGCGGGTCACCTGGAACCGGCGCTTCCTGCCCGCCCTGGAGAGCAAGCTGATCAGCAAGTACGGCGCGGCCAAGGCCAAGGACTTCTACGTCTTCGGCGAGGTCGCCGCGTTCGTCAACGACAAGTGGAACCGCGGCTCGGTCAACCACTCCGCCCAGTTCTTCACCTGGAAGGAGCGCGCGGCCTACAGCGCCGACGACGCGACCGCCGCGATCGAGCAGTTCGACTACGAGAACAACCTGGGCACCGGCAACCAGCCGACCAGCACCAACGCGTTCCTGCAGGGCAACGTCTACCACGCGCCCGACAAGACGAAGTTCTCCGGCATGAACATCATCGACATGCGCATGCACATGAACTTCGGTGACGCGCCCAACGCGTTCTGGAACGGCAAGGACTCCGACGACAGCGTCAACGACGCCACGTACAACGTGGTGTACGTCGACTCGCACGACTACGGGCCGAACAAGTCGAGCACCCGCTACGCCGGGGGCACCGACGCGTGGGCGGAGAACGTGTCGCTGATGTGGACGTTCCGCGGCGTGCCGACGCTGTACTACGGCTCGGAGATCGAGTTCCAGGCCGGCAAGCAGATCGACTGCGGGCCGAGCTGCCCGCTGGCGAACACCGGCCGGGCGTACTACGGCGCCAACCTGGAGGGCACCGTCACCGCGGCCGACTTCGGCGTGGTGGGCAACGCCTCCGGCGCGGTCGCCACCACGCTGAGCAAGCCGCTGGTCAAGCACGTGCAGCGGCTCAACCAGATCCGCCGCGCGGTCCCGGCGCTGCAGATGGGGCAGTACTCCACGGAGGGCGTCACCGGCCAGATGGCGTTCAAGCGCCGCTACACCAGCGGCACGGTGGACAGCTTCGCGCTGGTCACCGTCTCCGGCACCGGCACGTTCACGGGCATCCCGAACGGCGTCTACACCGACGCCGTCACCGGGACGTCGGTCACCGTCACCAACGGGACCCTGACCGCGTCCGTGTCCGGCAAGGGCAACCTGCGGGTGTACGTGCTCAGCCTGCCCGGCAACCCGGCCCCCGGGAAGGTGGGCACGGACACCGCCTGGGCGCGCTGATCCCGGCGGCACGCGGGCAGCGGGCGGACCTTTCCGCCCGCGGCCCGCACCGTCCGGACGCAGAAGTTGTACGGTCGGATATGTGACCGTCCGACAACGACTCTGACCAGGTAAGACGATGGGACGGGCGGCCCGCGGCGCGGACGGGTGCGGCGCGGGCACTGGCTCTCAGTGGCGCGCTCGTCGCACAATGCTGATCATGCGTTGGTTCGGACCGCGGCGCCCCGTCCGCCCCGCGGAGGCAGCCTGGCTCGACACGTCCCTGGCGTGGCTGTCGGCGGAGTTCGGGCGCGACCCGCTCAAGCCGCCGCCGGCCCGCCCCGCCGACCTCGTGCCCGAGGGCTACCGCGGGGACGTGCAGGAGGCGCGCACCCTGCTCGACGCGCTGTGCGTGCGCATGGGCGTCGACCCGGTCCGGGTCGAGCTGGAGCTGCACGCGGGGCCGCTGCCCGAGGGGCACCACCGGGTGCGGGCCGGGCACCCGGTGATCGCGGTCGGCTTCGGGCACGCCGCCGCGCCCGTGCCGCTGATCGCCACCATCGCGCACGAGCTCGCGCACGTGCTGCTGCTCGGTGACGGGCGCATCGCCGCCGGCCAGCCGGACTCCGAGCGGCTGGCCGACCTGGTCACCGTCTACTTCGGCCTCGGCGTGTTCGGGGCGGCCACGGCGGTGCGGTGCGCGCGGCGCCGCCCAGGGATGAACCTGCCGCTGTACGCGTACGCGCTGGCGCACTACGCCTGGCAGCGCGGCGAGCCCGACCCGGAGTGGGCCGCCGACCTGCGGTTCGCCATGCGGCTGCGGCTGCGCCGGGGCCTGCGGCACCTGGCCTACCGCGCCGCGGCCGACCCGGCGTCGGCCCACTCGCTGTAGGGCACGCCGCCGCGCCGGTGCGCCAGGGCCGCGCCGGCATAGCCGACCAGCGGCGTGGGCAGCTTGTGCAGGGAGAACCAGTGCAGGTCGGCGCACTTGCCCGGCTCGGCGTTGACCGGCTCGCCGGACCAGCGGCGCACCTCGAAGAACAGGTTGAGCCGGGGCGGCTGTTCGGCGTAGTGCAGCAGGTGCACCAGCTCGGCCTGGGCCGGGTCGAGGGCCAGGCCCAGCTCCTCGGCGGCCTCGCGCACCAGCGCGTCCAGCGGGGTCTCGCCCGGCTCGACGTGGCCGGCGGGCAGGTGCCAGCAGCCGTCCGACCAGCCGGTGTTGAGCCGCAGCCCCAGCAGCACGTCGTCGCCGCGCCGGAGGATCAGGTGGACCGCGACGATCGCCTGTGCCCTGTGCTTCACCTGCGCATTCTCGAACACCTGTACGATCTTCGTCAAGCGGCGCGCCGGTCGCGGCGGCGTCTAGGATGCCGCCCATGACCACTCCTGTCACCACCGGCGCGGGGCAGAGCCTCCAGCCGCTGCGGCTGATGTTCAGCCTGGCCCTGCTCGGGTACGCCGCACTCCACCTGGGTTTCCAGCTGCTGACGTGGATCATCCCCGCGATGGGGACCACCCTGGTCTCCCGTTCCCTGAACGCCGACTTCCTCGACCTGCTCGTGCTGTCGTTTCCACTGGTCGCGGTACTGATCGCCACCCACCTCGCGCCGCAGCTCGCCGCCGCCAAGGTGCTCAGCCTGGTCGCGCTCGTGGAGTACGCCGTGGCGGTGTTCTTCGGTGCGATCGCCTTCCTGATCGGTCTCGGCGGGTTCGGCTGGGTGGACACTTTCCCGGAGGCCGTCCAGGCGCTGGGGCACATGGTGCTCACCGTCGCCCGGCTCGGGCTGGTGGCGCTGGCCGGCTACGCCGTGCTGCGGGTCTTCCTGGCGCTGGGCGGCCGGATCACGGTGCCCGCTGCGCTGAAGTCGCCGACTCCGTGAGCTGACTCCGCACGAACACTCCGGCCGGGCTGCCCGGCCGGAGTTTTTGCTGCTCAGCAATGGGGTTATAGACATGTAACCCCTAGTGGGGGTAGAAACAGCTAATCAATCGTCTCCGAGGGGAGCCGCCATGCCGAAGATCAACGTCTACCTGCCCGACGACCTGGCCGACGCGGTGCGCGAGGCCGGGGTGCCGGTCTCCGCCGTGTGCCAGCGCGCGCTGGAGCAGGCGGTGCGCCGGGTCACCATGATCCGCGCGACCGCGCTGTCGGATCTGGACGGCGCCGACCTCACCACCCGGCTGCCGCACGCCACCGGCCGCACCCACACCGTGCTGCGCCTGGCCGCCGAGCAGGCCCGCGACGCGGGCTCCGCGGTGGTGAGCACCGGCCACCTGCTCGGCGCGATCCTCGCCGAGGGCGACAACCTGGCCCTGCGGGTGCTCGGCGCGATGGAGGTCGAGCCGGCGGACGTCGCCCGGTGGCTGGCCGCCGAGCGTGACGCCGAGGCGGGCGCCGGGCCGGACGGCACCCGCCGGTTCAGCGTGCCCGCCGCCGGTGTGCTGGAGCTGGCCGCCACCGAGGCGACCGGCTTCGGCCACAACTACCTCGGCACCGAGCACCTGCTGCTGGGCCTGGTCGCCGAGCCGGACGGCACCGGCGGCCGGGTGCTGCGCACGGGCGGCGTCGAGCTGCGCCCGGCCCGCCGTGCCGTGGCCGCCGCGCTCGCCGGGTTCGTGCACCTGCGGGCCAAGAACCAGGGCGCGGCGGCGGCTGCCGACCCGGCGGCGCTGGCCGAGATCGTCCGGCGCGAGCTGGCACCGCTGGTGGCGCGGGTGGAGCAGCTGGAGGAGCGGGTGGCCACGCGTGGCTGACCGGGTGCTGCTGCTGGCGACGAAGGACACCGTCGCCCACCGCCGCCGCCCAGGACGCGAGTCCGTCGCGACCGGGGCCGAGCTGCTCGCCGCGGCCGGCCCGGTCGCCGCCGGGGTGACCGCCGTGGACGTCATGAGCGAGCCGGGCTGGGACCTGTCGCCCACCACCCTGCTCGCCCTGGCGCGCCGGGTGCGCGAGGCGGTCACCTCGGGTGAGTACGGCGGGATCGTGCTCACCCAGGGCGTCGACGCCATGGCCGAGACGGCGTACCTGATCGACCTGGTGCTGGGAGAGGAGGCAGCGCGGGCGGCGGTCGTGCTGACCGGCGCGGTGCGGGCACTGGACGATCCGGACGGCGACGGCCCGGCCAACCTCGCCGGGGCGCTGGCCGCGGCGGCCGATCCGGCGGTGCGCGGGCTAGGCGCGGTGGTCTGCGCGCACGGCGAGGTGCACGCCGCGCGGTGGGTGACGCTGGTGGACGCGTCGCGCCCGGACGGGTTCGGCTCGGCGCCGTACGGGCCGGTCGGCCGGGTGGTGGACGGGCGGGTGCGGCTGCTGACCGCCCCGCCGCCCCGGCCGCCCGCGGTGACCGGCCCGCCGGAGTGGGACGTGGTCCTGCTCAAGACGTATCCCGGGATCAACCCGGAGCTGCTCGCTTCGCTCGTCGACGGTGGTGCGCGCGGCGTGGTGCTGGAGGGGACCGGGCGGGGCAACGTGCCCGCGAGCCTGTTCGCGGCGATCAGCGAGCTGCTGGACGCCGACGTGCCCGTGGTCATCGCCTCGCGCAGCCACCATCCGGCGGAGGACGGGCTGCCGCCGGACCAGGCGATGGCCGAGCGCCTCGGCGCGATCAGCGCCCGCGGGCTGCGCCCGGAGCAGGCCCGGGTGGCGCTGATGGCCGCGCTCGGCAACGGCGACGAGTGGGGAGTGGACGCCGTGCGCGACTGGTTCGCCCGACTCTGAGGGGGTACACATCGCACACCCTGTCCGTCCAGGTGTAAGACAGTTGACTGTACTTCGATGTGATTTGCCCTAGTGTGCGGCTTGATTACCGTCGCCGCATTGCGCGCGCACACTGGGGAGTGACATGGACGTCAGGACCGTCGGCGGCGCCACCCGGCTGCAGCCGGACTTCACACGGGTCAACGAGCTGGCGGTCCGGACAGAACGGCTGCCGCGCCGGGAACGTGACGGCGTGCTGCCGTTCCCGGCCGTGATGTGGCTGTGGGTCGGGCTCGCGGCGCTGCTGCGCCTGGTGGTGTGGCTGGCCGCCGCCGCGCTGTGCGTCGGCGCGGTCGCGGCTTCGACCGTCGAGCCCGGCGTGCCCGGCGCGCTCGTGGTGCCGGTCGCGGCGGTGGCGCTCGCGGCCGTGCTCGGGCACCTCGCCCGGCGGCTGCGCCGCCGCAGCCCGGCCGGCTGGCAGGCCGCCGTGGCCGGGGAGTACTGGTCCTGGCGGCGCCCGCCCGGCCGCTTCGAGCACGAGCCCGTGCTGCTCGACCCGCCCGCGTGGCTGCGCGACCCGCTGCACCGCCGCCTGCTGCGTTGGGTGCGGCCCGCCGGCCAGGCCGTGCCGCACACCGAGCGGGTCACCTGGGCCCGGCGCTGGGCGCTCAGCCGCGAGCTGCGCGCGGCCGCGCCGCGGCTCACCGTGGTCACCGCGCTGACCGCCGTGCTCACCGTCGGCGCGTGGCGGGCCGGCTGGCTGGCCGCCGCCGCGCCCGCGATCGTGCCGGGCGACGTACACCTCAACGGGCGGGTGCCCAACCCCGACGTGCTTCCCGCGCTCGACGTCGCGGTGGCCGCCGCCGCCGACTACGCCTGGCAGCTCGCCGATCTGGTGCCGCTGCTCAACCTGACCGAGGTGCTCGGCTGGGACCGCCCCGCCGCGCTGGCCGGCGGCGGCCTGCAGGACGCCCTGGCCCTGCTGTTCCGCGTGTCCGTGCTGCTGGTCGCCGCCGCCACCGTGCTCCGCATGCTCGGCCGCCGGGTCGACGTCGAGGCCAAGCCGCCGCTGCTGGCCGGCCAGGTCGAACGCGCCCTGGTCGAGGAGCTGGTCAAGGCCCGCCGCCTGCTCGGCGACGGCGGCCGCCACGACGCCCGCCTGTTCGCCGCCGCCTGCCGCCGCCTGCGCGCCGACGAGGTCCCCGTCCCCCCGCCGTACGACGAGTGGAACGCCGAATCGCTCGCCCACACCCTCGCCCTCGAACAGTCCTGGATGAACGACTGGCGCGTCCCCGAACAACGCTCCGTCCTGTCCTGAAAGGAAGGGCACCTTCTTATCGTTTTCCGACGTAGAAGGTGCCCTTCCTTTTCCTGTCAGTTGAGGATGGAGGTGGGTGGGGGGTTGAAGTCGCGGACGGGCTTGTCCTTGAGGGCGAACTTCAGCGAGTTGGCCACCGCGTCCAGTGGCATGTTGTAGTTGCCGTCGCCGGCCACGTTCTTCACGTAGTCGGGGTCGGCGATGAAGCTGGCGGCGGCCAGCTCCGGCGTGAAGCCCACGAACCAGGCGGCACGGGTGTCGTCGGTGGTGCCGGTCTTGCCCGCGATCGGACGCTCCATCAGGGCGTACACCCGCGAACCGGTGGACCAGTCGCCGCAGCTGCCGCGGGACGCCTTGTAACCGGTCGGGCAGCGCGCGGCGTCGGTCGCGGCGCGGCCCACGTCCTGGCTGAACGCCCGGGTGCACTGCGGCGCGGCCGCGTCGACCTGTTTGCCGTCCACGGTGGTGGTGAACTCGGCGCCGTCCGGGCCCTTGATCGACAGGACCGGGTTGGGCTTGCAGTACATGCCCTCGGCGGCCACGGTGGCGTACGCGTTGGCCATCTCCAGCGGGGTGGTGTCGGCCACGCCGAGCGTGAACGCACCCCACTTGTCGGCGTGCTTGGGCGAGGCGTGCAGCCGGTCCACGTCGGTGTGCCAGGTCAGGCCCATCTTCTCGGCCATGCGCACCGCCTTGTCCGAGCCCACGGCCTGCTCCAGCTGCACGAAGTACGTGTTCACGGACTTGCCGAAGCCGGAGTACATGTTGTGCTTGCCGGTCATGCTGCCGCTGGCGTTCGACGGGCACCACCGGTTGCCGCAGGCGGCGGGCCCGCCGGGCTCCACCACGTAGATCGAGGTGTAGCGGTGCGGGGCGTAGAACGACTTGGACAGCTTCATGCCCGCGTCCAGGGCCGCCACCATGGTGAACATCTTGAACGTCGATCCGGCCTGGTAGCCCGGGATGTCGCCGCCGCCCAGCAGCGGCGCGACCGTGTTCGGGTAGCTGCCCTTGACGTCGAACGAACGCTTGATCGGGTCGGAGTTCGGCCCGTTCTTGCTCTGGTCCATCGAGTAGATCCGGTTGACCGCCATCAGCACGACCCGGCCGGTGCCCGGCTCCACCATCACGTTGCCGTACGCCAGCCGCATGTCCACCGAGGAGCGGCTGAGCAGGTCCTTCATCGAGTACGCCTGCAGCTTCGGGTCCAGGCTGGTGACCACCCGGTACCCGCCGGTGCGCAGCGCGTCGAGCCGGGCCACCGGGTTGGGGCCGAACGCGGGCTGCTGCATCCACCAGTTCTTGAAGAAGTCGCAGAAGTAGCCCCAGTCCCGGTTGGCGGCGGGCACCGACGCGCAGTCGCGGGGCGGGGTGGACAGCTTCAGCTTGATCGGCTCGGCGGTGGCCCGGTTGGCCTGGTCCGCGGTGATGAACTTCAGCTCGGCCATCCGCCGGATCACGTAGTTGCGCCGGTCCAGCGCGGGCGTGGTCTGGTTGGCCGGGTCGAACGCCGACGGCGCCTTGACCAGGCCGGCCAGCGTCGCCGCCTCGACCAGGGTCAGGTCCTTGGGCTCCTTGGAGAAGAAGATCTGGGCGGCGGCGTAGATGCCGTACGCGCGATGGCCGAAGTAGGCCATGTTGAGGTAGCCCTCCATGATCTGGGTCTTGGTCCACTGACCCTCCAGCTTCATGGCGAGCCGGATCTCGTTGATCTTGCGGATGGGGGTCTGCTCGGTCGCCGCGATGGCCTCCTGCGCGGTCGTCGCGCTGTCCCGCAGGGCCATGCGCACGTACTGCATGGTGAGCGTGGACGCGCCCTGGGCCACCTCGCCCTGCTGGCGGTTGGCCACGAAGGCGCGGGCGATGCTCTGCAGGTCGACGCCGCCGTGGCTGAAGAAGCGGGCGTCCTCCGCGGCCAGCACCGCGTTGACCACGTTCGGGTTGACCGAGGTCAGCGGCACGAACTTGCGGTGCTCGTCGTAGAACATCGTGATCAGCGACTTGCCGTCGTTGGCGTAGACGTACGTCGTCTGGCCGACCTGATGGTCTTTCAGCTGGGTGGGGAGGTTGTCGTAGATGGCCGCGCCCTTTTTGGCTCCGATGCCCGCCGGAACGGCCAGCGGTAGCAGGGCGAGGGCCACGACCACCCCGCCCAGGACGCCGGCTCGCAGCAGACCGCTGTACCGGCTGAAGAAGCTGATTAACCGCTGCACCATAGCCACGAATATAGGCAGCTCAGCATACCGAGGTGAGGAAGATTCACTGATGCTTATGCGGCGGATTCCCCTGTGGAGCGATCCCGGCCCGGCGGGCGTCCAGCAGCCTCCCGGCCGGCGCACAGACGATCACCAGGGGCCGCCCGCGCCCCGACTCGCCCCCGGGCCGGGGTGGTTCAGACCGCGGACGCCCAGATCGCCGCCCGGCGGAAGCGCACCCGCCAGGGAGCTTCGCCGTCGTGCCCCACGGTGTCCACGCCGATGACGATCCGGCCCTCGGCGAACGTCGCGTCGGTCAGCGCGATCTCCGTCAGCTCCTTGCCCGCGAGGAAGAACCGGAACTGCGCACCCTGCCCCTGCACACCGATCCGCTGGTACCTGTCCAGCGTCAGCTCCTGCTCCAGGGGCAGCTCGCGCAGGATCCGGCCGCCGGAGGGATCGCCCTCCGCGTGCCGCAGCACGGTCACCTTCGTCTGGCACACGCGCAGCTCGTAGCCCGCGTACGCGGTCATGCGGTAGAAGAGCCCCGCGCAGCTGCCCTGGGTCAGCAGGGCCGCGTCGACCTCGAACCGGAAGTCGGTGAGCGCGTCCTTCGGCCCCGGGCACAGGTAGGACCAGTCCTTCAGGGTGGTCGCGACGTAGGACTTGTCCTCGAACAGGCAGGTGGCGCCGTTGGGGTCGTCGTCGCGGCTGTCCCAGCGCTTCTTCGCCGACAGCGCATCCGTCAGGTACGGCGCGGGCGTGGCCGGCACGCTCGGTGACGGCGAAGCCGACGGGCTGGGGGACGGGCTCGGCGACGGGGACGGCGAGGGCGACGCGCTCGGCGAGGGCGACGCGCTCGCGCTCGGCGAGGGCGAGGTGGACGGGTCGGCGGCGAAGCCCGCGGGCAGCGGCAGCGCCCCGGTCAGCAGGGCCACCGTGAGCCCGCCCAGCAGCAGCGTGGAAACGCCCAGCCCGACCGCGACCGGCTTGGCCCAGCGCGGGCCGCCGGGGCGCGGCGCCGGGTCCTGCATGCCGGTGGGATCGGCGTCGACGACCGCGAACCGGCTGCCCGCCTCGGCCGCCGCGGCGGCCTGCCGGGGCAGCTCGCCGGAGCTCAGCGCCCGGTCCGGCCCGCTGGTGAGCAGGCGGTCCAGCAGGTCGCGGGCGGTGGGCCGGTCGGCCGGGTCCTTGGACAGGGCCGCCAGCACCAGTTCGCGCAGCGGCCCGGACAGGCCGTCCAGGTCCGGGTCGGAGGTCATGATGCGCACTGCGACGGCGGGCATCGAGTCCGCCGCGAACGTGGTCCGGCCGGTGCCCGCGAAGGCCACCACCGCGCCCCAGGCGAACACGTCCGCGGCCGGGGTCAGCGCCTTGCGGGCCTTGGTGTCCAGCCGCTCCGGCGCCATGTACGCCACGGTGCCGATGAGCTGGTCGGTGCGGGTGTTGCCGGGCTGTCCCTCGACCGCCCGCGCGATGCCGAAGTCGATCACCTTCGGGGTGCCCGGGGCCAGCAGCACGTTGCTGGGCTTCAGGTCGCGGTGGATGACGCCCGCGCCGTGGATCGCGGTGAGCGCGGTCGCCACGCCGATGGCGAGCCCGTGCAGGTTGGCCGGGGTCAGCGGGCCGCGCTGGGCCACCACGCTGGACAGGCTCGGACCGTCCACGTACTCGACCACCAGGTAAGGCGACTCGTGATCGGGGTCGGCGTCGAGCACCTCGGCGGTGCAGAACGGCGGCACCTGCTTGGCGCGCTCCACCTCGCTGCGGAAGCGCTGCCGGAACTCGGGCTCGCCGGCCAGGTCGGCCCGGATCACCTTGACCGCGACGAGCGTGTCCTTCGGGTCGCGGGCAAGGTACACACTGCCCATGCCGCCCTCGCCGAGCCGGCCGAGCAGGGTGTAGCCACCCAGCTCACGCGGATCCTTCGGCCGCAGGGGCCGTGCTGCTTCGGCGCCGACCATGGTGGGCAGCTCTCCCGTCCTCTTCGCCCGGCCGGGCACGGCCTGCCGCCGCGTCCTGACCGGACCCTCCCCGCGAGTTCAGGCGACATACTGCCATCTCGCGGTCGCCGCCTGTCACCCCGCCGGATAACGAAACGCGCAAGGCCGGACGCTTGGTTGCGGGCGCGGGCGGGTCAGGTCGTGATCCGCTGCAGGATCAGGTCGTGGACGTGGTGCGTCTTCTCGTCGCCGCGGAACTCCATCTCGTACACGTGCGTGCCGACGTTGATGGCGATCGCCCCGGTCGAGAAGAACTGCCCCGCCCAGGACTTGTTGCTGACCACGCTCACGCTGGTGATCTTGCCGTAGGGGATGCTGGTGATGGCGATCTTCTTGCCCACGAAGGACTTGTCCTGGATGATCACGCGCCGGTCGGTCAGCCCGATGAAGCCGGTGCCCGCGCCGATGGCGTCGTACACGGCGATCACCTGCTCGCCGGGCAGCAGGCCGCTCTGGATCTGCTGCAGCTGCTCCCTGCGGTCGTACACGATGCTCGTCGTCATGCCCCGACGCTAGATCGGGCGCGCAAACCGACTGGTCAGACGGTTCGCGCGCCCGGTCACCGGGCCGTCAGTCGCGGCTGAACGTCCACACCCCGTTGGTGTCGATCACCACGACCACGGTGCCGCGCGGCAGCACCGTCTCCCCGGTGTAGTCGCCCTCCTGGCTGATCAGCGTCGCGCTGTCCGAGCCGATCGCCTGTACGGTGAACTTGCCCTTGCCTCGGTGGTCGAAGGCCACCCGGGTCGAGTCGGCCGCGCTGCGCGGGATCAGCAGCACGTTCGCGCCCACCCCGGACGCGGTCCCGCTCCAGGTCGGCGACGCGGCCAGCGGCCGCACCACCATGCGCCAGCCGCCGGACGCCTCGATGTTCACCGCGGCGGGCCGGATGTCGCCCAGGTCCAGCGGGCGGACCCCCTCGTAGCTGTCGGTGGTGGCCACCAGCGTCTGGATTTCCTGGCCGTCGGCCTTCACGGTGCGCACCACGAAGTCGCCCGCCCCGGCGTAGGTCAGCGCCACCGTGTGGAACGTGTCGCCCAGCTCGACCGGCACGGTCCGCGGGCCGGTGCCCTCGAAGACCTGGTCCTGCGCTTGGCCGGGCAGCGGGTTCGGGGACGGGATCGGCCGGCTCTGCTCCTCCTGCGACGGAACGGCCTCGCTCGGCTGCCGCACCGCGGTCGCGCCCGGTTCGGCGACCGCCGACGGCGACCCGTCCGGGCGCAGCGCGAGGAAGCCGCCGATGCCCAGCACCGAGCAGAGCAACAGCCCGGCCGCGCCGCCCAGGGCCCAGATCCACCAGGGACGCGGGGTCGCCGGCTTGGCATGTGCCGGGACGTGCGGGGCGGCGTGCGCGGGCACGTGCGCGGAGGGCGTGCTCACCGGCGCGGCGGCCGGGCCGTCCGTGCCCATGGTGAACCCTGCTGAGCTGGTCATCGCCGGTTCCGGCACCGGCTCGTGCCCGACCGCGACCGGCGGCAGGTCGGCGACCGGCTCCGGCCGCGGCTCGGCGGCGGGCGGTGGCGCGGGCAGGTCCGCGGGCGGAGGGTCCGCGTCGGCCTTCGGCCGGGCGGGTTCCGCGGCGCTCGCGGCGGTCCATGCCGGTTCCGCGGTGCTCGCCGCTGTCCAGGCGTGGTCGGTCGAGCCGGCCGTCGCCCAGGCCGGTTCGGCCGAACTGCCCGCGTCGGCGGGCCAGCCGAGCGCTGCCCGCTCGTCCCGCCAAACGGGCCCGGCCTCCGGCGGCCCGGTCTCCTGCCCCGCCGCTTCCGGTCCCCCCGCCGCGGCCATGACCGGCTCGGCGTCCACAACTTCTGGGTTGTAGGTACAACCCAGAAGTTGTGGCTCGTGCGTCGAGACCACCGCGCTCATCGCCGATGCGGTCACCGGGTCCGCGACCGGCTCGGCACTCATCGCCGGCGCGGGCTGTGGCTCCGGCAGCGGGTCCGCGCCGGGGCTCGCCGTTTCCGCCGCGAGCAGAGCCGCGGCCGCCGGTTCGGCGACCGGGGCCGCCGGCGCGTCCACCTCTGCGGCGGCGTCGGGGCCGGTGGCCTCGGCCGCCCAGACCGGGGCGATCGCGGGCGCGGGCTCGCCGAGCGGCACGCCCGCCACCGGGAGCTGCTCACTCTGCTCGGCCTGCTCGCGGACGAACTCGTCGACGCTGTCCAGCGGACCGGCGGCGAACCCGTCCTCATCGGTCAGCTCGAACAGCAGCGTCGGGTCGTCGGCGCCGTCGGGCACCCAGAACTGCCAGTCGTCGGGCGCCTGGGGCCAGCTCGGGTCCGGCCGCCAGCCCGGGGGCGGCGTCCAGTCCTCGGGAGGCGCGGGCCATCCCGGTGGCGAGTGGTATTTCCAGCCCATGCGTGAACCCCCGTCGTGCGTACCGCTCCTGCAAGCCGTCACCGGGGGTGACCTGATACTACGTGCCGGGCCGCAGCCGCGGGCGAGATCCACTGACGACGGCCTTGTCCGGCCGCGGCCGCTCTGATGTCATACGGTCACGGATCGACACACGCTCTGCCGCGGAGGCGACGTTGGCGCGTACGAGGGAACCCGGCCGGGTCCACCGGGACCGGCTGCTCCACATCCTGGCCCGGGGGCCGCGCCGCCCGTCGGACCTGGGTCTGCGGGCGTGGCTGCGAGTGTGCCGCCGGACCGTGGTGGAGCTGCTCGGCGACGAGCTGGCCGACCGCGCCGCGGCGCTGACCTACTACAGCGTGCTGTCGATCATCCCGGGGATGCTGGTGCTGGTCGCCGGGGTGGGCCTGTTCGGCCGCTCGACCAGCGACGCGGTCGCGGAGAACCTGAGCGAGCTGACCCCGCCGCCGGCCCGGCACGCGATCCTCGACATCATCGACAACCTGCGCTACGACCAGCGGGCGGCGGGCATCGCCGCGGCGGTCGGCCTCGCCATCGCGTTCTGGTCGTCGACCAGCTACATCGGCGGGTTCATGCGGGCCGCGAACGTGATCTACCGGGTGCCCGAGGGACGGCCGCTGTGGAAGACGGTGCCGGTGCAGCTGTTCGTCACGGCCGTCACGGGCGTGTCGCTGGCCGCGAGCGCGCTGGCCGTGGTGCTCAGCGGCCGGGTGGCCACCAGCGTGGGGCGGGCCTTCGAAGTCGAGGACGCCACCGTGAAGATCTTCGACGTGGTGAAGTGGCCGGTGCTGGTCATCGTGATCAACATGCTGCTGGCGCTGCTCTACTGGGCCGCGCCGAACGCGCGGCAGGGCGGCTTCCGCTGGATCACGCCGGGCACCATGGTGGCGATGCTGACCTGGATCGCCGTGTCGGGCGGCTTCGCGTACTACATCGCCACGTTCGACTCGTACAACAAGACCTACGGCGCGCTCGGCGGCGTCATCATCTTCCTGGTCTGGCTGTGGCTGACGAACGTGGCGGTGCTGCTGGGCGCGAAGTTCGACGCGGAGCTGGGCCGGGCCCGCGCGATCGCCGCGGGGCTGCCCGCCCACGCCGAGCCGTACCTCCCGCTGCGCGACGTGCCGAAGCAGGAGCCGCCGTCTGCGGACGTGCCGCTGTCGACGGACCGGCTGCTGCCCGCGGCACCGGAGGAACGGCCCGGCGCGGACGGCGGCTGATCAGGCCAGCGCGCGCTCGACCGCGCCGGTCAGCTCGGCCGACTCCGGGGTGACCTGCGGCCGCAGCCGGGTCACCGCACCCGAGCGGTCGACCAGGAACTTCTCGAAGTTCCACGTCACGTCGCCCGCCTTGCCGTCGGCGTCGGGGGTCTGCGTGAGCAGGTCGTAGAGCGGGTGCCGGCCGGCGCCGTTGACCTCGATCTTCTCGGTCAGCGGGAAGGTGACGCCGTAGTTGACGTCGCAGAACTCGGCGATCTCGGCGGCGCTGCCCGGCTCCTGCCCGCCGAACTGGTTGCACGGCACGCCGAGCACGGTCAGGCCCTGCTCGCCGTAGGTCTCGGCGAGCTTCTGCAGGCCGGTGTACTGGGGGGTGAGCCCGCAGCGCGAGGCGACGTTGACGATGAGGACGGCCTTGCCGCGGTACTGCGCGAGGTCCGCGTCGGCGCCCTGCAGCGTCTTGATCTGTACGTCGTAGATGCTCATGGAGGTCACCTTAGCGCCGGTCGGATGGTGACCGGCCCGGGGCCGATCTGCCACGATGACGGCCATGACCCGCTTCGAGCCCGATCCCGCGGTGAGCATCGCCTCCCGGGCGGCCCGCGCCGCCGGCTGCGCCTTCGTGTCCCTGGCCGTCTGGATGGGCATCGCGTACGCGGTGATCCAGCTGCGCGGCTGCGAGGGCGGGATGGAGTGCCTGGGCGACGCGCTCGGCATCATCTTCCTGGGCCTGATCGGCGCGGCGGTGACCATGTGGCCGCTGCTGCGCCTGGTCCGGGTGCGCCCGGCCTGGGTGGTGGCGCTGGCGGGCCCGGCCGTGGTGGTGCTGCTCGCGCTCGGCCTGCTGCGCCGGCTGTTCCTCGGCGCGCCGCAGCTGTGGGTGGTGGGCATGATGGTGGCGTACGCGCTGGCCGCCGTGCTCGTGGACCCGCGGGTGCCGGGGCGGGTGCGGGCCCTGACGGCAGGTGCCCTGGTGCTGCTGGTCGGTGCCGAGATCGTGATCTGAGTTCCGGGCCTGATCGACCGTTCAGGTTACTTGGCAGTAGGCTTCGGTCATGCGTGATGCGGTGATCATCGGAGCGGTGCGTACCCCCGTCGGGCGGCGCAACGGCGGCCTGTCCGGCGTCCACCCGGTCGACCTGGCCGGTCAGGTGCTGCAGGACCTCGGCGACCGGACCGGGTTCGACCCGGCCGACGTGGACGACGTGATCCTGGGCTGCGTCTCGCAGGCCGGCGAGCAGTCCTGGAACATCGGCCGCAACGCGGTGCTCGCCGCCGGCTGGCCGGAGTCCGTGCCCGGCACCACCCTGGACCGGCAGTGCGGCTCCAGCCAGCAGGCGCTGCACTTCGCCGCCGCCACCGTGCTGTCCGGGCAGGCCGACCTGGTGGTCGCGGCGGGCGTAGAGTCGATGAGCCGGGTGCCGATGGGCTCGTCGGTCGGCGAGCTGGGCCTGCCCTACGGGCCCGAGGTGCGCACCCGCTACGCGGGCGTGCCGGGCTTCGCGGGCGACGCGCCGGTGCCGTTCAACCAGGGCGTCGGCGCCGAGATGATCGCCGCCCGATGGGGCTTCGGCCGCGCGCAGCTCGACGAGTACGCGCTGGCCAGCCACGCCAAGGCGGCCGCGGCCACGGACGGCGGCCTGTTCGCCGCGGAGATCGTGCCGGTCGGCGACGTGCACGCCGACGAGGGCATCCGGCGGGAGACGTCGCTGGAGAAGCTGGGCCAGCTGGCTACCCCGTTCAAGGAGGACGGCGTGGTCACCGCGGGCTCGGCGTCGCAGATCTCCGACGGCGCCGCCGCGCTCGCCGTCACCACGTCGGAGTGGGCCGCCGCGCACGGGTTCACCCCGCTGGCCCGGGTGCACACCGCCGTCGTCGCCGCCGACGACCCGGTCATCATGCTCACCGCGCCCATCCCGGCCACGGCCAAGGCGCTGCGCCGGGCGGGGCTGTCCATCGCCGACATCGGCGCGTACGAGGTGAACGAGGCGTTCGCCCCGGTGCCGCTGGCCTGGCTCGCCGAGACCGGCGCCGACCCGGCCCGGCTCAACCCGCGCGGCGGCGCGATCGCGCTCGGCCACCCGCTCGGCGCCAGCGGCGCCCGGCTGATGACCACGCTGCTGCACCACATGCGCGACCACGGCATCCGCTACGGCCTGCAGACCATGTGCGAGGGCGGCGGCATGGCCAACGCCACCATCGTCGAGCTGCTCTGACCCGTCCCCACCGAGGGGCGCGGGCCGCGAAAGGCGCTGGCGCGGGCGGCGGCGGCCCGCTACAACTGGCGGGTATGGCGGTGACTCCATTCGATCCCCGGCTCGGGTTGCGCGAGCAGCTGGCGTGCTGGCACGAGGTCGAGCGGGCGGCGGCCGGGCACGACGACCCGGGACACCCGGTGCCACCCGCCGCCGTCCGCTGCGCGGAGCTGTTGGCGCCACGTCCGGACGGCTCGGTGCGGCACTGGCTTGCGTGCGCCGACGGCACGCCGGTCGGGCTGGCCGAGCTCTTCCTGTCCGACCGCGAGAACCTGGCCTGGGGTTTCGCCACGGTGACCGTGCACCCGGCGCACCGCCGGGCCGGGCACGGCAGCGCGCTGCTGGCGGCGGCCCGCGCCGCGGCGGCGGAGGCGGGCCGGGACACGCTGGTGCTCGACGCGGCGGCGGACTCGCCCGGCCCGGCCTGGGCGGCGGCGCTGGGCGCGCGGCGGGTGCAGCGGCTGTGGGAGTCCGAGGCGGACCTGTCCGTGCCGGTCGCGCCGGGCGACACCGCGCCGCCCGGCTACCGGCTGGAACGCTGGCCGGACGGGGTGCCCGAGGCGCTGCTGGGGGCGTACGCGGCGGCCGTCGACGCGATGGCGGACTCGCCCGACGGCGGCCTGGGCTACGTGCCCGCGCCGAACTCGCCGCAGCACGTGCGGGCCGTCGAGCGGCACGCGCGGCAGGCAGGCCGGCAGCGCCGGGTCGTCGCCGCCGTGCACGAGGGCAGTGGGGCGGTGGCCGGGCTGACCGTGCTGGAGTACCCGTCCCTCGCGCCGGAACTGGCGCACCAGGAGGACACGGTGGTGGTGCCCGCGCACCGGGGGCACGGCCTCGGGCTGTGGGTGAAGGCGGAGATGCTGCGCTGGCTGGCCGCCGACGGCGGTGCGGTGCGCCGCATCCGCACCACCACCGAACCGTCCAACGTGCCCATGCTGCGGATCAACGAGCGGCTCGGCTTCCGCCGCATCCGGACCCGTGAGCAGTGGACGCTGCCGGTCTGAGCCGTGGCCGAGCCGCCCCGTGGCGCGATACTGCGTTGGTGATCGTCGATGCCTAAGGCAGACTGGCCGGATGGCCAGGGTGACGCACGGGGGAGCCCAGCGACGAGCGTGCCCCACGACACGGAAGAAAGGGGCCGACGGATGGTTCTGTCACTCAGCGGCACGAAGATGGCGCACGCCTCCGGCATCCGCAGCATCATGGAGGACATCGCCACCTCCATGCGGGGCGCGTCCACGGGCAGCCTGCTCAACCTGAGCATCGGCAACCCGGCACCGATCCCCGAGGTCGTGGGCACCTGGCGGCGTCTGTTCGACGAGACGCTCGACGCGAGCTTCGCCAGGGCGAGCTGCCTCTACGGGCCGTCGCGGGGCACCGACGACCTCGTCGCGGCGATCGTCGAGTACTTCTCCGGCCGGTACGGCTGGCCGCTCACGCCCGAGCACGTCGTGGTCGGTTCCGGCAGCCAGATGCTCAGCTTCGTCGCCTCCGCCGTGTTCACCGGCCCGGGCGCCGCGCGGGACACGAAGACCGTGCTGCCCGCCCTGCCCGACTACACCGGCTACCAGGGGGTCTACCTGTTCCCCGGCGGCGTCGCCGGGATCGCGCCCCGGATCGAGCTGTGCGGGGACCGGCGGTTCCGCTACCACCTCGATCTGGACGCGCTGCGCCGCAGCGACGACATCGGCCTGCTGCTGCTGTCCAGCCCGAGCAACCCGACCGGCCGCTGCGTCAGCCCGCAGGAGCTGGACGCGCTGCTCGAGATCGCCGCCGACCGCGACGTGCCGATCTTCTTCGACCACGCGTACGGCTCGCCGTTCCCGCAGATCGTGGAGACGCCCGAGCCGCCGCGCTGGCACGAGAACATCATCAACGTCTTCACCGTCTCCAAGGCCGGCCTGCCCGGCGAGCGGATCGGCTTCGCCGTCGGCGATCCGCGCTTCATCGAGCCGATGGTCTCGTTCGTGGCCAACTCGACCCTGCACGCGGGCCAGCTCGCGCAGCAGGTCACCGCACGGGCGCTGGCCACCGGGGAGCTCGACCGCCTGACCGCGGAGGTGATCCGGCCGTACTACGCGCACAAGCGCCGGCTGGGGGAGAAGCTGCTGGCCGACATCCTGCCGGCCGACGTGAACTGGCGGCTGCACGCCGGCACGTCCGGCGGCATGTTCTGCTGGGTATGGGTGGACGAGCCGTGGTTCGACGACCGCGCCCTCTACTCCCGCGCGAAGGAGAAGGGCGTCTTCCTGGTGCCCGGCCGACCCTTCTTCACCGGCGAGGTCGCCCCGGCCGGCTTCGGCCGCCACGACGGCCGCTGCTTCCGGATCAGCCTCAGCGCCGACGAGCCGGTGCTCACCCAGGGGCTGGAGCGCATCGCCGCCGCCCTCACCGAGCTGCGCGACGCGGCGTGACCTGGTGAGGCAGGGCGAAGGCGCGCGTCCCCCGCCGGGACGCGCGCCTTCGCGACGGTCAGGTCAGCGCTTGCCGCCCTTGTCCTGCTTCCAGGACCACGGGCCGGGCAGGTCCACCCGGTGCGCGCGGGTGCGGGAGTTCCACGACCAGCGGCCGATCTTCAAACTCCAAGAGGACAGACCGCCCTGTGTGAAGTTCCACCGCAGGGGGCCCAGTTTCCACGTCTTTCGGAACAGCAGGCTCATGCGTTCCATGTAACCCTGTGCGCGCCACTCAAAACGTGGTGTCGTGTGCCAACAGTGCGGCGCGGCCGATCGGGTCCACTTCGGTCGCCGCGACGGTGCAGGCGTGCGCCCCGGCCAGCGCGCCGAGGCGGGCGCATTCGTCCAGGTCGCGGCCCTCCAGCAGGCCGAACAGGAACCCGGCGACGAACGCGTCGCCCGCGCCGTTGGAGTCGCGCACCGGCCGTGGCGGCGCCACCGCCGCCCACCGGCGTACCCCGTCGCCGTCGCGGGTGAGCAGCAGGCCGCCGCGGTCGCCGGCGGTGGCGACCACGGTGTGCGCCCGGCCCAGCTCGAGCACATGGCGCATGACCGCCTCCGGGTCGGCCAGCGCCGCCGCGGACAGGAACACCACGTCGGCCTGGGCCGCGAACTGCGCGTGGTACGGGTTCTCGCCGTCCCAGTCGTGCAGGTCGGTGGAGACCGCGATCCCGGCGGCGGCGAGCTGGTCCAGCGCGTACGCGGCCGGGTGGGTGATGCATACGTGCACGTGCCGGCAGCCGGCCAGCAGCTCGGCCAGCAGCGGGGCGGGGAAGCGGTCCTGCTCGGCGCCGCGGCTGCCGTCGTACAGCGACAGCCGGCGGCCGTCCGGGCCGACCAGGTTCACCGCGCGTTTGGTGCCGGCGGCCGTGGCCAGGGCGGTGAACCCGCTGCCGGAACGCTGGTGCAGGTCCCGGACCAGGGCCCCCTCGGCGTCCTCGCCGAGCACGTCGAGCAGGTGGATGTGCAGGCCCAGCGCGTGCAGGCCGAGCGCCACGTTGTCGCCGGTGTGCCCGGCCCGGGTGGTGATCGCCGGGACCAGGTAGCTGTCCGCGTACGGCAGGGGCAGCCGTGGGACCTCGACGATGGTGTCGACGCCCGCGCCGCCGAGCACGAGCACGTCGAGAGGGCCGTGATTAGGACCACGCATGTCGCGATGCCTTCCGGGGTAGGTGAGTCGACGTTTCAGCCCGCGCGGCCCGCATCCGGTGCGGTCCGCCGAGGTCGCGACAGGTGCAACGCTGATCATCATCGGCGGGGCACGCTCCGTCAAGGCCGCCCGGCTCGCCGGGCGCGCCTGGCATCGACTGACTAGGCTGCTGCCTTGTGCTCCGGGCCGCTGCTCGGAGCCCGATGGGGAGGGGAAGACACGTGAGAGTACGTCGTTTCGCAGTGGCGGTGGCCGGTCTGGCCGCGATCGCGGCGCTGGCCGCCTGCCAGAACGAGAAGCCGGCGGCCACGCCCGGCGCGTCCGCGTCCGCGGGCGCCTCCGCGCAGGTCCAGGCGTCGGCCGCCGACGCGCTCACGGCCGCCGGCGCGAAGTTCAAGGACACCACCGTCAAGATGAAGATGGGCATGAGCGGCGCGGCCGGCATCGAGGTCACGGGGAGCCTCGACGGTCCGGGCAAGAAGAGCCTCTCGTCGATGAAGATGGGCGTCGCGGGCACGAACATGACCATCGACGTCGTGCAGATCGGCGACGAGGTGTGGATGAAGATGGCGGGTGTGCCGACCCTGCCCAAGGACTGGATGCACGTCGACACCGCCAAGCTCGGCGCGGCCAGCTCCCTGCGCACCTCGATCGAGGACCCGTCGTACAGCGCCAACCTGCTGAAGGTGGCCTCGTCGGTCGAGTGGGACGGCACCAGCAAGATCAAGGGCACCCTCGACCTGAGCAAGGCCGCGGGCGCCAACGCGGCCGCCGCGACGGCGCTCGGCGAGCAGGCCAAGGCGGTGCCGTTCACCGCGACGCTCGACGAGCAGGGCCGCCTGCTCACCATGACGGTCGGCATGGGCCAGGTGGCCCCGGCCGCCGGTGTCGGCGACATGGTGATCACCTACAGCAACTACGGCGAGCCGGTGACGATCGACAAGCCGTCCGGCAAGATCGTCGAGGCGCCCGCTTCCATCCTGGGCAGCCTCTGACCATGTGATCGGAAACGCCCCATCGCCGCGGCGGTGGGGCGTTTTCCATGCGGCGGGCCGGGTAGCGGTGGGAACGTTGATCCCGTAACCGCCGCTGGAGGTTCGCCGCCCATGGACGCCGAGCAGCTGATCCGGGCGGCCATCGTGGTGACCGCGGCGCTGCTGGCCGCGGTCGCCGCCGGATGGCTGGCCCGCTTCGTGGTGCGCCGCCTCGGCCGCCGCCGCTACCAGCACTTCTTCGACAACCTCAGCCGCAGCTGCCGCTGGCCGTTCCGGGTGCTGCTGGCCGTGGTGGCGCTGGTGATCGCGCTGCCGTTCAGCAGCCTGACCGGCCCGGCCCGCGAGATGGTGCACCACGGCCTGGTCATCGCGCTGATCGGCGCGTCGGCCTGGCTCGCGGTGCGGGTGCTGTTCGTGCTGGAGGACGCCGCGTTCCGGCGGCTGCCGATGGACGTCGCCGACAACCGGCGCATGCGCCGGGCGCGCACCCGCATCGGCATCCTGCGGCGGCTCACCGCCGTCGTGGTGACCCTGCTGGCCATCGCGGCGATCCTCATGACGTTCGCGCCGCTGCGCACCCTCGGCGCCTCGCTGCTGGCCTCCGCGGGACTGGCCGGGGTGGTCGCCGCGCTGGCCGCGCAGGCCACGCTGGCCCACATCTTCGCCGGGCTGCAGCTGGCGTTCACCGACGAGCTGCACATCGACGACGTGGTGGTGGTCGAGGGCGAGTGGGGGCGCATCGAGGAGCTGCGCCTGACCTACGTCGTGGTGCGGCTGTGGGACGAGCGGCGGCTGGTGCTGCCCACCACCTACTTCACCACCACGCCGTTCCAGCACTGGACCCGCAACGAGTCTCGGGTGCTCGGCGCGGCGGTGCTGCACCTGGACCACCGGATGCCGGTCGAGCCGCTGCGCGCCGAGGCCGAGCGCGTCGTCGCCGCCTCACCGCACTGGGACAAGCGGGACTGGGTGCTGCAGGTGGTCGACACGACCGAGACCACCATGGTGGTACGCGTGCTCGCCTCCGCGCCCGACGCGCAGCACGCGTACGACCTGCGCTGCGAGATCCGCGAGAAGCTCATCGCGTACGTGCGCGAGCACCACCCCGAGGGCCTGCCGCGGACCCGGGTGGCGCTCACGCCGCCGTCGCCCGGAGACGGTCAGTAGGTAACGCTGACGCGCCGGTGCTCGGCGTCGACCAGCGCGGCGCCGCCGATCGGCAGGATCAGCTGCGGGTCGGTGTGCCCGATGTCGAGGTCGAACACGAGCACCGCGTCCGGCGCGTACGCGGCCATCGCCCGCTCGATCGCGGCCCGCTGCCCGGCCCGGTAGGCCGCCTTCTGCTCGGGGGTGTGCGGCCGGTCGAAGTTCCACGCCTTGGCCCGGCCGACCAGCACCGCGGCGAAGCGCTCCAGCATGCCGCGCTCGCCCATGTTGCGCAGGGTGCGGAACACCTCGTCGGCGCTCGGCATCTCCTCGGAGGTCTCCAGCACCAGCACGTGCCCGTCGAAGCGCTCCGGCGGCGCGACGAAGCCGGCCTGCAGCAGCCAGGACAGGATCTCCAGGCAGCCGCCCCAGAGCGGGCCCTCGACGGTGCGGTGCGCGCCGGACCAGGTCCAGCCCTCGGCGGGCAGCATGCGCGGCTCGGTGTCGCGCAGCGTGTCATCGGCCCAGTCGTGCGGCTCGTCGCCGTACTCGATGGACGGGGTCAGCTCGAACCGGCCACTGGTGAACAGGGCGGCGCGCAGGCTGCGCTCGGTCAGCGGGTGCATCCGGCCGGGCCGGGCCAGCGAGGTCATCACCGCGCCGCCGTGGTAGCCGACCACACCGAGCCCGAACAGGTGGTTGAGCAGGTTGGTGTTGTCGGAGAAGCCGAAGAACGGCTTGGGGTTGGCGCGGATCACCTCGTCGTCGAGGTGGCGCAGCACGGTGATCTGGTCGTCGCCGCCGATGCTCGCGATGATCGCGGTCAGGGACGGGTCGGCGAACGCGGCGGTGATGTCGCGGGCACGGTCGCGCGGATCGGCGTCCATCACCCGGGTGGTCGGGAACTCGACCGGCACCAGCTCGAAGTCCTCGCGCAGCCGCGCCAGGCCCTGCTCGTACACCCCGGGAAAGATCGCGGGCAGCCCGGCGGAGGGGGACAGGACCGCGATGCGGTCCCCCGGGCGGGGTTTCGGCGGGTGGATCATCTCAGCCATGGTGCGGAACCTAGCCGATCCGCCCGGCCGCGGCAGCCGGATTCAGTCGAGCAGGCCCTGTTCCTCCGCGCGGGTGATGGCGTCGGCCAGCACGTCGAGGTCCACCACCGCGTCGCGGATGGCCGCGGCCACCTCCGCCAGCGGCTCGGGATCGCCCGCGCGCACCGAGAACAGGTCGGCCTCGGAGTCGAACTCCACCTGGTCGAGCACCTCGGGGGACCGGTCGGCCAGCAGCACCTGCACCACGCCCTCCCAGGCGTAGCCGTTGCCGAGCCAGCCCTGCTCGTCGAAGATGTCCACATAGTCATCGAAGTCGTCGAACACCAGGCTGTACTCGCCGGAGTCGTGCTCGACCAGCTTGCACGGATCGAAATCGGGGTCACGCGCCATGACCGCGACTATAAGGCGGGATATGCGTCCCCGAGGTTTCGCCGAAAGGGCGACTTGTGCTCCGCCGAACGGCGAAAAAGAGGCCGGGTCGCGCGTGCGCCGGCGGAGCCCGCGCAGGCCGAATTCTGGGCGGTGTGACCAGCAAGAAGCGTTCTGAGTGGCGAATCAGCGCGTCGCCCATCTGTGCGGCCGCGCGAGAACGTGGCAGGCTTTCTCATCGTGACGATGGTCAGGCAGTGGCAGCGGGTCTCGGCGTACGGGCTGGCGCGCGAGGGCGACACCGTGCTGCTCGTGCAGATCGGCCGCAGCGCCCACGGGGACCTCGGCAAGTGGATGCCGCCCGGCGGCACCATCGAGCACGGCGAGCACCCCGCCGAGACGGTGGTGCGGGAGTTCGCCGAGACCACCGGGCTGGAGGTCCGGGTCGACACGCTGCTGGAGGTCGGCTCCGACCACCGCCAGCTCACCGGCGGCATCGACTTCCACGGCGTGTTCATGCTCTACGGCGTCACCGTGCTCGGCGGCGATCTGCGCCCGCAACCCGACGGCATCATGGTCGAGCCCAGCTGGCACAGCGCGTCCGAACTGGACCAGATCCCCATGCTCGACGCGGTGCGCGACGTGCTGCGCACCGCGCTCAAGAAGTAGCGGCCGCGCTCAGGAGGGTTCGCCCACCGCCGTGCGCCGGGCCGCGCGCAGCGCCTCGGTCGTGCGCGGGGTGCGCCGGGGCAGGCCCAGCTCCGCGTACGCCTCCGCGACCACCTCGTCCTCGGTCCGGTTCAGGCCGTCGCTCTCGATCCAGCGCACCAGCTCGACCAGCGACTCCTGCGGCACGTCCGTGATCTTCTCGGCGGCGGGCAGCGCCGGGCGCGTGCCGGTGCGCTGCCGGGCCGAGGGCAGCCGCAGCGTCACCCCGTCGGCGACGGTGTCCGGCAGCAGGTCCGCCGCCGACGACACGGCCAGGTCGTACACAGCCCGCGCCTTGGCGATCTCGACCTCGCGCTGCCGGGTCCAGTCGGTCGACCAGATCCGGTGGAAGCGCCAGCCGAGCCGCTCCAGGTGCTGCTGGCGCAGCCGGTCGCGGTCGCGCACGGTCGGCGAGGAGTGATAGGACGGGCCGTCGGCCTCGATGGCGAGCACCAGCCGGTGCGGGTCGTCCGGGTGGGTGGCCGCGAAGTCGATCCGGTGCCCGCCGACGCCGTGCCGCACCACCAGCGGGATGCCCGCGGCGGTGAGCCGGGCCAGCACGTCCGCCTCGAACGCGCTCAGCGCCGGGGCGCCGGTGAGGGCGGCGATCTCGCGGCGGCCGCCGGACGCGGCGTACTCCAGGAAGTCGCGCAGCATCACCGCACCCTCGGCGCGCAGCCGCTGCGGATCCATGTCCAGGTGGGTGAACGAGCTGACCACGGTCATCCGGCGGCGGGCGCGGGTGATCGCCACGTTGAGCCGGCGGTGCCCGCCCTTGGTGTTCAGCGGGCCGAAGCGGTAGAGCATGCGCCCGTCCAGGCCCTTCGGGTAGCCGATGGTCAGGATCACCGCGTCGCGCTCGTCGCCCTGCACCCGCTCGATGTTCTTCACGAAGAACGGCTCGTGCCCGTTCTCGGAGAAGTACGGCTCCAGGTCCGGCCGCTGGACCAGCGCGCGGCGCAGCGCCGCGTCCACCCGCTCGGCGTGGGTGATGCCCATGGTGATCACGCCCAGCGACTCGGCGGGCCGCTGCTGCGCGTGCGCCAGAATCAGCTCCACCACCCGGCGCACCTCCGCGCCGCCGCTCTCCACCGACGCCTCCGGGTCGGCCTCGCCGGACACCAGCACGTGGCTGATGCAGTCGGCCGCGTCCGCGCCCGGGAACGTGGTCAGCGCGTTGCCGCTCGGGCTGTACACGTGCCGGTCCGAGAACGCGATCAGCCGCTCGTCCCGGCTGCGGTAGTGCCAGGCCAGGTGGCGCACCTGCGGCAGCGGCAGGGTGTGCGCGAACGCCTGCAGCAGCGACTCGACGTCGTCGCCGAGCGCGGTCCCGTCGTCGGGCACCCCGTCGCCGTCGGTGTCGCCGCGCTGGAAGAAGTTCGTCGGCGGCAGCTGGTGCTCGTCGCCCGCCACGACGACCTGGCGGCCGCGCATGATGGCGGGCACGCCGTCCACCGGCTCGACCTGGCTGGCCTCGTCGAAGATGACCACGTCGAACAGCACCCGGGCCGGCAGCACCTGGCTGACCAGCAGCGGGCTCATCGCCCAGCACGGCTTGAGCGCGGTCAGCGCCTCCGGGGCCTGCTCGAACAGGTGGCGTACGGGCAGGTGCCGAGCCTTCTTCGCGGCCTCCCGGCGGACCAGCTGCTGCTGGTCGGGGAACTCGTCGAGCACCGCCATCAGGTTGCGGGCGGCCAGGTGGCGTACCCGCTGCGCGGCGGCGGTGATGTGCGCGGCGTCGGCGGTGTGGAACTCGGCCACCGCCGCGTGCAGCGCCGCGCCGTGGAAGGTGGCCAGGTGCTCGTCGCTGAAGCGCAGGTGCTCCAGCACCGAGCTGAGCCAGGCGTGGTCGAACGCCGCGCCCGCGCGGGCCGTGTCGCCGCCCACGCCGCGCGCGGCCAGCTCGTCCAGCAGCCGCCGGGCCCGCCACTCGACCAGCGAGGCGGCCAGCTCGTTGCGCCGCGCCGTGCGCAGCAGGTCGGCCTGGTCGCCGGCCAGCGCGTCGAGCTGCCGCTGCAGCGCGTCCAGGTCGTCGGCGTCCACCGGGACGTAGCCGCGCAGCGGCTGCAGCGCGCCGGTGAACTCGGCGAACGCGGCCAGCGCCGGGGCCGTGCCCGGGTCGGTGCGCGGCGGCTGCCCGTCCAGGCTCACCACGCGCCAGCGGGCCAGCTGGTCAGCGGCGGCAACGGCCGCCTGGTGCAGCTCGGCGGTGCTCGGGCGGCCCGGCGCGAGCCAGTGCGCCCGGATGTCCTTGACCACGCGGCGGCGCTGCCAGAAGCCCATGCTCCCGCGCTGCTCGCCGGTGGCGGTCGCGGTGATCCAGGCGGGCAGGTCCGCCGCGTACGCCTGCGGGCGTAGCCGCCGCAGCGTCTCCTCCACCTCGGACAGCAGCGCGGCCATCTTCTGCGCCGAGCCCAGCGTGGCCGGGACGGCCAGCCCCAGCCGCGCGGCCAGCGCGGACAGCTGCTGCCGGGCCGGGGCCAGCGTGGTCGCGGCCTGGCCCGCCAGCGCGTACGCCAGCTGCGCCGCGGCCCGGTCGGGCACCGTGGAGCGCACCCACGCGCCCGGCCCCGGCGCCGGGTCGAACGCGCCCAGCTGGGCCAGCTCGACCACGGTCGCGCGCAGCCGCGCGGCGGCCGGGGCGTCCAGCCGGGCCAGGTCCTCGCCCGCCCAGCGCTGCGGGGTCATGTCCTCGGGCGCGATGCCCAGCAGGCGCGACTGGAGGTCGAACACCGACAGGCCCCACGGCTCGTGCCGGGTGTGCAGCGCCGCGTGGTGGCGCGCGAGCGCGGCGCGGGAGCCGGTCAGGCTGCGGTCGGTGTCCTCGGTCGTGGGGCGGGTCTCGTGCCGGGCCCGCTGCAGCCGCGCGTCCAGGGCGCGGGCCAGCTCGCGGCGGCTGCCCTGGTCGCCGTGCAGGTTCTGCACGAGGTCGTCCAGGCCGACCTGGTTGAGCCGGTCCAGCACGGCGTCGATGGCGGCGCGCTTCTCGGCCACGAACAGCGCGGTGCGCCCGCGCGCGGCCAGCGCCATGATCATGTTGGCGATGGTCTGGCTCTTGCCGGTGCCCGGCGGGCCCTTCACCACCAGGTGGTGCCCGGCCACCGCCGCGTTGACCGCGTAGCTCTGCGAGGAGTCCGCGTCCAGCACCAGGAACTCGTCGTCCGGCTCCACCCGGTCGGGCGCGTCGGCCTCCACCGGGGCCTGCGCGTACAGCTCGCTCAGCGCGCGCGGGTCGCCCGCCAGCGCGGCGATCACCTCGCTGCTCTCCAGCAGCTCGCCGTGCTCGGTGATGTCGGCGACCATGGGCAGCTTCTCGTACAGGAACGTGCCCACCAGCAGCTCCGGCGTGACCGTGAAGCCGCGCACGTCCTCCGCCGCCTTGGCCAGCTGCTCGAACACCGGCGCCGGGTCGTACGGCCCCTCCGGCAGCGCGTCCAGCAGCGCCTCCGGGTCCACCTCCAGCCGGTGCTCCTTGAACAGCTTGAACAGCAGCACCGGGTTGACCGCCGGCTCCGGGTCGACGGTGAGCGCGAACTCGGTCTCCGCCGCCGACGTGGTGCGCACGGTGAGCCGGTGCAGCAGCACGGGGGAGCGCGGCGTGCGCTCGGCCTCGTACCAGGTGGCAAGGCCGGCGGCCAGGTAGCCGACGTCGACGCCGCGCTCCTCGGCCAGCGTGCGCGTCCGGGTGCGGATGGTGCGGGTGCGCCGCAGCGCGTCGGCGTGCGCCGCGTCGTCGGGGAACAGTTGGCGCAGCGTCACCGTCCGGCCCGCCATGAGCACGGTCAGCGCCTCGGGCCGGGCCGCGTCCAGGCGCAGCGTGCCCGCCTTCAGATCGCGGTAGTAGGCCAGCTGGTTGCGCCCGGAGTCGTCCACCAGCGCGTCGGCCCACCGCCGCGTGGCGAGGGCGACATGGGACGGGCGCGGCGCGGCGAAGTCATCCGCCTCGGACAGAGTCACGGCCCCCACGATGGCAGACCCCCGCACCCCCAGCCAAGCACCGAGGGTAAGGAAGGGCACCTTGTTATCGGAATACGTAGAGGAAGGGCACCTTCTTAACGCATACCCCCGTGGTCAGAGGTAACAGCCCGTCGACGGCTCCGGGGTGCTGGTGACCAGGTCGCGGTCGCCGCGCTGGAGGGCGAACAGCTCCGCCAGGGTCGCGCCGCCCGAGCTGAGGCCGACCGTGCTGCCCAGCCAGGCGCTCGCCTGCGCGAAGGGCAGCGGGCCCACCTCGATCTGGGCCAGGCAGCGGCCGGGGCGCACCACGGCCGGATGCAGGCGGTTGAGCGGCTCGTTGGTGGTCAGGCCGACCAGCACGTCGCGGCCCTGGGCGAGCAGGCCGTCGGTGAGGTTGAGCAGGCGGGACAAAGCCTGGCCGCTGGACTGCTTCGCGGCGGCGGAGATCAGCTCGTCGCAGTCCTCGACCAGCAGCAGGCGCCAGCGGCGCTCCTCCTGCTCCTCGTCGCCGATGGCCACCTCCATCAGGTAGCTGGAGTCGTGGAACAGGTTCTCCGGGTCGAGCACGCAGTCGACCTGGCACCAGGACGACCACGCCTGCGCCAGCGCGCGCAGCGCGGTGGTCTTGCCCGTGCCGGGCACTCCGTGCAGCAGCAGCAGGCGGCCCGAGATCGACTCCGGGGTGAGCGTCATCAGGCGCTCCAGCGACTCCGCCACGTCCGCGGCGTAGTTGTCCCGGATCGCGCCCCAGGACGGCGTGGTGATCGGCCGCGTGCTGCGCTGCGCGCCGCGCTTGGCCGAGTGGTGCCAGAAGCCCATCGGCACGCTGTCGGTGCGCTCCACGTGCTCCTCGCGCGCGCCGCGGGTGGCGTCGTCGAGGATGCGCAGCGCGAGCTCGTCGGTGGTGGCGGTGACGGTCACCTCGGCGACCCCGCCGCGCCAGCGCGCCGCGCGCAGGGTCCAGCCGTCGCCCGCGGCCAGGTGGCTGCGCAGCCCGTCGTCCGTGGCCACCCGCAGCAGGTGCCCCTCCGCGGGCAGCAGGCGCGCGTCCTTGCGTACGCGGGGCAGGCGGGCGGTGTGGGCGTACGGCTGCTCGCCCGTGCTGAACGGGGCGAGGATCATCGCGTCGACGATGTCCCGGGGCGTGTCCGCGTCATCGAGAGTGAGGCTGGTCGGCAGCTGTGGCAGAGTGCCCATGTCTCGATGATCTCGCATTTGGACCTGGGCTCCTAGCAGTTTTTCCAGCCTGCTGCGGCCTTACGCGTGAACCCGCGCTCAGATTCCCAGCCGCGCCCACGGCCCCCAGATCGCCACGGTCATCCCGTGCAGCGCCAGCACGTTCACGAACAGCGTGTGCCCGTCGGGGCTGAACACGGCGCCGGCGAACTCGTCGCGCTGGCGCGACACCCCGGCGCGGTTGGTGAGCCGGTTGAGCGCGACGTCGATCAGCTCCCCGCGCCGGGTCAGCCCGCGTACGTAGTTGTTGTTCTCGCCGTCCTCGCACACGATCAGGGTGCCGCTGGGGCTGGTGGTGACGTTGTCCGGGAAGTCCAGCCCGTCCACCCGCGGCGCCTGGTAGACCAGCCGCAGCACCTCCTCCGCGCAGTGGTACGCCCAGATCTGCCCGCGGCCGTTGCCGTAGCCGCCGTCGAAGGGCCCGTCGTCCTCCTCCGGCTCGCCGCCGCCCTGCGTGGAGGTGAAGTACACGACGCCCTGCCGGAACGTGGAGCCCTCCAGGCGCGAGAACAGCGCGGCGCCGCCGTCACGCCCCTGCTCGCCGACGTAGCGCAGCGCCTCGTCCTGCGACGTCGGCGCGGGGATGCCCTCCGTGTACGGGAAGCGCGGCGCCGGGTCGTCGATGTCGACCCAGGTCACCGGCAGCACGGTGCCCGGCGGCTGCGCGCACGCCAGGTCGGCGCGCGGGTGGCCCTGCACTGCGAGCGCCTGCAGCCGCCCGCCGTCGGCCAGCCCGCGCCGGTCCGCCCGGTACGGGTCCGGCGGGCGCGGCGGCAGGTAGCGGTAGAAGCAGCTGGCCGAGCCGAAGTTGTCCTCGGTCAGGTAGAGCATCCCGCCCTTCGGGTCGTACGCCACCGACTCGTGCGAGAAGCGGCCCGCCGCCGTGATCGGCTCCGGCTCCACCACCCCGGTCGCGGGCACCTCGAAGATGTAGCCGTGCCGCTCGCGCAGCAGGTAGTTGCCCGCCCCGGCCACGTCCGGGCCGTGCACGGTCTCCTCGCAGCTGATCCAGGTGCCCCACGGCATCCGGCCGCCGTTGCAGTTGGTGTGCGTGCCGCTCAGGCTGGTGTGCGCCCGCACCACCTCGCCGTACCGGGTGACCTCGACCGTGGTCGCGCCCCCGCAGGCCGCGGGGTCGTAGGTGACCGCGCCCGGCCCGAACGCCTGTCCGGTGACCTTGACCTCGTGGTTGCGGACCAGGATGGTGTTGCCGCCCGGCGCCTGGAACGCGCCCATGCCGTCGTGGCTGCCCGGCAGCCGGGAGCCGTCGTCGAGCACCACCGGCCACTCCGTGTCGTGGAACGACCGGTACGCGAAGCCCTCCGGCACCCACAGCCGCGCCACCCCGTCCCGCAGGTCGGCGACCGGCCCCAGCCTGCTGCGCGGCACCTCCGGGGCGCGCTCGCGGGCGAGGAAGCCGCTGAACGGCCCGGCGGCGAGGAGACCACCCGCCACGGCCACGCCGCCCAGCAGCGAACGCCGCCTGATCTCCACCATCGAGCTCTCTTCCCTGGGTACCGAGCTACCGAGGGTGCAACGAGCGAGGGCCACGCATGATCACGGCGCGCAGCGCTTTCCGGTCCTCACTCGCGCGACTCGTGCGCGGCCATCCGCTCGAGCACCGCCGCCGCCTTGCCCGACAGCACCTCGGCCGGATCGAACCCCAGGCTCTGCATCGCCACCAGCGCCGACAGCACCACATCGGCCAGCTCGTCGGCCACCTCCCGCACCTCGTGCGTCACCCCCTTCCGCGGGTTCTGCCCCTGCACCCCGATCCACGCCCGCGCGACCTCCCCCGCCTCCTCCGTCACCTTGAGAATCCGCATCGTCTGCTCCTGCACCCCACACCCCCGATGCCCATCAAGCCACCCCACGGCGGCCCCCACAGCCCGCCACACCACCTCATCACCCATGCCGCGCACCGTACCGCCCGCTCCTCTGCTGCGGCGATCTTGCGCGGACTGTGGGTGCGACACGCGCTTTCCGGGCAAAGGGGCAACACTTCGCGCAAGATCGACGCGATCTTGTCGGGGGACGCGGATACGGTGCGCGGCATGGCGCTGGATATGAGCGTGGAGACCGGGGGGCTCGCTGAGGCGGCGGCCCAGCTGCTGAAGCTGCTGCCGGTGCGGTCCGCGCAGCCGGGGCAGGCGGGGGTGCTGCTCAGTGCGAGCGCCGGCGGGTTGGAGCTGTCGGCGTCCGACGGGGAGGTGTGGGCGCGGGTCCAGGTTCCGGCGCAGGTGCACGAGGACGGGGAGGCCGTCGTGTCGCGGCGGGCGCTGGCCGAGACGCTCGGCACGCTGGACGCGCCGCGGCTGCGGCTGTGCGCCGAGGGCGCGCGGCTGGCCGTGCGCACCGACCGGGCCCGGTTCGCGCTGCCCCAGCTCGACCTGGCGGCGTACCCCCGGCCGCCGCACCCGCCGCAGGCGGTGGGCGTGCTGACCGGCGCGGACTGGCGCGCCGCCGCGGGGCCGGTCGCCTCGGCCGCCTCGCGGGAGGACGCGCTGCCGCTGTTCACCGCGGTGCGCATGCGCTCGCTCGGCGCGACGCTGTCGCTGCTGGCCACCGATCGCTTCCGGCTCGCCGCGGCCCGTCCCGCGTGGCGTGAGGCCGCCGATTCCGCTGCCGGTGCGGCGGGGGAGCCCGGCGCCGCGCTCGACGTGCTGATCCCGGCGGGGCTGGTCGCTGAGCTGGCCCGGCAGGCGGGCCGCGCGGCCGAGCTGACCCTGCACGCCGCAGACGGCCGCTTCGCGCTGTCCTGGCCCGGCTGGGCCGTGGGCACCGCCTCCCTGGCGGTGACCTTCCCCGACCGGCAGCTCGACCAGCTGCTGCGGGTCGAACCCGAGGCGACGGTACGCGTCGACGCCGACGAGCTGGCCGCCGCCGTGGGCCGGGCCGCGCACTACGCCGGTCCGCGCGGCGCGGTGACGCTCGAACCCGGCGACGGCGAGCTGTGCGTGCGCGGCAGCGACCCCCTGTCCGGCGAGTCCGCCGAGACCCTCAAGGCCGACCTGCTCGGCGACCGCCTCACGCGGCAGTACCAGGCCCGCTACCTGCTCGACGCGCTGCGCCCGTTCGCTGGCGGCCCGGTGCGCCTGCAGATCCAGTCCGCGCTGCGCCCGACCCTGTTCACCGCCGCCACCCCCGACCCGGGCGCCGACCTGCGCTACCTCGTCGTCCCCCTCCGCCCCACCGACCCGGCCTCCTGAACAGCCGGGCCACGCCGCGCCACGCCGCACTGCGCCGAACCACGCCGGGTCGCGTCGGGCCCGGACGTGTGCGCGGCCGGGCCTTGATCGTTCGACTTGCCTGGCACATGGGCGAATCTTGAGCGCGCATTGGCCCATGTGCCAGGCAAGTTCGATGACCTTGGCCGCCTGCGGCGGGCTTCGGACGGGGTGGGTGGTCAGAGGGGTGGGGCGGTGTTGGTGGCGCGTTGGGCGGCGGCGAGGGAGACGAGTTCGGGGTACCACGGTGCGTCGGTGAGGAGGAGGCGGCGGGCCTCGTCGAGGGGGTGGGCGCGCACCTCCAGGACCGTCTCGCCGTCGTCGGGGTTGGCCGGCGGCCGCTCCACGCTCACCTCGGCGTAGCACCACAGCCAGGCCATCTCCGGGTGCGGCTGGTGCGGCCGGTACGGCGCGGGCCGGTCGGACACGGCGTGGTGCGCGCCGATCACGTACAGCGGGCCGCGTAGCACCGCGCCCGCCTCCTCGTGCAGCTCACGCGCGGCGCATTCGGACACCGTCTCGCCCGGCTCGCGGGTGCCGCCGGGCAGGAACCACACGTCGCGCCCGTCCCGGCAGAGGACCACCTCGTCCCCGGCGAACCCGACCACGTGCACGTTGGTGACCAGCCGGTCCTCGGGCGGGCGCACGGAGAACCGGGCGTCCACACCGGCCCACTCCCAGCGCTGCGGCGCGAACAACAGCGGATAACGGTCATGAGGGGAAACCACGGCCCGGATCGTAACGCACCGCGCCCTCCCGACGATCTTGCACGAACTGTTGCCCATGTGCCCGGATCGTGCGTGTCGTACCAACAGTTCACGCAAGATCGGCGCAGCAGAGAGGGCGCCGGGTCAGGTGGGGTCGGGGCGGGAGAGGGGGTGGGTGGTGGCGGTGGGGAGGAGGTGGAGGAAGGCGTGCTGGTGGTTGCCGGTGGTGCGGAGGAGGTCGCGGGCCTGGGGGACGGGGATGAAGGTGGCGGTGACGGGGGCGCCGGTGTCCCAGACGCCGGGGTCGCCGATCATCGTGTGCGGCCAGGTGCGGCGGGGGTCGTCGGTGTGCAGGTGGAAGTAGACGTTGAGGTAGGGGCGGCGGGTGTCGGTGAAGCGGCCGCTCTGGACGCCTACGACGCTGACCACGGTGAGGGGGCCGGTGATGCCGGTCTCCTCGTAGGTTTCGCGGACCATGGCGTCGTTGAGGAGTTCGCCGCGTTCGACGCCGCCGCCGGGGAGGTGGGTGCCGGGGTGGTCGGCGTATTCGAAGACGAGCAGCTGCATGTCGTCGCCCTCGCCGCGGGTGACGTAGCCGGTGACGCGGACGCGGGTGGGGCGGTGGGCGCCGATGCCGCTGACCGAGACGAACAGGCCGATCTGGACGAGGGTGACCAGGAGGGCGCCGATCGCCCACCAGAGGTGGAAGTCGGCCAGCACGGACGCGGTGATCAGGCCGAGGCCGAGGCCGCCGCTGATCGGGGCGGCCACCTGCCACCAGAGGGGGGCCGCGGCGAGGCGGCGGCGGTCGCGCCAGATCCACCACCAGGCCAGCGCGGAGCCGGCGGCGATGAGCAGGGCGCCGACGGTGTCGAGCAGGCCGGGGCCGTGGGCTTCGCTGAAGGAGATCAGGCGGGGGCCGTCGTCGGGCAGCGCGAGCAGGAATCCACCCACCAGGGTGCAAGCCGCCCAGACGGCGATGACGTGAGTGCGGCGCACCTTCGGCGGCTCCTCCACAGGCGACGGTGACGGATCGACCATAGTGGCGGGCGCCTAACCCTGCGGAGGCGCGTCGTGGTGTCCGGCCACGAGCTCCTGGAGCCAGATCTTGCTCTTGATCACCGGGCGGCGCAGCTGCACCTCCCGCCACGTCGACCTGGCCAGTTTCGCGGCGGCCCGGGGAGTGTCCTTCGTATAGCGCCAGCGGGCCCACGGGGAGTGCGGGCGGGCCAGCCGGATCGCGCCCACGAACAGCAGCACGGGGATGAACAGCCCCAGCAGGCCGGTCCAGATCTTGCCCTTGAGCAGGGTGATCGCGGCCAGGCTGAGGCTGGCCGCGGCGGCGACGGCGGCCAGGCTGTACGAGGGCAGGCCGTCGGGGGTGCCCGCGAGCAGGAAGTCCTCGACGCCGACGGGCCGTACGCCGAGCACCAGCAGCCCGGTCACCGCGAGCGCGACGAACACCGCGTCGATGGAGGTGCGGCCCTTCTCCGACCAGTACACGTCCTCCAGGTGCAGGATCAGCGCGAACTCGTCGAGCACCAGCGCCGAGCCGACGCCGAACAGGCCGGCCAGGATGGAGCGCCACACGACCAGCTCGTCGGGCACCACGAAACTGCTCACGCCGGACAGCAGCATGAAGATCACGCCGAACACGACATGGTGGATGTGCAGGCCGCCGCCGGGTGTCACGTTGCCGGGCCACCACTTCACCTGGGCCCGGATCATGCGGACCGAGACGCGGATGAAGACGAAGCCGCCGATCACCCCCGCGAAGAAGCAGAACAGCGGCAGCCGGCCGCTCTCCACGATCGTGCGGCGGAACCATTCCGACACCGCCCCACCCCCGCTTCCGGCACCCGAGTATTCATCGCATTTGCTGCGTTTCAGTGTAGTGAGTGCCATATGTTCGTGTTGATGCCCCGCGAAATGAGGTGACGGCGTGGAGACGGCACGGCGTACGAACGGCAGCGGCTGGCGGGCACATGTGCCCAAGGTGTTCGCGACAGTCCTCGGCATCCTCGCCGCGATCAGCGCGCTGGCCGCGCTCGGCGGCGCGATCGGGCACAGCACCCAGCCGCTGCGGCGGCTCATCGACGACGTGCTGGTGCCGGTCCCGGCCAACCTCGCCTACGCCGCGTTCATGGCGGTGCTCGCGGGCGCGACCGCACGGCGCAAGCGGGTGGCCTGGTGGACGCTGATCGTGTACTTCGTCATCGACGTGGTCTCCAGCGTGCTCGCGCTCGGCGTGATCGCGCTGCTGCCGCAGGCGAACCTGGTCGACGATGCGGGCGTGCCCCTGTTCAGCGGCTGGGGCCGGGTGGCCACCAGCGTCGCCGTGGTCGTCGGCGTCGCCGCACTGGTCGTGCTGTTCCTGGCCCGGCACGAGTTCTACGCCCGGGTGCGCAAGGGCGCCGTGCTCAAGGCGCTGGGCGTGTTCGCCGGTGTCGCCGCGGTCGGCATCGGCCTGGGCTACACCCTGGTCGCGACCTTCCCCGGCACGCTGCCCAGGGACCCCTCAGCGCAGCTGGCGTACGCCGCGGAGAAGGTGCTCGGTGGCGCGTTCGAGTTCGACGTGACCCGCATCGGGGCGGCCCCGGGCTGGGTCAACTTCGTCCTCGGCCTGTTCGGCGCGATCGCCGTGTTCGCCGCGCTGTTCACGCTGCTGCGTTCGCAGCAGGTCAACGCGGCGCTTGAGCCCGCCGCCGAGGCGAAGGTGCGCGGCCTGCTGGACCGCTACGGCGAGCGCGACTCGCTGGGCTACTTCGCCACCCGCCGCGACAAGCTGGCCATCTTCGCGCCCAGCGGCAAGGCCGCCGTCACCTACCGGCCGGTCAACGGCGTGAGCCTGGCCGGCGGCGACCCGATCGGCGACCCGGAGGCGTGGGGCGCCGCGATCGACGCCTGGCTGGAGGAGGCGCGCAGCTACGCGTGGACCCCGGCGGCGATGGGCGCCAGCGAGGAGGGTGCCACGGCGTACCACAAGGCCGGGCTGAAGGTGCTGGAGCTGGGCGACGAGGCGATCCTGCTGACCGACCGCTACTCCCTGGACGGCCGGGAGATGCGCCAGGTGCGCCAGGCGGTCAACCGGGTCGAGCGCGCCGGGTACACCGCGCAGGTGCGCCGGCACGCCGACATCCCGGCCGACGAGATGAAGGAGATCGCCGAGCTGGCCACCCGCTGGCGCGACACCGACAGCGAGCGCGGCTTCTCCATGGCGCTGGGGCGCATCGGCGACCCCAACGACGGCCGCTGCGTGCTGGTCGAGGCGCGCGACTCCGACGGCATGCCGCGCTCGCTGCTGTCGTTCAGCCCGTGGGGGCAGCACGGGCTGTCGCTGGACCTGATGCGCCGTGACCACGAGGCGGAGAACGGCGCGATGGAGTTCATGGTCACCGCGCTGATGAACGCCGCGCCCAAGCTGGGCGTGGAGCGGGTGTCGCTGAACTTCGCGGTGTTCCGCGCGGTGTTCGAGGAGGGCGGCCGGATCGGCGCCGGGCCGGTGCTGCGGCTGTGGCGGCGCATCCTGATGTTCTTCTCCAAGTGGTGGCAGCTGGAGCAGCTGTACCGGTCGAACATCAAGTACCAGCCGGAGTGGGTGCCCCGCTTCCTGTGCTTCGGCGACCGGCGCGACCTGGCCAAGGTCGGCATGGCCTCGGCCATCGCCGAGGGCTTCCTGACCGTGCCGGGCACCCCGGTGGTCGAGCTGGACGCCACCACCGCCCCGGTGCTGGCGGGGCTGCCCGCCCAGCCGACCCCCGCCGAGCTGGCCGGTGCGGCCCACGACGAGAGCGTCAACGAGCAGATGGCGGTACGCCTGGCGAAGCTGGAGCGGCTGCGCGCCGCGGGCGTCGACCCGTACCCGGTGGGCTTCCATCCGACCGCGACCTGCGGTGAGATCCGAGCCGGACACCTGGACACACCCGCCGACACCCGCACCGGGGACCGGGTCTCGGTCGCGGGTCGGCTGATGCTGCAGCGCGACCACGGCCACCTGGTCTTCGCCACCATCCGGGACTGGAGCGGCGACCTGCAGCTCATGCTGGACCGCGACATCGACGCCTGGACCGCGGCGGTGGACATCGGCGACCACGTCGGGGTCACCGGCGAGGTGGTCACCACGAGGCGCGGCGAGCTGTCGGTGCACGTGGACACCTGGGAGATCACCGGCAAGTGCCTGCGCCCGCTGCCGGACAAGCACAGTGGCCTGGCCGACCAGGAGGCGAAGGTGCGCCAGCGCTACCTGGACCTGATCACCAGCGCCGACGCCCGCGCGCTGCTGCGGGCGCGCAGCGCCGCCGTGCACAGCCTGCGCCAGTCGTTCACGGGGCGCGGCTTCATCGAGGTCGAGACGCCGATCCTGCAGCGCATCCACGGTGGCGCCAACGCCCGCCCGTTCACCACCCACATCAACGCCTACGACCTGCGCCTCTACCTGCGCATCGCGCCGGAGCTGTACCTGAAGCGGCTGGCCGTGGGCGGCGTGGAGAAGGTGTTCGAGCTGGGCCGCACGTTCCGCAACGAGGGCGTGGACTACAAGCACAACCCCGAGTTCTCCATGCTGGAGGCGTATCAGGCGTACGCCGACTACGACTCGATGCTGACGCTGACCCGCGAGGTGGTGCAGTCGGCGGCGCTGGCCGCCAACGGCGAGTGCGTGATCATCCATGACGGGCAGCCGCACGACGTGTCGGGGCAGTGGTCGGTGCGCACGGTGGACGAGGCGATCTCGGCCGCGCTCGGTGAGGAGATCACCGCCGACACCGACGTGGAGAAGCTGCGCAAGCTGTGCGACGCGGCGAAGATCCCGTACGACCCGAAGTGGGGCCGCGGCGCGGTGGTGCTGGAGATGTACGAGCGCCTGGTCGAGGAGAAGACCGTGCTGCCCACGTTCTACAAGGACTTCCCGACCGAGGTGTCGCCGCTGACCAGGCAGAGCCGGGTGGACGCGCGCCTGGCCGAACGCTGGGACCTGGTCGCCTTCGGCACCGAGCTGGGCACCGCCTACTCCGAGCTGACCGACCCGATCGAGCAGCGCCGCCGCCTCACCGAGCAGTCCCTGCTGGCCGCCGGCGGCGACCCGGAGGCCATGGAACTCGACGAGGACTTCCTGCAGGCCCTCGAGTACGCCATGCCGCCCACCGGCGGCCTCGGCATCGGCGTCGACCGCCTGGTGATGCTCCTGACCGGCCGCTCCATCCGGGAAACCCTCCCGTTCCCCCTGGTCCGCGCCACCCGCTAGGCCAAAAGGAAGGGCACCTTCTCCGCGCCATGCGTAGAGAAGGTGCCCCTCTTAACGTGAAACCGTCTGCCCCTTTTGGACAACTTGGTTATGGTGCAGGTACGTAAGCCGCAGGAGGCAGCATGCGTACCGGTTCGGCTTCGGGCGGGGGACGGCGGGCGGCCGTCATCGCCATCGTGCTGGCCCTCGGGCTACTGAGCGTCGGCTTCCTGCTCGGCCAGCTCACCGGCGCGCGTGATCCGGTGGCCGAACGGGACTCACCCGGTCCGGATCGTCCCTCGCGGGCACGCCTCGCGCCGCCGCCCGCCCGGATGCCCCCGCCGCTGCCGCCCCGCGACCAGCCGGTCAGCGGCCCGAACCATCCGCCGCTGCCCGCCGAGCCGGGCGGGCCGTTCGGCAGCCGGTTCACCACCGGCACGCCGGAGGTGGCGCTCACCTTCGACGACGGACCACACCCGCAGTGGACCCCGCAGGTGCTGACGATGCTGGCCGACTACGGCGTCAAGGCGACCTTCTGCCTGGTGGGCATCAAGGCCGCGAAGTATCCGCAGCTCGTACGCGACATCGCCGCCGCCGGCCACACGCTGTGCAACCACAGCTGGGACCACGACATGGCGCTGGGCATGCGCGACGAGCAGACGGTGCTGGCCGATCTGGAGCGGGCCAACGCCGCCATCCGCGCGGCGGTGCCGGGGGCGCGCATCTCGTACTTCCGCCAGCCGGGCGGCTTCTGGTCCAAGCGCGTCGTCGAGGCGGCCCACCGGCTGGGCATGACCTCGCTGCACTGGCGGGTCGACCCGCAGGACTGGGACTCCTCACCGGCCTACCGCATCGCCTCGGACGTGAACTCGCAGACCGTGCCCGGTGCGATCGTGCTGCTGCACGACGGGGGCGGCGACCGCGGCAGCACCCTGGCCGCACTGCGGACCATCCTGCCGCACCTGCTGACCCGGTTCCACCTGGCCGCGCTGCCCCCGGGACGCGACGCGCCCCGGGAGTCCGAATCGGCTGACTCGGACGCCCGGGGCGGCAACAGGTGGTTCGCGAACTGAGGTCAGTTCGTCAGCGCGTCCACGACCTGCTGGGCGCGCGTCTCGTGCTTGGCGTAGTGGTACGGGAACGCCGACACCTGGACCTCCTGGATGGCCAGGGTGAGCGGCATGTCCTGCCAGCCCTGCACGTTCTTCAGGGCGTTGTAGAACTGGGTGGCCGCGTACTTCGGCTGCATCAGGTCCTTGACGGTGCCCCAGCCGGAGGTCGGCCGCTGCTGGAACAGGCCGACCGAGTCGTGGTCGGAGCCCTCACCCTGGTTGGTGTACTGGTACGACTCCGCGTAGACCGTGCTGGCGAGGTTGTACAGCTGGCTCTCCTGCATCGCGCAGGCGATGGCCGCCACGTACGCCCGCTTGGGCAGGCCCAGCTCCCTGCCGGCCTGCACGATGGCCTGCGCGTTGCGCATCTGGGTCATGTCCAGGCCCGCGACCGGGCGCAGCACGGGCTGCGCGGCGGCCTTCGGCTTGGCGGGGGCCTTGGGGGCCGCGGCCTTCGGGGCAGCCTTCGGGGCGGCCTTGGGCGCCGCCTTGGGGGCGGTCTTGGGCGCGGCCTTCGGGGCCGCCTGGGTCGCCGCCTTGGGAGCGGCCTCGACGGCAGCCTTCGGAGCTGCCTTGGGGGCCGCCTTCGGGGCGGTCTCCACCGGCGCGGTGCCGGTGGTCGTACGGGTCATCGAGCGGGTGGCCGCGTTCTCGGCCTCGACTCGGCTCACGCTCGCCGTGTGCAGGTTTACCTTCTCGTCGGGAGCGGCGTTGGCCGCCACTCCGCCGGCCGCCGCGACGCCCAGGGCGCCGACCAGGCCGGTCACTGCCATCAGCTTCCGCGAGTCGGCAGCCGAGAAGAGGCCGAACCGCTTGGTGAGGGACTTGAAAGGGCTGGACAGGGGGTTCTGGCGAGCCGGGGCGCGGTGACGCCCGATCTCGCGCTGCTCGTGTGCTCCGTTGCCACGCATTCGACCAGGTTAGAAAGCCGATCGACGGGTGCCCACCCGCGAATGGTGACGGGAGCCACCGCTGAGCGCTGAAACAGCGCAGTTCACCCCCCTCTTTCGGCCGCTCGGAGATTGTTGATGTAGTACTTTCAGACGATGCTAATACGGACATATCACTCGGCTAGCTCGCCGGAGCAATCAGCTTAAAAACGGATAATCCATGCTCTGGTACCCGACCAGGAGCGGCCGCCTGACGGGCGCGAAGGCGCCGGGGCGCCCGTCACATGGACGGACGCCCCGGCACAGGCACTCGGTCACTGCCCGAACAGCCTGCCCATCATCTGCTGCGTCTGCTGCGGGTCGGGCAGCCGGCCCTCGGGCGTGGCCTGGTTGACCAGCTCCGGCAGGACCTTGGCGAGCTGGTCGGCGGCCTCGCGCGGCGTGGTGCCGGCCTCCTGGGCCACGCGCTCGATCGTGCCGCCGCCCAGCGCCTGCTGCAGCTGCGCGCCGGTGACGTTCTGGTTCTGGCCCGTACCGACCCAGGACTGCACCTGGGGGCCGAGGCCCGACTTGCTCAACTGGTCGACCAGACCACTGAGGTTGGCCTGCTGCCCACCGCCGCCCTGGCCGCCCCCGGACATCTGACTGAACAGGCCCTTGAGCAGACTCTGGATCTGCGGGTCGCTCATCAGCTTCATGATCTGGTTGAGGTCGACTGCCATTTTCCGTTACCCCCGTGTTCGGAGCGGGATGCTCTTCCTAGACCCTAGGGTCCGACCCCGGTAGTGGGGGCAAAAGCCGTGAAATGCCCTCACGAACAGGCTTCTCTGCGCAGAATGTGCCGCATGACGGAATACACCGATGAAGAGCGCAAGACCCTGCGTACCGCCGCCTTCGGCGCCGTGTTCCTGGTGTCGCACGCCGATCCCGGCTTCTTCGCCTCCTTCAAGGAGAGCATCGTGGGCGCCAAGGCGCTCGCCGGCGCCTCACCCGACCTGCAGGCCGTCTTCAAGGCCGGCGGCCTGCCCGAGGTGCCCAAGGGCTCGCCCGCCGAGATGGAGTCCGGCGTGCTCACCGCCCTGCAGCAGTCCACCGGCATCCTGGCCAAGGACCCGCAGGACCTGGCCGAGTTCCGCGCCGTCATCACCAGCGCCTGCGACCAGGTCGCCGCCGCCTCCGGCGGCGTCAAGGACACCGAGACCACCGCCATCACCAAGGTCAAGTCCGCCCTCGGCGCCTGACCCACCCGCGACAGTCCCCAAGATCGTCCGACTTGCCTGGCAGACGGGCGTATCCCGGCTCAAGATACGCCCATCTGCCAGGCAACTTCGATGATCGAGGGCGGGTTCGGCGGGCGAAGCGCGGTCAGGTGAGGAGGTGGGCGGCGGCCGTGAGGGCGGCGGCGTGGTGGTGGAGGTCGGCGAGGATGTCGGCCTCGGTGGTGGGGCGCAGGCGGGCCAGCGGGATGGAGACGCTGATGGCGTCGACCGCCGGGCGGCGCAGCGGGACGGCCACGGCCAGGCACATGATGCCTTCGGTGTTCTCCTCGCGGTCCACGGCGTGGCCGTGTTCGCGGATCACGGCCAGTTCGGCGTGCAGGGCCTCCGGGGTGGTCACGGTGTGCGGGGTGAGGGCGGGCAGGGGCCAGTCGAGGAGGCGGTCGACGTCGGCGTCGGTGCGCTGGGCGAGCAGCGCCTTGCCCAGCGCGGTGGCGTGGGCGGGCAGGCGGCGGCCGATCGCGCTGAAGAGCCGCAGCGGGTGGGCCGACTCACGTTTCGCTATGTAAACGACGTTCGGCCCGTCGAGGCGGCCCAGGTGGACCGTCTCGCCGAAGCGCTCGGCGAGCGCGTCGAGGGTGGCGTTGACCAGACCGAGCGCGTCGTCGCTGTCCAGGTACGCGGCGCCGACCTGCAGGGCGCGTACGCCGAGGCCGAAGCGGGTGCCGGTGGCGTCGGTCTCCACCCAGCCGCGCTGGCTCATGGTGCGCAGCAGGCCGTGCAGGCTGCTCTTGGGGATGTCCAGCTCGCGGGCCAGCTCGACCAGCCCACGCGGGCCCCCGGCGGCGAGCGCCTCCAGCAGCTCCAGGGTGCGGTCGGCGGACTTCACCGGTGGGCGGGCGGCCCCCTGCTGGTTCATTGCCAATCCCTTCGTCCACCACTAGGGTCACATACGTGACTGTAGTTCACCAACATGAACGTTCATCTGACATCGCGGCGGTGCTGGCCGGTGACCGGCTGCTGCCGGTCGTCATCCTTCCTGATGCCGCCGCGGCCGAGCCGCTGGCCGCCGCCCTCACCGCGGGCGGCCTGCGCTCCATCGAGGTCACCCTGCGCACCCCCGCCGCGCTCGACGCGATCAAGCGGCTGGCCGCCTCGTCCGGGCTGCTGGTAGGGGCGGGCACGGTGGTCACCCCGGATCAGGCCGAGCGGGCCGTCGAGGCGGGCGCGCGTTACGTCGTGTGCCCCGGCTTCAGCGCCGCGGTGGTACGCCGCTGCCAGGAGTTGGACGTGCCGGTGTTCCCCGGCGTGGCCACCCCGACCGAGATCCAGATGGCGCTGGAGGCGGGCCTGACCGCGGTCAAGTTCTTCCCGGCCGAGCAGCTCGGCGGCGCCCCGATGGTCAAGGCGCTGTCCGCCCCGTTCCCCGGCATGCGCTTCGTGCCCACCGGCGGGGTCACCACCGCCAACCTGGGCGCATACCTGTCCGTCCCGGCCGTGCTCGCCGTCGGCGGCACCTGGATGGTCGCTGCCGACCTGCTCAAGGCCGGCGACTACGCCGAGATCACCCGCCGCACCGCCGCCGCCGTGGCCGCCGCGCGGGAGCTGACCGCGGAGGCCAGCGATGCCCGTTGACGTCCGTCCGGCCGAGGAGTGCCGCTACGACCTGGTGTCGCTCGGCGAGGTGATGCTGCGGCTGGACCCGGGCGAGGGCCGGGTGCGCACCGCGCGCTCGTTCCGCGCCTGGGAGGGCGGCGGCGAGTACAACGTGGCCCGCGGCCTGCGCCGCTGCTTCGGCATGCGCACCGCACTGGTCAGCGCGTTCGCCGACAACGAGGTGGGCCGGCTGCTGGAGGACCTGATCCTGACCGGTGGCGTGGACACCTCGCTGATCCGCTGGGTGCCCTACGACGGCATCGGCCGCACCGTGCGCAACGGCCTCAACTTCACCGAGCGCGGCTTCGGCGTACGCGGCGCGGTCGGCGTCTCCGACCGGGGCCACACCGCCGCCGGGCAGCTGCGCCCCGAGGACGTGGACTGGGAGCACCTGTTCGGCACGCTGGGCGTGCGCTGGTTCCACACCGGCGGCATCTACGCGGCCCTGTCCGACGGCACGCCCGCCGTGATCGAGGCCGCGATGGCCGCCGCCCGCCGCCACGGCACGATCATCTCGTACGACCTGAACTACCGCCCCAGCCTGTGGAAGGGCATCGGCGGCAAGGCGCGGGCGCAGGAGGTCAACCGCGCGCTGGCCCGCTACGTCGACGTGATGATCGGCAACGAGGAGGACTTCACCGCCAGCCTCGGCTTCGAGGTGCCGGGGACGGCCGACGACCTGTCCGAGCTGGAAACCGAGAACTTCGAGAAGATGATCGGCCAGGTCGTGCAGGAGTACCCGAACTTCAAGGTGGTCGCCACGACGCTGCGCACCGTACGCAGCGCGACGGTCAACGACTGGGGCGCGGTCGCGTGGAGCCGGGACGGGTTCGCGCACGCCACGCACCGGCCGAATCTGGAGATCCTGGACCGGGTGGGCGGCGGCGACAGCTTCGCCAGCGGCCTCGTCTACGGCCTGCTCACCACCGGCGACCTGGCCCGCGCCGTCGAGTACGGCGCCGCGCACGGCGCGCTGGCGATGACCACCCCCGGCGACACCTCGATGGCGACCCGCGCCGAGGTCGAGGCGCTGATGGGCGGCGGCTCCGCCCGCGTGCAGCGCTGACCCCAGGACCGGCCGAGGCCCCGTTCATGCGACTCCAGCGGCATGAACGGGGCCTCGGCCACGTGACGGATCAGTTCGCGGGAAGCGGGTGGTAGAGGTCGCGGGCGTGGTCGGCGACGGCGGCGCCGGTGATGGTCGCCTCCAGGGGGAGCATGTCGAGGCAGAGGCGGATCGCGTCGGTCATCCGGACCAGCGGCACCCGCATCGACAGCGTGCAGTGCGGGACCCAGGCGCCGGGCTGGTAGAACGAGCCGGTCTCGATGCCCGCCGCGGTCAGCCGCTCGTGTACCGCGGCGTGATGGGACAGCAGCTCGGCCGTGGGCACCGGCCCCAGCCACAGCACCCGGCCCAGGAACTGCCCGATGTGGTCGAACGTGAGCCGGATGGGCGGCGCGATCGGCATACCCTGCAGCGCCGCCGCCACGGCCGGTCCGTCGAGCACGTCCGCGCTGGTGATGGACAGGTGCGGCCGGTGCTTGCGGTGCGTCAGGTCACGCAGGGTCGGCACCCCCTCCGCCTCCAGCGCGTTCCACAGCGTACGCAGCCGCGCGGTGGCGACCGGGTCGAGATAGAGCTCCAGGGCCGCTGCCATGATCGGAGACCCTACCGCCGCCCCTCGCCGCCCGCGACGCTGTTTCCGTGGGCGGCGAGCAGCGCCCGGACCAGCTGCGGCACAGCCTCGCTGATGGGCGTGCGCACCACCTCGTCGGCGATGACGTCGTACGGCGTCGGCTCGGCGTTGACGATGGTGATGTGGGCGCCCTCCGTCATCGCGATCGCGCACAGCGACGCGGCCGGCTGGACCGTGAGCGACGTGCCGATCGCCCAGAAGACCTGGCACGCCTTCGCGATCGCGCCCGCCTGGCTCAGCGTCTCGCCGTCCAGGTTCTCGCCGAACATGACCGTGCCCGCCTTGAGGATGCCGCCGCAGGACAGGCACGCCGGGTCCGGCTCACCCGCGGCGACCCGGTCCAGCGCGTCGCGCATCGTGCCGTGCTCGCCGCAGCCCGTGCACCGCACCGTGAACATGGTGCCGTGCAGCTCCAGCACCTTGCGCGGGGTCGAACCGGCCTTCTGGTGCAGGCCGTCGATGTTCTGCGTGATGATCCGCACGGGGAACCCGGCCCGCTCCAGTTCGGCCAGCGCCAGGTGCGCGGCGTTGGGCCGCGCGGTCCAGGCCGCGTTGTCGGCCCGCGCCAGCCAGGACCGCCGCCGCACCTCCGGGTCGGCCATGTAGTGCTCGTACGTGAACAGCTTCTCCGCGTCCGGGTCCCTGGTCCAGACACCCTGCGGACCTCGGAAGTCGGGAATGCCGGAGTCGGTCGAGATGCCCGCCCCGGTGAGGACGGCGATCATCGGCTTTCGATCGGTCATCCGTCCATGATCCCAGCGGCCGACAACCCGTTATCGGCTCGCGGTCCAGGGCCGGAGCTTGTCCGGGTTGCGCACCGCCCACACGTGCCGGACCAGCCCGTCCATCACCTCGAACGCGAACACCGCGACGACCGCGCCGTCCCGCAGCCCCACCAGCCCCGGCTGGCCGTTGACCGTACGCTCCACCAAGCTCAGCCCGGCCAGCCGCTCGACCATCCCGGCCGCGAACCGGGCGACCTCCGCGCGGCCCACGACCGGGCGCGGCACCGCGCTGACCAGGCCGCCGCCGTCGGCGACCACCGTCGCATCGGGATCGAGCAGCCCGAGCAGCGCCGCGATGTCCTTGGCCGCCCACGCCAGCCGGAAGTCCCGCACGACCTCGGTACGCCGGTCGCCGGCCGGGGGTGCGGTCCGTGCCGCGCCGACCCTGCGCCGAGCCGACACCGCGAGCTGACGGCAGGCCGCCGGGGTACGCCCCACGATGGCGCCGATCTCGGTGAACGGGTATCCGAACACGTCGTGCAGCACGAACGCGACCCGCTCGGCCGGCGTCATCGTGTCCAGCACGACCAGGAACGCCATGCTCACCGACTCGTCGAGGGTGATCCGGTCGGCCGGATCGGCGCCGCCCCACTCGGCCGGTTCGGGCAGCGGCTCGGGCAGCCACTCGCCGACGTAGCGTTCCCGGCGGGCCCGCGCGGAGCCGAGCAGGTCGAGGCAGATCCGGGTGGCCACCGTCGTCAGCCAGGCGCCCGGCGACGCGATCTCGTCCTGCTGCGCCGGGGTCAGCGCATACCAGCGGGTGAAGGTCTCCTGCACCGCGTCCTCGGCGTCGGCCAGCGAGCCGAGCAGCCGGTACGTCAGGTTGATCAGCTGCCGCCGCTCGTCCAGGACCGTACTCAGGCCCGGTTCGGCTGGGTGGTTCACGGGTGCTTCCTCTCGCCTGGCTCCCGCAGACAGTACGCCGCGTCACATCCGGGCCCGCGCGCCTCACATCCCGCGCGGCTGCGTCGTCGGACGGGTGAGACCGATCCGGACGGGATCGGCGACCTCGGGGAGGCACCGAAATGCGCAAGGCTTTCATCGGACTGGCGGCACTGTTGATGTTGGCTGTCGTCGCGGAGTTCTACTTCGCCGCGGCCGGGGCCGCCGAACCGGGCCTCTACCGGCCGCACCACGTGCTCGGGTACGTCATCTTCCTGCTGCCGCTGGTGATGGCGCTGGTCGCGGCGCTGGGCAGGCTGCCCCGGCGGCTCGTCGGCCTGGCGCTGCTCGTGGTCGGCCTGACCTCGCTGCAGGTGGTGATCGCGAAGGTCGCCCGCGCTCTCGGCGACGGCGGTGGCGGTCTGGTCTTCGGCCTGCACGCCGTCAGCGGCCTGGCCATCCCGCTCGTCGCCTGGCTGATCCTCCGCCAGGCCCGGGCCCTGCCCGCCACCACGGCCGAGCCCGCCACCGCAGTCGCCGACTGACGATCAGCTGGTCAGGAGGCGGCCAGGGGTTTGACCCAGCGGGACCACTGCGGCTGGCGGTGGTAGCCGGCGGCGGACCAGGCGCCGTGGGCGAGCTCGTTCTCGTCGAGCACCATCGCCCCGGCCCGCCGCCCGCCGAACCCGACGAAGCGCTGCTCCGCCGCGTCCAGCAGCGCCCGGCCGATGCCCTGACGCCGCCGCCCCGGATGCACCGCGAACCGGTAAAGGTGACAGCGCCAGCAGCGCCGTCACGGCCTCGGCGCTGTCGTCGCGGTCGGTGTTCTCGGCGGCGAGCTTCCAGAACGCGAGCACCAGTGCGACATCGGCGGGCTGGGCGGTACGCAGCGTGACGGTCATACCCCCGATGATCTCAACGTCCGCAGGCCCGCCACCCACGGGCCGGGCACTTCACGATGCGGCGTCACAACTTCTGGGTTGTACCTACAACCCAGAAGTTGTGACGCGCGAATCGTGTTGCCGCAGCCGGACGGCGGGTGCGAGCATGGCCGCGCGATGGGGGCGGGCGAAGGCGGGGCGCGGACGGCGGTCCGGGTGCGGGTGCATCCGGTCGGCGGGAGCCCGCACCGCGCCGGGACCAGGCGGGACACCACCTGGGAGTGCATGATCCTCGCGGTGGATCCGCGCCGTCAGCCCTGACCGGTGTACGCCCGCAGGAAGGCGAGCTCGTCGGCGTATAGGTCGAGGCTGCGGGAGACGGAGCGGTTGCCGTGGCCGACGTCGCCCTCGCGGCGCAGCAGCACCGGCCGGTCACCGGAGGTGGCGTGCTGGAGCGCGGCGGCCAGCTTGCGGGCGTGCAGCGGGTCCACCCGGCTGTCGCCGTCGAACACCGTGAACAGCACCGCCGGATAGGCCGTGCCCTCGCGCACGTGGTGGTACGGCGAGTAGGACAGCAGCCAGCCGAGCTGCTCCGGATCGGACGCCGTGCCGTACTCGCCGGACCAGGTGGTGCCGAGCCCGAACAGCTCGTAGCGGACCATGTCGAGCAGCGGTGCCGAGCACACCACCGCGGCGTACGCGGCAGGCCGCTGGGTCAGCGCCGCGCCGACCAGCAGGCCGCCGTTGGAACCGCCCATGATCGCGAGCTGCCCTGGGGTCGTGGTGCCCGAGGCGACGAGCCAGTCCGCCGCCGCGTGGAAGTCGTCGAAGACGTTCTGCTTACGGGCCAGCATGCCGTCGCGGTGCCACTGCTCGCCCTCCTCGCCGCCGCCGCGCAGGTTGGCCACGGCCCACACCCCGCCCGCCTCCGCCCACGCGATCGCCATCGCCGAGTACCACGGGGTCAGCGAGATGTTGAAGCCGCCGTACCCGTACAGCACGGTGGGCCGGGGACCGGCAGGCGCGCCGGCGCGGGATACGACGAACATGCGCACGTCCGTGCCGTCGGCCGAGGTGTAGGTGACCTGTTCGGTGACCAGGTCGCCGACCTCGGCCGCGCCGGGCGGGGCGGCCCACCGGGTGACCGTGCGGAACCGGGCGTCGAAGCGGTGCACCGTGCCCGGAGTGGTGTAGTCGCCGTACCCGAACCAGGCCTCGTGGCCGCCCTCCGGAAACGCGGTGAGCCCGTTGAGGCTGCCCACGCCGGGCAGTGCCACCTTGGCCACCTCCTCGCCGCCGGCCAGCTCGTGCACGGTCAGCTCGCTGAGCGCGTGCCGGGTCGTGGCGACCAGCAGCACGGGCGTCTCCAGCGCCGGGCCGTCGAGCACCACGTAGTCCTCCAGCACCGCGCCGGGATCCTCGGGGATCAGCTCCTGCCAGCTCTCGTACGCCAGGTCCGCCGGGTCGGCGACGCACAGCCGCCACCGGGGCGCGTCACGGTTGGTCTGCAGGTAGACGCGATCGCCGCGGAACTCGGCGTAGGTCAGCGCGTCGACGCCCCGCTGCACCGGGCGCAGCGCGGGGGTGTCCAGCGGGCTCGCCGAGAGGTCGGCCAGCCAGAGGTCGTTGCGCGGGTCGGTGCCCTGGGTCTCGCTGACGGTGAGCCAGCGGCCGTCGCGCGAGACCGACGGCCAGAAGTAGCGGCCGCGCGGCGAGTCGCCGCCCATGATCAGGACGTCGGTGTCCGGGTCGGTGCCGAGACGGTGCAGGTAGACGCGCCGGTGCAGCTTGTGATCGTCACCCGGGACGCTGCCGGGGGCGAGGAAGCGCGAGTAGTAGAAGGCGTGCCCGCCGGGCAGCCAGGCGATGCCGGTGTGCCGCATGCGGTCGATCGGGCCGTCCACCACCTCCCCGGTGGCCACGTCCATCACCCGGAGCAGCGGCTCCTCGGTCCCGCCCACCGACAGGGCGTACGCCAGCAGCGTGCCCTCCCGGGACGGGTAGTGGAAGTCCAGCGTGGTGGCGCCGGTCGGGTCGACGGCGTTGGGATCGATCAGCACCCGCTCGGCACCGTCCGGCTCGACGAGCCAGAGCACGGCGTGGTCCTGCTGGGGGGCGCGGCGCAGGTAGAAGCCGCGCCCGCCGCGCCAGACCGGGGTGCCGACCGCGCCGACCGCCATCAGCTGCGCCAGCCGGTCGCGCAGCGCGGCCCGGTCCGCCCAGCCCGCCCGGTGCTCCGCCAGCAGCGTGTCCTGCGCCCGCGACCAGTCCTCGACCGCCGGGTCGGCGGCGTCCTCCAGCCACCGGTACGGGTCGGCGATCCGGTGCCCGTGCACCTCCTCCACGAGGTTCGACCGGGCGGCGGGCGGGTACGTGGAGGGGGCACGGTCCGTGGACATGCCGTAAAGGATGCACTACGGAAGGTGCCGGTCGCACGTGCGAGTTACGGCTCTCCCGCTTTCCCGGCGGAGACGGGCCCACGGACCTAGGGTGACGGCTATGCGAGGTTTGATCGTCGAGACGGGACGCCCGGACTCGGCGCGGTACGTCGACGACCTGCCCGAACCGGACGAGTCCGAGGGGCAGGTGCTGGTGCAGGCGCTCGCGGTGGGCATCTGCGGCACCGACCGGGAGATCGTCGCGGCGGAGTACGGCACCGCTCCCGGCCCGGACGGGCGGCTGGTGCTCGGGCACGAGTCGCTGGGCCGGGTGATCTCCGACGACTCCGGCCGCTGGCAGCCCGGCGCCCTGGTCGCCGGGGTGGTGCGCCGGCCCGACCCGGTGCCGTGCGTGAACTGCCTGGTCGGCGAGTGGGACATGTGCCGCAACGGGCAGTACGTCGAGTGCGGCATCAAGGAGCGGCACGGCTTCGCCCGCGAGCGCTGGCGCGTCGAGCCCGACTTCGCGGTCGCGCTGGACCCGGCGCTGCTGGAGGTGGGCATGCTGCTGGAGCCGACCAGCGTGGTCGCCAAGGCCTGGGAGCACATCGAGCGTATCGGCCTGCGTGCCCGCTACGAGCCAAGCACCGTGCTGGTCACCGGCGCCGGGCCGATCGGCCTGCTCGCGGCGCTGCTGGGCCGCCAGCGCGACCTCGAGGTGCACGTGCTGGACCGGGCCGAGGACGGCCCGAAGCCGGAACTGGTGGCGGGACTGGGCGCGACGTACCACTCCGGCTCGGTGTGCGACGTCGGCTTCAAGCCCGACATCGTGCTGGAGTGCACCGGCGCGCCGCAGGTCATCGCCCAGGTCATCGACCAGGTCGGGCCGAACGGCACCGTCGCGCTGACCGGCGTCTCCAGCGGCGGCCGCAAGCTCGCCCTGGACCTGGGCGGCCTCAACCGCGACATGGTCCTGGAGAACAACGTGGTCTTCGGCTCAGTCAACGCCAACCTGCGCCACTGGCAGGAGGCCGCCCACGCGCTCCGCTCCGCCGACCCCGACTGGCTCGCCGCCCTCATCACCCGCCGCGTCCCCGCCGACCACTACGCCGAGGCCCTCGAAAACCGCCCCGACGACATCAAGGTCGTCCTCGACTTCGCCCCCTGACGCCCACCCGCCCCGCCCGACCCGCGCCGCCCGACCCGCGCCGGCCCGCGGTCCGCGCGGCGCGCGCCTTGATCGTCCGACTTGCCTGGCACATGGGCGAAAGCGGCTTCAAGATACGTCCGTCTGCCAGGCAAGTCGGACGATCATGCCCGGCCCGGCCCGCCCGGCCCGCCCGGGGCGGCGCGGTGTGGCTCGGCCCGGCGTCCGTTCGGCGAGGCGGGCCGTCAGGCAGGGGTGTGGGTGGTGGTGAGGATGGTCTCGGCGAGGAGGTCTGGGGCGTCGCTCATGGGGATGTGGCCGCAGCCGGGAAGGGTGACGTGGCGGGCGTGGGGCAGACGCTCGCGGGCGATGGCGGCCTGGCGGGGGAGCAGGATGCGGTCGCGGTCGCCCCAGGCCACGGTGACCGGCACGTCCGGTGCGCCGCGGAAGTGGTAGCCCTTGCCGGCGGCACGGGCGACCGACCGGAAGCCGGCGCCGTCCCGCATGGCCAGGGCGTCGGACAGCGCCCGTTCCTCGCCGATGCGGCCGGGGTGCGTCATGAGCATCGCGAACGCCAGCGCGCGGGTCGGCGACGGGCGCATGTTGGCGCGCAGCAGCGGGCGCGGCAGCAGGGTGCCCCAGCGGATCGCGGTGAGCACGGTGACCGCGTACCGCGCGTGCCAGCGGGTCCAGAAGCCGGCGGGGGAGATCGCGGTGGCCGAGGCGACGTGCCCGGCCGCGGCCAGCTCCAGCGCGATCGCGCCGCCGAGGCTGTTGCCCGCGACGTGCGGCCGGTGCAGGCCCTGCGCGGTCAGCCACTGCGCGAGCTGCGCGACGCTGGCGGCCATGTCGCCCGGCATGCCGCCGTCGGGCACGGGGGAGCGGCCGAAGCCGGGCAGGTCGATCGCGATCACGTCGTGCGCCTCGGCGAGCCGGTCCAACACGGGCTCCCAGGCCCGCCAGTGGTGGCCGATGCCGTGGATGAGCAGCAGCGGCTCGCCGGACCCGCGCCGCTCGTACGCCACCTCGATGCTCATGCCGCCCCCTCGCGCGTCTCGGTGCTGTGTACGCCGAAGGAGCGGCCCAGCGCCGCGACCTCCTGCTCCATGCGTGGCACCAGCGTCCGTGAGCGCCGCCCGACCAGCGCGTCGGCCAGCCGCGAGTTCACCAGCGTGCGCAGCCAGTGCACTCCGGCGATCGAACGTGGCACGTACACGCGGCGGCGGCGCCGCTCGATGCCGCGTACGAACGCCCGCGCGCAGCGCTCCACGGAGGTGATCGAGCCGACGGGCCAGGGCATGGTGCGGAACGAGTCGCGGAACGACGGCAGGTCGGCGCGGGCGTCGCGGACCAGGTCGGTGTCGATCCAGCCGGGGTGCGCGGTGCCGACGCCCACCCCGTGGTGGGCCAGCTCCAGCCGCAGCGCGGTGCCGAAGTGCTCGACCCCGGCCTTCGCCGCGCAGTACGCCGACATGCCCGGCAGCGCCGCGAACGCGGCCGTGGACGACACCAGCAGGTAGTAGCCGCGGGCGGCGATGACCGGGGCGGCGGTGGCGGCGACGGTGCGCATCACGCCGATCAGGTTCACCTCGACGGTGCGGGCCAGCGCGCCGATGTCGCCGGTCGCGACCGTGCCCAGGCTCGCGACTCCCGCGTTGGCGACGACGGCGTCGATGCGCCCGAAGGCGGCCAGCGTCCCGGCCACGGCCCGGTCCAGCGCGGCCGAGTCGGTCACGTCGGCGGCGAACCAGGCGGCGGTGCCGTCGCCGTGCGCGGCGTCGAGCTCGTCGGCGAGCAGCCGCAGCCGGTCCGGCTCCAGCCCGGCCAGCGCGAGCCGGGCCCCACGGGCGGCGGCGAGCCGGGCGGTGTACTCGCCGATGCCCCGGGCGGCCCCGGTGACCAGCACGACCTGCCCGGACAGGGGCGGCGGCGTCACCGGGTCGCCCCGGCGGTCGCGGCGCGGGCGGGCACGGCCCGGTACGCGCCGGGGTCGAAGCGCCGCGTACGCAGCCAGTACGTCCAGGTGTAGCCCGGCCACAGGGTCGAGTTGCGGCCGTGCTCGTCGAGATACCAGCTGCGGCAGCCGCCGGTGCTCCACACCGTGCCGGCCATCCGCCGGTCCAGCGCCTCGTTGTAGCGCCGCTGCGTGTCCGGGTCGGGCTCGATGGCGGCACCGGTCCGGTCCAGGTGCCGCAGCGCGCCGAGGAGGTAGCCGAGCTGGCATTCGATCATGAAGACCACCGAGTTGTGGCCTAGCCCGGTGTTCGGCCCGAGCAGCAGGAACAGGTTCGGGAAGCCGGACACGGCGACGCCGCGGTAGGCGTACATGCCGCCCGCCCAGTGCTCGGCCAGGGTGCGCGCGTCGGTGCCCCGGATGGCGTGCGCCATCGGCAGGTCGGTGACGTGGAAGCCGGTGCCGAACACGATCGTGTCCACGGCGTGGGTACGCCCGTCCGCGGTGACCACCCCGTCCGCGGTGACCCGGGTGATCGGCTCGGTGACCACGTCCACGTTGTCGCGCGCCAGCGCGGGATAGAAGTCGTCGGACAGCAGCACGCGCTTGCAGCCCATGGTGTAGCGCGGGGTCAGCTTCTCCCGCAGCGCCGGGTCGGCCACCGAGCGGCGCAGGTGCCGCCGGGCGACGGCCTGGCCCACCCGCATCAGCGCCGGGCGTAGGAACGCGGTGCCCTGCAGTTCGCGGCCCCAGTAGGCGGCGGTCCGGGCCAGCCGGTGGGTGACCGGCGCGGCGCGGAACAGCCGCCGCTCCAGCGTGGTGATCCGCCGGTCGCCGCGCGGCAGCACCCAGGCCGGGGTGCGCTGGAACAGCGTCAGCCGCGCGGCCTGCGGCGCGAGCCGCGGCACGAACTGGATCGCCGAGGCGCCGGTGCCGACGACGGCGATCCGCCGCCCGCGCAGGTCGAGGTCGTGCCGCCAGCGCGCGGAGTGGAACGTCTCGCCCCGGAAGCCCGCCAGGCCGGGCAGGTCCGGGATGGACGGCTCGGTGAGCGGCCCGCCCGCCGCGACCAGCACGTCGGCCGAGTACACCCCGTGTGAGGTGTCCAGCCGCCACACCTGGGACTCGGCGTCCCAGGCCGCGCCGTGCACCTCGTGGCCCAGCCGCAGGTGCGGGCGTACGCCGTGCTCGTCGGCGCAGCGGCGCAGGTAGGCCCAGATCTCGGGCTGCGGCGAGAAGCTGCGGCTCCAGCCGGGGTTGCGGGCGAACGAGAAGGAGTACAGGTGTGACGGCACGTCGCAGGCGCAGCCGGGGTAGGTGTTGTCGCGCCAGGTGCCGCCCACCTCGGCGCCCCGGTCGAACACCAGGAAGTCGCGGTGGCCCGCGCCGCGCAGCCGGATCGCCGCGCCGATGCCGCCGAACCCGGCCCCGATGATCGCGATGCGGGTGTGGCGGGGCCCGTCCTTGCTGTTCACCGGTGACCTCCTCGGCGATGGCGACTGGTACCCATCAGTACCAGGAGCGCTGCCTCAGAAATTACCACCGGGTAACACGGCGCGGAAGGACCGAAAAGCGTGCGGGCCGCCGGTACAGTCGGCACCCATTCGACCCTGTGCTTCCGAGCAGCGGAGGAGCCATGGCCGCCCCCACCAGAACGTTCGAGTCCGTCCGGCGCGACCTGACCACGGCGCTGGCCACCTGCGTGGCGGAGAAGGGTTACGCGTCCACCACCATCGCCGACGTCGTGGCGCTGGCCCGCGTCTCCAAGCGCACGTTCTACGAGCACTTCTCCGCCAAGGAGGAGTGCCTGATGGCGCTGTACGAGCACGTCTGCGACCGGCTCATGCTGATCATCAGGGCGGCCGCCTCCGGTGACCAGCCGTGGCCGCAGCGCATCAGCGACGGCGCCGCGGCGTATCTCGGCGCGCTGGAGACCATGCCCGCGTTCACCCGGACCATGCTGGTCGAGGTGCAGGCGGCCGGGCACCGCGCGTTCCAGCTGCGCCAGCGCACCCTGCAGCGCTTCGCCGGCACGCTGGTCGACCTGGTCGAGGGCGGCCGGCTCACCGACCCCGAGCTGCAGCCGCTGTCGCAGCCGCAGGCGCTGGCCATCGTCGGCGGGATCAACGAGCTGCTGCTGCACGCCATCGACCCGTACGCCGACACCGCCGGCCCGGACGTGCAGGGTCGCTTCGCCGCGCTGCACGAGGACGTGGTCCGCCTGATCTCGGCGGTGCTCAAGGGCTGAAGCTGCACAGCGGGTGATCAAGACATAGACATCCGGTGTTGTGTCAGGGATGTTTCCTGTGCGACGATGACCGCGTTCGCGTTGGGAGCACGCGCGACATCCTCGCCGAGGGCACCCGGTTTGCACCACCGGGACGGCGACGGCACGGACCGGTTCTGGTCGCGTGCGTTCACCTCAGTTCCGCCCGCCGGGCCGGGCAATCCGCAGCACTGCGTGACGCCCCCGGCGCGGCCCTCCTCCCGGCCGTGGCCTAGGCGTCCACACCGGACCCCGGCCCCGGGGCCCGGCCAAGGCCCAAGGAGTAGGCAATGAGATTCCCGATCACCCTGTCCGGAAGGCGCAAGGCGATAGCGCTGACCGGCGCGAGCGCCCTCGTGGTAGCGGGCCTCGTGACGCTGCCCGCCGCGATGGCGCACGCCGCACCCGGCTGCGACATCACCTACGCCACCAACGAGTGGACCGAGGCGCCGGGCTCCGGCGGCTTCACCGCCAACATCACCGTGAAGAACACCGGTGACGCGCTCACCAGCTGGACGCTGCGCTACTCGTACGCCAACGGCCAGACCCTCACCCTGCCCGGCTGGTCGGCCAACTGGGCCCAGTCCGGCGCGAACGTCACCGCCTCGAACCTGTCCTACAACGGCGCGCTGGCCACCGGCGCGTCGACCAGCATCGGCATCAACGGCCGCTGGTCGGGCAGCAACGCCAAGCCGACGTCGTTCACGCTGAACAACACCACCTGCACCACCGGCGGCGTGACCCCGAGCCCGAGCACCAGCCCGAGCACCGGCCCGAGCCCCAGCACGAGCCCGAGCAGCAGCCCGAGCCCGCAGGCCCGCTCGATCATCATCTCGCCGGCGTCGGTGAGCGTGGCCGAGGGCTCCAGCTCCTCGGTGACGGTCAAGCTGAGCGCCGCGCCGACCTCCAACGTGACCGTGACGCTGGCCCGCTCCGGCGACACCAGCATCACCGCCCCGTCCTCGGTCACCCTGACTCCGTCGAACGCGGTGGCGGGTGTGGCCGTCTCCATCGCCGCCGCCGAGGACAGCGACCAGACCCACGGCACCGCGACCGTCGCGGCGTCCGCCTCGGGCTACACCGGCGCCTCGCTGGCGGTCACCGAGATCGACAACGACATCACGCAGAGCGGCAAGGTCGACAACCCGTACGCCGGCGCGACCGGCTACGTGAACCCGAACTGGCGCTCCCGGGCCGTCGCCGAGCCGGGCGGCTCGCGGGTGGCCAACACCTCCACCGGCATCTGGCTGGACCGGATCGCGGCCATCGCGGGCAACAGCACCACCATGGGCCTGCGGGCGCACCTGGACGAGGCCGTGCTGCAGGACGCCGCCAACGGCTCCGCCGCGCTGACCATCCAGTTCGTCATCTACAACCTGCCCGGCCGCGACTGCTCGGCGCTCGCGTCCAACGGTGAGCTGGGCGTCGACGAGCTGCCGCGCTACAAGGCGGAGTACATCGACCCGATCGCGGCGATCATGTCCGACACGAAGTACAGCAACCTGCGCATCGTGGCGATCATCGAGATCGACTCGCTGCCGAACCTGGTGACCAACCTCAACATCGCCAAGTGCGCCACGATGAACTCCAACGGCGGCTACGTCAAGGGCGTCGGGTACGCGCTGAACAAGCTGGGCGCCATCGCGAACGTGTACAACTACATCGACTCGGCCCACCACGGCTGGATCGGCTGGGACACCAACTTCGGCCCGACCGCGGTCAAGCTGAAGGAGGCGGCGGTCGCCGAGGGCAGCACGGTCAGCAAGGTGCACGGCTTCATCACCAACACCTCCAACTACTCGGCGCTGGTCGAGCCGTACATCAACATCAGCGGCACCATCGGCGGCCAGCCGGTGCGCCAGGCCAAGTGGGTCGACTGGAACTACTACGCCGACGAGCTGTCGTTCGCGCAGGCGTTCCGCAACCGCCTGGTCCAGGAGGGCTTCACCTCCAACATCGGCATGCTGATCGACACCTCGCGCAACGGCTGGGGCAACTGCGTGCAGACCCCGTGCCAGCCGATCCAGACCACCCGTCCCACCGCGGCCAGCACCTCGACCGTGCTGGACACCTACATCAACCAGTCGCGCATCGACCGGCGTATCCACCCCGGCAACTGGTGCAACCAGGCCGGTGCCGGCATGGGCGAGCGCCCGACCGCCGCGCCGCAGCCCGGCATCGACGCCTACGTCTGGATCAAGCCTCCGGGCGAGTCCGACGGCTCCAGCTCCCTCATTCCGAACGACGAGGGCAAGGGCTTCGACCGGATGTGCGACCCGACCTACACCGGTAACCAGCTCAACGGCAACAACATGACCGGCTCGCTGGGCAACGCCCCGATCTCGGGCCAGTGGTTCTCGGCCCAGTTCCAGCAGCTGATGGCCAACGCCTACCCCCCGCTGTCCTGACCGAGTTAAGAAGGGCACCTTCTCATCGCTTTGCGATGTAGAAGGTGCCCTTCTTAACGTCCTGCTGGTCAGCCGCCGATGCCGAACGGCAGGCGGAAGCGGCTGCCGCTGTCGTCCCGGCCGCCGGAGCCGCCCTCGTCCTCCGAGCCGCCGTCGTCGCCGGAGCCGTCGTCACCGCGGTTGTCGTTGCCGTTGCCCGAGTGGTCGCCGTCGTTGCCGCGGCGGTTGTCGTTGTCGCGCTCACGGTCGTCGCGGGACTCGTCAGGCTTCGGCTTCTCCTCGGGCTCCTGCTGGCGCGGGGCGAACGCCCGTTCCTGCGACGGGGCCGGGAAGTCCTTGACCTCCAGCCCCTCCGAGCCGGTGGCCAGCGTCTGCGCGACCGCCCGGTACACCTTCGGCAGCACCGCGGCGCCCACCGCGTCGGCGTGGCTGTCCGGGTTGGCCGCGATCGCCGCCGCCGCGAGCTGCGGGGTGAACGCCGCGAACGTCTCCGTCATGTTGTCCTGCGAGCTACCGGTCTTGCCCGCGACGGGACGGCCGCCGAGCAGCCCGGACACGGCGGTCGCGGTGCCGCCGTCGCAGCGGCCGAAGGCGCCGCTCTGGCCGACCGGGCAGCGCGCCGCGTCGGTCGCCGCGCGGGCCACCTCCGGGTCGAGCGCCTGGCCGCAGCCGGGGTGGACCACGTCCAGCGCGCGGCCCGCGGCGTCGGTCACCGACTCCACCGGCTGCGGCGTGCAGTAGCGGCCGTCGGCGGCCAGCGTCGCGTACGCGTTCGCGAGGTCCAGCGGGGTGGTCAGCGAGGCGCCCAGCACGAACGAGCCCCAGCCGGCCGCGTCGGTCGCGGCGTGCTCGGCATCGTTCGGGTGGCGGAACTTCACCCCGAGGCGCTGCGCCATCTCGATGGTCTTGTCCGCGCCGGTCTCCTGCTCCAGCCACACGAAGTACGTGTTCACCGACCGGCCGAAACCGGTCCACATGTTGCGCCTGCCGTCCATCCAGGAGCTGTTGTCGTTCTTCGGGCACCAGTAGCCGTCGCAGCTGACCGGGCTGTCCTTCGGCTCCGGCCAGATCGTCTTCAGCCGCGACGGCGAGTCGAAAGTGGTGTCCAGCGTCTTGCCGGCCTCCAGCGCGGCGAGCATGGTGAACATCTTGAACGTCGAGCCGGCCTGGTAGCCGTAGACGCTGCCGCCGCCCGCGACGAGCTGGTTCATGGTGTTGCCGGCGCCGGCCGCGGCGCTGTAGTGCCGGTTGACCGCCAGCGCCAGCACCTTGCCGGTGCCCGGCTGCACCACGGCCATCGGCAGGGCGCGCTTGTTCGCGTACCCGTACACCTTGGTGACCTGCTGCTGGGCCGCGTTCTGCAGCTTCGGGTCCAGCGTGGTGACGATGCGGTAGCCGCCCTGCCGCAGCGCCTGCTCGCGCTGCTCGGCGGTGTCGCCGAACGCGCTCTGGTCCCGCCACCAGCTGCGGAAGTAGTCGCAGAAGAAGCCCCAGCCCGCGCGCGAGGCGGTGCAGTCGTTGGGGCTGGCGCCGCGCTTGAACTTCGGGGTGACCGCGCGCGCCGCGTCGGCCTGCGCCTGCGTGATCGCGCCGGTGCCGGTCATCGCGGCCAGCACGTACTCGCGCCGGCCGAGCGCCTGCTTCTCGTCGCCGGTCAGCGGGTTGTCCGCCTCGGGCGACTGCAGCAGCCCGGCCAGCAGCGATCCCTCGCCCAGGGTCAGCTTCGCCGGGTCCTTCGAGAAGTACGTGTGCGAGGCGGCGTAGATGCCGTACGCCCCGGCGCCGAAGTACGCGATGTTCAGGTAGCGCTCGAGGATCTGCTCCTTGGTGAGCTGCTTCTCCACCGCCAGCGCGTACCGCGCCTCACGGATCTTGCGGGTGGCGGACTGCTCGGTGGCGGCCGCCCGCTCCTCCGGCGACAGCGACGGGTCGCCCTTGAGCACGTTGCGCACGTACTGCATGGTCAGCGTCGAGGCGCCCTGGGAGACGCCGCCGCTGGTGCCGTTGGCGACCACCGCGCGCAGCACGCCCTTGAGGTCGACGCCGTGGTGCGAGTAGAAGCGCGCGTCCTCGGCCGCGACCACGGCCTGCGCCGCGACCGGGGCCACCTCGGCCAGGGTCACGTCGCGCCGGTTCTCGTCGTAGAAGGTGGTGACCACGGTCTTGCCGTCGTTGGCGTACAGGTAGCTCGCCTGCGCCGTGGTCGGGTGCTTGAGCACCTCCGGCAGCTCGTCGTACGCCGGCGCGGACTGCTCCACGGCCCAGTTGGCCAGCGCCGCGGCGGGCATGGCCCCGGCGGCGACGACCGCCCCGGCGACCACGGCCACCAGAGTGAGACGGGTCATCCGGGTGAGCTGCGGCATCACGGCACCTTCGGGGGAGGAGGCGGGGATGCTCAAGCCTGCCCGGAGATCGCCGATCTGCCAGGTTTTGTGGGATACATCGCACTTGAGCTGGGCATATCCACCTACCTGCGGCGGAGCCGCCGGGCCGCCCCGCGTGCCCAGCGGGCCGGGGCGAGCAGCGCCCGGCCCAGCCGGAAGCTCGCCGAGCCCTTCAGCTGCGCGACGGTCTGCCGCGCGGCCCGTGCCGCCTCCTCGGCGGCCCGCCGCTGCTGCTCCGCGCGGGCCGCCACCCCGCGCGTGTGCGCCAGCTCGCCGCGCAGCCGCCGGTCGGCCAGCAGCAGCTCCCGATACGCGGCGACGTCGGGCGCGGTGCCGGTGCCGACCGCGGCGGCCCGCCGCGCCAGCCGGTCCCGCCCGGCCTGATCCAGCCCCGCCGCGGCGGCCCGCAGGTCCGCGTCGAACTCCACCGCGGCGGTCACCGCGGCCGGGTCCGGCCGGTCCCCGGCCGCGCCGATCAGGACCGGCGTCAGTTCAGCGGCGTCCAGCGTGCTGGGCCACGGGTGCACGGCACCGCTGATCAGCAGCCGCTCCGCGAACCGGTGCAGGGTGCGCGCCAGCACCACCGGGAACGGCCGTGCTCCTGCCGACCACGACGGGTCGAGCACGGCCGGGCCGCCGGGCGACAGCGCCAGCCCGTCCAGACCCGCGCACGCGTAGGCCCCGGCGACCTCCCCCTGCTCGTCGGCGTGGCCGCGCAGCCAGTCCGCGTACGCCGTCAGCAGCGCGCGCGCACGTGGCGTGTCCCGGCGGCGGCACGCGTCCCGCAGCACCCGCTCGAACCCGGGCCCGGCAGGTACAGGTCCCGCCGCCGCCGCGACGTCCCGCGTGATCCCGAACAGCTCGCCGTCCGGGGCGGCCGATGTGCCGGCAGCGCGCTCGCCTCCCGTGAAGGTCCAGGTCACCGCATATGGCCCCGTGGCGGGCTCGGCATGGATCAGCTCCGGCAACACCGCGCCCGGACGGGCGGCCGGCCGCTCACCGCTCTCCGGCATCGGTCCGTGGCCGGGATGCATCCCAGAAGTTGCGAGGGCACCTTCCGGGATGCCTGGTCCGGCGGATGCGTCGGCCTGCGGCACCGTGGTGCTCGGCCGTACGGCCGCCACCAGCCACAGCGGGGCGAAGGCCGGGCCCAGCCCGTTGGCGAGCGCGTCGGCCGCGAGGGCGTGCGGGTCACTGAGCACCGCTGCTCCGTCCCTGCCCGCCCAGGCGCCCGCGAGCGCGAGGTCCACCGCCGCGCCCATACCCCCGGGCGCGTCGGGGCCGCAGGCCTCCGGGTCGAGCAGCAACGCGGGGGCGAGCGGGTCGGGGTAGCCCAGCCACAGGCGGCGCATCGTCAGGCCGTCGCGGGCCAGCACCGCGCGCAGCCGGTCCGGGCTGCCGGGCCGCTCGGGATCGGCGGCGGCGGGCGCGTGCCAGTGCCGGTCGGCCGCCTCGTGGGGAGTGGGCGTCAGCGCGGTCAGCTCGTGTACGCCCAGCGGGTTGGCCACGCCGAGCAGCAGCAGCCCGCCCGGCGTGAGCAGGGCCGCGAGCGCGTCGAGTGCCGGCACCCAGCCCGGCTGCGGACCCTCGGCCGACACGACCCGGTCCAGCCCGTCCAGGGCCACGATCACGTCGTACGCGCGCCCGGCGACCGCCTCCGGCCCGCCGCAGACCACCTCCGCGCCGACGGCCCGCGCCGCGTCGACGGCGTCCTGGCGGGAGCGCAGCAGCCAGGTGATCCGTTCGGGCGGCACGGGGAGCCCGGCGACGAGGGCCGGGTCGTGCGGCCCGGCGACCAGCACCCGGGCTTGCGGTGGCACGGCGCGGGCCAGCAGCGCCGCAGCGGCACGGCCGCCGCACGGGCCCGGCGGGCCGGTGAGATCGGACCAGTGCGGCATCTCCACCGGGGTCCGCGCCACCGTCCCCGCAGTGGCCGGGCGATCGCGTTCGACCGTGCTCACGCCGCCTCCTTCACTGTCGTGACCAGCGTGGCGGGCCGGGCGTCGGCCGTCGTGGCGCGCGCCGGAAGGCCGGGCGGGGCGTCCGCGCCGGGCGGCTCCGGCCAGCCGAGCAGCGCGCGCAGCTCGGCGGGGGAGGCGAGGTGGGCCAGGCCCAGCTCGTCGTGGGCGATCGCGCGGGCGGTGGCCAGGTCCACCTGCTCGCCGTGCAGCGGCGCCCACTGGCGGCGGACCCGCTCGGCGCCGCCCATGGTCTGGTCCTCGCCGTCCAGCGTCATCGGGTCGCCGTACACGGCGGGTTCGCAGCCCGCGGTGATGCCGTAGAGGACCGCGGTGGACAGCCGGTTGGACGCCACCCGCCGGTGCCGGCGCAGCGTGGCGAGCTGGCGGTGCAGGAAGTCCGGGTCGCCGTCGCGCCGCCCCCAGCCGCGCCGGCCGTGGCAGACGACCTCGAACCCGGCCCGCTCGTACACGTCGCGGACCCGGGGTGCGGTGTACTCGTTCCAGTGCAGGCAGATGGTGACCGGCTCGGTCTCCACCGCGCGGATGGTGTCCACGAGCCGCCGGTGGTCGCCGAGCACCTCCTGCTTCTCCCAGCCGTGGAAGGGATAGAACACGGTCCCGGCGCGCGCGGCGGGCTTCTCGGGCGCCATCCGCAGCAGGTACGCCCACGGCGCGCCCAGCACGAACACGTTGCGGCGGCCCAGTGACCAGGCGCGGCGGCGGGTCTGCTCGGACCACACCAGCAGCGGGTCGTGTCCCTCGATGCGGGCGTGCAGCTCCCAGCCGTCCCCGATGTTCCAGCCGTGCTGCAGGTAGCCGCGCACCCGCGGTTGCGGGTCGGTCAGCCCGCACCACGCGCCCAGGATCGCGGCGTGGCCGTAGAAGTGGTTCACGTGGTGCATGACTGTGGGCGCCCCCGCAGTTGCCTATATGTCACGCAATCCTCGCAGAAGCCGCACCGTCGCGTCCGACACGCCGGAAAAGTTCCGGGCCATGAGGTGGAAATATCGTTGCGGCGCGTATAGTTGAACCATCACGTAAAGGCTTCCGCCACGAACCTGGAGGACATCGTCATGACCACGAACACCCGTACCTGGCACGGTCTCACCATCCCCACCGCCGGCACCTTCGTGCTCGACGCCGCCCACACGCGGGTCGGGTTCGTCATCCGGCACCTGGTGGTGAGCAAGGTGCGCGGCGCGTTCAAGGACGTGGCCGGTGAGATCGTCATCGCGGAGGAGCCGCTGGACTCTTCGGTCAACGCCGTGATCCAGGCGGCCAGCATCGACACCGGCGTCGCCGACCGCGACAACCACCTGCGCACCGGCGACTTCCTGGAGGCCGAGAAGTACCCGGAGCTGAGCTTCCGCAGCACCGGCCTGCGCGCGGTGTCCGGCGAGAACTTCATCCTCGTCGGCGACCTGACCATCAAGGACGTCACCAAGCGCGTCGAGCTGGAGCTCGAGTTCGGTGGCGTGCAGAAGAGCCCGTACGGCCAGGAGGTCATCGGCTTCAGCGCGACCACCGAGATCGACCGCGAGGACTTCAACGTGACCTGGAACCAGGCGCTGGAGACCGGCGGCATGATGCTCGGCAAGACGCTGAAGATCGAGATCGAGGGCGAGGCCGTTCGCCAGGCCTGACCTGGACGGGCTCCGCGCGGCCGCGACCACGGGGTGGGTCGCGGCCGCGCGTCCAAGATCGCGCGATGATCGAGCCCGGCGGGCCGGGGTCGGGCCAAGGACGCCGGGCCGTCGCAGATGCGAGGGGTAGATTCGGCGCATGACCGCATTCCGGATCGGCGAGGCCGCGGAGCTGCTGGGCGTCAGCGCCGACACGGTGCGCCGGCTCGTCGACTCCGGGCGGCTGCCCGCCCGCCGCGACGAGCACGGGCATCGGGTGGTGGCCGGGGGAGACCTGGCGGCGTACGCCCGCGCGCGGGCCGACGACCCCGACGGCCGCGCGGACCGCTCCTCGGCCCGCAACCGGATGCGCGGCATCGTCACCGCCATCGTCAAGGACACCGTCATGGCGCAGGTCGACATCCAGGCTGGGCCGTTCCGGGTGGTGTCGCTGATGAGCCGCGAGGCCGTCGACGAGCTGGGCCTCGACATCGGCAGCGTCGCGGTCGCCGTCATCAAGTCCACCAACGTGGTCGTCGAACGTGACTGATCCGCCGGGGCCGCGCGCCGATCCCGTGACCCTGGTGGGCGGGTGGCCCGCCGAGCGAGCGCTGCTCAGCGCGCACCTCGTGGTCGAGCGGCCCCGGTTCCGGCTGGACGTGGCGCTCACCGCCGGACCGGGCGAGGTCGTCGCGCTGCTCGGGCCCAACGGCGCGGGCAAGACCACCGCGCTGCGTGCCCTGGCCGGGCTGCTGCCGCTGCACGGCGGGCGGCTGCGCCTGGGCGAGGTGCTCCTCGACGACCCGGCGGCCGACGTGTACGTGCCGCCCGAGCGCCGCCGCGTCGGCGTGGTGTTCCAGGACCACCTGCTCTTCCCGCACCTGTCCGCGCTCGAGAACGTCGCCTTCGGGCCCCGCTCCCGGGGCGACGGCCGCCGCGCCGCCCGCGCCGAGGCGCAGCGCTGGCTGGAGCGCTTCGGGCTGGCGGAGTACGCCGCGCGGCGCCCCCGGCAGCTGTCCGGAGGGCAGGCGCAGCGGGTGGCGCTGGCGCGGGCGCTGGCCGTACACCCTGATCTGCTCCTGCTGGACGAGCCGCTGGCCGCGCTGGACGCGCGGACCCGGATGGAGACGCGCGCCCGGCTGCACCACGACCTGCGCGCGCACGAGGGCGCGACCCTGCTGATCACGCACGATCCGCTGGACGCGCTGGTGCTCGCGGACCGGCTGGTGATCATCGAGGACGGGCGCATCGTGCAGGAGGGCGACGCCGCCACGGTCACCGCGCGCCCGCGCACGGAGTACGTGGCCCGCCTCGTCGGGCTGAACCTCTACCGCGGCCGGGCGGCCGGGCACGACGTCACCCTGGACGGCGGGTTCACCATGGTCGCCGACGACGAGGTGCACGGTGAGGCGTTCCTCGCGTTCCCGCCCTCGGCCGTGGCGCTGTATCCGCAGCGGCCCGCGGGCAGCCCCCGGAACACGTGGGCGGCGACGGTGGTCGGGGTGCTGCCGCACGGCGACCACCTGCGCGTCGAGCTGGGCGGCCCGATCCACGCCGCCGCCGAGATCACCCCCGCCGCCGCGGCCTCCCTCGGCCTGCTCCCCGGGACGGAGGTCTGGGCCGCGGTGAAGGCCACCGAGACCCGCGCGTACCCGTACTGACCCGGCCCGCCCCGGGGCCGGCCGTGGTTCGCCCGCAGGTCCGGCTCCGGATCGGCCGCGTTGATCGCGGTCTCGTGTCACAAAGTGCGGTCCAGCCCCACCTTTTGACACGAGATCGCGATCAACAGACCACCCGCCCCGCCCGCCCTCACTGGGTGCGTTAAGAAGGGCACCTTCTACTACGGATAGCGATAAGAAGGTGCCCTTCCTTCACAGGTGGGCGAGGTAGGTGGGGTGGGGGTGGCGGGTGACGGACTCGATCACGCCGGCGTCGCGGATGTCTCGCTCGATGAGCGGGAAGTAGGCGTCGTCGGGGGCGGTGAGCAGGGGCACGGGCGTGCGCATGGACACCTTGGCGGCGGACTTGGCCCGGCGCACCGCCTCGATCGCCTCGGTCGCGGCGGTCAGCAGGGCGGGGTCACCGGCGTGGCCGTCCAGGTCGGACGGGGACGGCCACGGGGCACGGTGGATCGAGCCGGGCTGCCACCAGGACCAGGCCTCCTCGGTCACGAACGGCAGCACCGGGGCGAGCAGGCGCAGCAGCACCGACAGGGCGGTGCGCAGCGCCAGCCGCGCCGAGTCGGCGGCCGCGTCGCCGTGCTGCCCGTACGCGCGCTGCTTCACCAGCTCCAGGTAGTCGTCGCAGAACAGCCAGAAGAAGCGCTCCGCGGTGTCCAGGGCACGGCCGGCGTCGTACTGCTCCAGCGCGTTCGCCGCCTCGTCGATCACGGGGCGGAGCGCGGCGAGCAGGGCACGGTCCAGCGGCTCGGTCACCGCGGCGGCCGGGCCGGGCGCGCCGAGCCCGAGCACGAACCGGGTGGCGTTGAGGATCTTCATGGCGAGCCGCCGCCCCACCCGCATCTGCCCGGTGTCGAAGGCCGTGTCGGCGCCGGGCCGGGCGGCGGCGGCCCAGTAGCGCACCGCGTCGGAGCCGTACTCCCGCAGCAGCCCCAGCGGCGTCACCACGTTGCCGACCGATTTGGACATCTTCTTGCGGTCGGGGTCGAGGATCCAGCCCGCGATGGCGGCGGTGCGCCAGGGCAGCGTGCCGTGCTCGGTGTGGGCGCGCAGCACCGTCGCGAACAGCCAGGTACGGATGATCTCGTGGGACTGCGGCCGCAGGTCCATCGGGAACACCTTGGCGAAGAGGGCGTCGTCGAAGCCCCAGCCACCCGCGATCTGCGGGGTGAGCGAGGAGGTGGCCCAGGTGTCCATCACGTCCGGGTCGCCGGTGAAGCCGCCGGGCCGCCCGCGTTGATCCTCGGTGTAGCCGGGCGGGGCGTCGGAGCTGGGGTCGATCGGCAGCGCCTCCTCGGCCGGGGTGATCGGGCGGTCGTGCAGGGGCTGCCCGTCGGCGTCCAGCGGATACCACACCGGGATGGGCACGCCGAAGAAGCGCTGGCGACTGATCAGCCAGTCTCCGGCGAGGCCGTGCACCCAGTGCTCGTATCGGGTGCGCATGTGCGGCGGCTGCCAGGCCAGCTCGCGTCCGCGGGCGAGCAGGTGCTCGCGTAGCGCGGCGTCGCGCCCGCCGTTGCGGATGTACCACTGCCGGGTCGACACGATCTCCAGCGGCTTGTCGCCGCGCTCGTAGAACTTCACCGGGTGGGTGATCGGCTCGGGTTCGCCGAGCAGCTCGCCGTGCTCGCGCAGCAGCGCGGTCACCCGCTCCCGCCCGGTGTGCACGGTGGCCCCGGCGAGCTGTCCATACAGCTCGCGGCCGGTCTCGGACAGCCCGTCGGGCGCGTCGGGCCGGAAGCGGCCGTCGAAGCCGAGCACCGGACGGGTGGGCAGGTCCAGCTCGCGCCACCAGATCACGTCGGTGGTGTCGCCGAAGGTGCACACCATGGCGATGCCGGTGCCCTTGGCCGGGTCGGCCAGGCGGTGCGGCAGCACCGGCACCCGCGCCCCGAACAGCGGCGTGCGCACCGTGCTGCCGAACAGCGGCCGGTAGCGCTCGTCGTCGGGGTGCGCCACCAGCGCCACGCAGGCGGGCAGCAGCTCCGGGCGCGTGGTCGCCACGACCACCGGCTGACTCTGCGTGGCCACGATGATCGGTGCGGTCCCGTCGGGGTGGAAGGCCAGCCGGTGGTATGCCCCCGGCCGTTCCCGGTCCTCCAGCTCCGCCTGGGCCACCGCGGTCCGGAACGTGGTGTCCCACAGCGTCGGCGCCTGCGCCGGATACGCCTCGCCGCGCTCCAGCGCACGCAGGAAGGCGCGCTGCGACACGGCGCGGGCCCGCGTGCCGATGGTGGTGTAGAGCAGCGACCAGTCCACCGACAGCCCCACCAGCCGCCACACCTGCTCGAACGCCTCCTCGTCGCGGGCGGTCAGACGTTCGCACAGCTCGATGAAGTTGCGCCGCGAGATCGGCACCTGGGCCTTGCCCGGCTTCTCCGGCGGGGTGAAGTGCGGGTCGTAGGGCAGCGACGGGTCGCAGCGCACCCCGTAGAACTGCTGCACCCGGCGCTCGGTGGGCAGGCCGTTGTCGTCCCACCCCATCGGGTAGAACACGGCCCGGCCCCGCATGCGCTGGAAACGGGCGATGACGTCGGTCTGGGTGTACGAGAACACGTGCCCCACGTGCAGCTCGCCGCTGGCCGTCGGGGGCGGGGTGTCGATGGCGAACACGCGCTCACGTGGCGCGTCGCGGTCGAAGCGGTACACGCGCTGTTCTTCCCAGCGCTGCGCCCACTTGTCAGGGAGACCGTCGATGGTCGGCTTGTCCGGAAGGCTCATGACCTCACCTCGGGGAACAGGCGCCCGTACGCGAGGGGGAGGCCGGGTTCGACCACCGCGCGCCGGGGCGCGGTGATCGAAGGATGACTACGCGCGGCCCGAGTCGGCTACGCGTACGACGAACGATGCGGAGAGCGCGTGGGTCATGGCTCCTCCTTCGGCATCGCTCGGTTGGCACGATGGTAACCGGTCGGCCCGGCGCGCGCATCCGGTCATCGCCGGATCACTCCGGCGGGTGCCGCCGGATCACTCCGGAAGTGTCGTCACTCCGATGAGTCGGACCATTGCGCTCGGTGACGAAAGCGATCGATAGTGGCCTGTGACCAATCCTGCCTCCCCGCGCACGATCGTCCCCTATGCCGGGGCCGCGATCGTGGTCGTCTGTGCCGCCTATTTCGGTTTCCTCATGGTCGGCGTGCCCGGCATCGTGGCCGTGCTCCTCCTCGGGGCGCTCGCCGTGCTCGTCGCGCAGTTGCGCGCCGCCCGGGCGAGCCGCCGCCGAGTGCCGCCTCCGGACAGGGCCGAGGCGGATCGGCGCACCGCGCTGACGGTGGCCGGTCTGGGCGCGGGCGGCGCGGTGCTCGCGGCGCTCGTCACGGCGCTGGTCCCGGTGCTGTTCAAAGACGACGTCCCGGCCGCCGCGACGTCCGCTGCCACGCCTGGCGCCTCGGCAGGCCACACCGCGTCGCCGTCGCCGTCGGCGCCGCCCTCGCCGTCGTCGGTGCCGTGGGCCGGTCCGGGCACCGACTGCCTGGTCCTCGACGTGGACGTCGACCAGTACGGGTCGGTCGGCTCTGCGCTCGCCGTCGGGTATCAGGTCAACCTGACGGGGCAGTGGCAGCCCGCGTACGACGGCGGCAAGCTCTGGATCTTCGTGACCGGCGGCGGCACCAACGCGCACTTCCCGTACGTGGGGGAGATCGTGCGCGACGGCGGCCGCTGGGTCGCGTGGGGTATCCCGCTCGGCCGCAAGGAGGTGGCCGCCGACGCGAAGATGGGCGTGCGCACCCTGGAGGTGATCGTGGCGACCCCTGAGCAGGACAAGCAGCTGCGCAAGCAGGTCGACGCGGCGGACTTCTGGACCAGGGGCGGGGTCGTGCAGCAGCTGCCCGCCGGCGCCGCCTCCGTCGCCCGGATACCGGTCGACCGCGTCTGCTGATCAACCGTCAAGCCAGGACGGTGTGCCCGAGTGACGGTTGTTACCAGGGGTGACTGTTGTTACGGTCCGAACTCGCCGATCACGGCTCGGTGATCGGTTACACCTCTTGATCCGAAGGAAAACGACTGTGACCACCGCTCCGGCCACCACCGGCAAGTCCTGGCTCGTCACCCTGCTGCTCTGCATCTTCCTGGGCACCCTGGGCGTGCACCGCTTCTACACCGGCAAGATCGGCACCGGCATCCTGCAGCTGATCACGCTCGGCGCCTTCGGCATCTGGACGTTCATCGACTTCATCATGATCCTGATCGGCAAGTTCGACGACAAGCAGGGCCAGCCGCTCGTCAAGTGACCTGACGCGGTCCGTGCGGCCCCTCGCGCCCGGCAGGCGCGGGGGGCCGTCGCTGTATCCTGACTGTCTTGTGACCACCTCTGACCTGGCCGGCACGCGCGAAGACGGCCGCCACATGACGCGCATCACCACCTTCTACCCCCGTCGCGGGCGGGTGAGCGGGCGGCACGAGGACGCGCTGACCAGGCTGTGGCCGACGTACGGGGTCACCATCGCCGACCCGTACCCACCGCTGGACCCGGCGGATCTGTTCGGCCGCAGCGCGCCGCTGGTGCTGGAGATCGGCTCCGGCATGGGCGACGCCACCGTGGCCATGGCCGCGGCCGACCCGGGCCGCGACTACCTGGCGGTCGAGGTCTTCCCGCCCGGCCTGGGCAACCTGCTGGCCGTGGTCGAGGAGCGCGGGCTGACGAACGTGCGGGTCGCCCAGGGCGACGCGCTGCACCTGCTCCGGCACATGATCGCCCCGGACTCCCTCGCCGCCGTGCACGTCTACTTCCCCGACCCGTGGCCCAAGGCGCGCCACCACAAGCGCCGCCTGATCCAGCCGGACAACGTGGCGCTGATCCGCTCGCGCCTGGCCGTGGGCGGCATCCTGCACTGCGCGACCGACTGGGCCGACTACGCCGAGCAGATGGCCGAGGTGCTCGCCGCCGCCGACGGCCTGGCCAACCTGCACGACGGCTTCGCCCCCCGCCCCGCGCACCGCCCGGTCACCAAGTTCGAGCAGCGCGGCGTCGCCGCCGGCCGCCACATCTTCGACCTCCTCCACCGCCGCACCCACTGAAAGGAGGGGCACCTTCGTCGGATCGCGTCAGCGAGACGAGCAGCGGCTCAGCACGCTATGCGTGGTAGAAGGTGCCCTTCTTAACCCTCGGCTTAGGACGTAGCTAAGTTTCGTCGTCTAGTTGTTACTTGTAGGTTCTCGACGGAATCGATGCATTCTCATTAATGTCAGGCCACCAGTCCCTCTTACCCCGGGAGGACCTCCATGGTGGCCACCCTGTCACCTCTGCTGCGCCGTGCCGCGGCGTTCGGCGGCGGCGTCGCGCTGACGCTCGGCACGCTGCTGGCCGTGCCCACCGCCGCGCAGGCCAGCACCGACTACGGCCCGGCGGCCTGGGTGCCGGCCAGCACCAGCAACTACACCAACGCCAGCCGCGAGTCCGACTACAACATCAACTACGTGGTGATCCACACCATCCAGGGCTCGTACAGCAGCGCGATCAACTGGTTCCAGAACCCGGCCGCTCAGGTCAGCGCCCACTACGTCGTCTCCAAGGGCGGCGCCGTGACGCAGATGGTGCGCGAGGCCGACGTGGCCTGGCACGCCGGCAACTGGACGTACAACACCCAGTCGATCGGCATCGAGCACGAGGGCTACGTCGAGCAGGACGGCTGGTACACCGAGGCGATGTACCAGGCGTCGGCGGCCATCGTGCGCAGCGTGACCAGCAAGTACGGCATCCCGCGCGACCGCGCCCACATCATCGGCCACAACGAGGTCCCCGGCGCCACCCACACCGACCCCGGTTCGCGGTGGAACTGGACGTACTTCATGCAGCTGGTCAACGGGACCACGCCGCCGTCGTGGACGCAGACCGTCGACAACACCACCGCGGGCCGGTTCACCGCCTCGGCCAACTGGGGCACGTCGAGCTACTCGGCGCAGCGGTACGGCGCCGACTACCGGTACGCCAACCCGCAGGCCGTGTCGGACGCCGCCTGGTACAAGTTCGCCGTGCCGGCGACCGCGAGCTACCGGGTCGAGGTCTGGTATCCGGCCGTGGCGGGGTACAACACGTCCACGCCGTACGTCGTCGTGACCACCGGCGGCAACACCACCGTCCAGGTGAACCAGCAGGCCAACGGCGGTAAATGGGTCACCCTCGGCACGTTCACCCTGGCCGCGGGCGACTACAACGCCGTCGGCGTCAGCCGCTGGACCAGCACCTCCGGCTACGTCATCGCGGACGCGGTCAAGCTGACCCGCGTCTGATCGCCGCTCCGGCGTGATCGAACGCCCGCCATGCCGTTCCCCCGGCATGGCGGGCGCCTCGGCCACGGGTGGGCCGTTTCGCAGGTGCGGATCATCGTGGGGCCTGCTAGGCTCCTGCGCATGTACATCTGAGCGTGATCCCCACGCCCGCGCCGCTCGACGTGCGCGGCGAGCGTGCCGCGCCGCCCCGTCGAGGGCCGCGCGCCTGATCCGTCTTTTCCCCACGCCCTGCCCGCGACGGCGGCTGTCGGCGTGCCGCATCCGTAGGAGACACTCATGCGTGAAGATCACAGCTCGGAGCAGCCCGCGCCGGACGAGACCGCCGAGGCCGAGCAGCAGCCGATGAACCGCGCCGAGCGGCGCGCCAAGGGCAAGCAGTCCGGCCAGCAGCAGGCGTACGGCAAGCAGGCGTTCGCGCCCAAGAAGAGCCAGGGCCACGGGCCCCGGCTGTGGGCGAACCGCCGCGCCGGCTGAGCCGTTTCCGCACCTCGATCCGCCGATCCCGGTCCCGCCGGGGTCGGCGGATCCGTGTTTGTCGGTCCCCCTGCCTAGACTCCGCCGGCATGACGATGCCGACCATTGTGGACTGTCTTGCCGAGCACGGAGAGCCGCCGGGTGACCGGTGCGGGGTGCCGGGTGGAGTGCCGATCCGGGCGGGTGGCAGATGTCCCGGCCGGTGACCTATGCCGAACACGCCGACCAGGTCACGGCCTGGATCACGAGCGGTGACCTGGACGCCGCCGCGGCCGGGCTGGTGGCCGCGCGCCGCGCCGGGGGAGGCGCGGGGCTGCGGCCGCTGCTGGAGCCGGTGGCCGCGCTGCCCCGCCCGCAGCTGACGGCGCTGGTGCGGGCGCTCCTGCGGCAGCGCCGCGCGCACGGCGGCTGGCCGGTGGACAGCGTGCTCGGCGCGGTGTGCCCGCTGCTGCCGCCGGACCTGCCGCCGGACCTGGTCGCCGAGCTGCTCACGTTCGCGGTGGACAGCTCCTACGACCTGCCGGTGATGACGCTGGCCGGGCTCGTCGCCCAGCAGTTGCGGCACGGCGCGCTGCCGCCCGCGGTGCTGGCCCTCATGGAGCGGCGCAAGCGGGAGAGCCTGTGGCTGCGCGAGCTGGCCGCCTCGGCGGCGGCGCGTGCGGTGCGGTAACGGTGGGCGGATCAGGGGCGGGCCGCGGGGGACCGCCCGCGATCGGTGCACACCGGCGGTGACATCACGGTCTGCTCGGCGCTGTACACGAGGGTGACGGTGACGCAGTAGTCACGCCGTGGGCTGAGGCCGGGCAGCGTGAACGTCTCCGTCCCGGCGGGCAGCGACTGCATGGCGCGCATCGGCTCACCGGCCGGGGCCGCCGACAGCACCACCGCCGCGGCCACCCCGGCCGGGTACTGCCAGCTGACGCGCAGCTTCTCGCCCTCGTCGGCGAGGGTCAGCCCGGTCGCGGCCGGGGGCGCCGACGGCGGCGGCACCGAGGTGGCGGCGGCGGGCGGCGTCGGCTCGGCGTCCGGATCGGACCCGTCGGCCAGCAGGAACGCGCCTACCAGCGCGGTGATGGCGACCAGCGCCGCGCACACGGCCAGCGCCGCCGCCCCCGCGCCGCGCCGCCTGCGCACGGGCGGGGAGTACGACGTGCGCAGGCCCGGCGGGGGCGTGGTCGGCACCGGGAACGGCAGATCCTGCCTGCTCGGCGCGGACCGGCCGGTCCGGTCCGGATACACCACCGGCACCTGCTGCCCGCCGAACCCGACGGTCGGACCGCTCCCCTCCGGCGGGCCGCCGTCGCGTGCCGTGCGCTGCTCCGGCCACGTGCGGTCGCGCATCCCGTGCTGCTCCGGCCAGTCGCCGGCCGGAGGCGTGTGCCGGTCGGGCCGGCTGCCGGTGGAGGGTGCGCCGCCCGTCGCGGGGTGGTGGCCGGATGCGTCCCCGGCGTCGGGGGACAACGGGGCCTGACGGGTGCGGCGGATGCGCGCGGGGTCGTCGTACCGCTCGAAGATCTCGTCGTCGGGCCACTCGCCGGCGTCCCCGGCGGGGCCAGGGCCGGTGTGGTGCGGCCCCGGGATGAGGTCGTCCGGGTGGGGCACCAGCACCGGCAGCACGCCCGGCCCGGGGTCGGCAGCCCGCAGGCGCTGCTCCTCCGGCGGGGGCGTGCCGCAGCGGTGCTCGGCGTCGGCCGCGGCCCCCGTGGCGGCCTGCAGCAGCCGGTGCGTGTCGTCGTCGGCGGGCAGCCAGGCGGACTCCTCGCGGGCCTGCTCCAGCAGCTCGTGCGCCCGGTCGAGGTCGCCGCAGTCGCGCCACATCCCGGCCAGCCGGACGGTCATGCGTACGTTGACCGGATGTCCCGGGCCGTGCCGGGACACGTGCGCGGCGAGCGCCTCGGCGAGGTGGCGGCGCCCGTCGGCGCAGCTGCCGCGGGCGTGCTCGACCACGGCCGCGTCCGCGCGGGCGGCCAGCGTGCGGTCGGCGTCGGGTCCGTCGGCCCGCGACAGGTCGCGGATCAGGTCGTCGTAGACGTCGGCCGCCCGGTCCAGCGCACCGGTGCGGTGCAGGCAGACCGCCAGCACGCCGAGCGCGTGCAGGGTGCGCCGGTCCAGGTCGCCGTGCAGCGCCTGCGCGGCGGCGTGGGCGTACGCGGCCCAGCTGCGGGCCGCGTGCGGCTCGCCCAGGTGCAGCAGCACGCCGGCGTACAGCGCGGCGGTGTCGGCCTCGGCCGCGTCGGCGTGGCGCGGGTCCTGGTGCGCGAGCGCGAGCTGGTCCCGGAGCAGTTGCCGGGCAGCCGGGAAGTCGAGTCGGCGCACCAGCTCGCGTGCGCGGGCCAGCCGTCCCCCCTCAGGCATGGCACCCATCGTGCCCGCTCACCCACCACCTGTGAAGTCCCCAGATCAACACTCCTGACCCGACGGAGCGCCGCGCCCCGCCCAAGGTCATCCGACTTGCCTGGCACATGGGCGTATGACGGCACGAGATACGCCCATGTGCCAGGCAAATCGAACGATCATGCCGGGGCGTGGCGGGGTGCGGCGCGGGCGGGGCGATCGGGCGGGCGGGTGGAGTGCTTGGCGGACGGTAGGGTCTGCGACCACATGGGCGAGGGGAGTGCGGCAGTGGGACGGGACGTGGCCGGGCTGACGGTGGCGGTGACCGGGGCGGCCCGGGGGATCGGCGCGGCGGTGGCCGCGCGGCTGGCCGGAGCGGGCGCGCGCGTGGTGCTCGGTGACCTCGACCTCGCGGCGGCGGAGGCGACGGCCGCGGCGCTGCCGGGTGAGTCGCGCGCGGTCGGGCTCGACGTCACCGAGCAGGACTCCGTGGACGCGTTCCTGGACGCCGCCGAGCAGGCGTACGGGCCGGTGGACGTGCTGGTCAACAACGCGGGCGTGATGTGGGTGGGCCCGTTCGGGGCGGAGCCGGAGCGGGCCGCGCGGCGGCAGTTCGACGTCAACGTGCACGGCGTCCGGCACGGCTTCCTGGCCGCCGTGCCGCGTATGCGCGCCCGTGGTCGCGGGCAGGTCGTCACCGTCGCGTCGGCGGCCAGCCGGATCAGCCCGCCGGGGGAGGCGACCTACGCCGCCACCAAGCACGCGGTGTACGGGTACGCCGCGGCCGTCCGCCAGGAGCTGCGCGGCACCGGCGTACACGTCAGCCTGGTCATGCCGTCGGTGGTGGAGACGGAGCTGGCGCTGGGTACGAGCCACGGCTCGGTGCCGCGGCTGCGTCCGGCCGACGTGGCCGCGGCGGTGGAGCGGGTGATCCGCCGTCCCCGGTTCGAGGTCTTCGTGCCGGGCCGGCTGGACCCGCTGACCCGGCTGCTGGCGCTGCTGCCGCAGGCCGGGCGGGATCTGGCGTACCGGCTGCTGGTGCCGGACCAGGTGGCGCTCGGCGACGGCGGGGCACGGGCGGCGTACCAGGTCGAGGCGGGCCTGTCCGAAGCGGACGGCCAATAGGGACATAACTCTTGTGACCTAGGTCACCTGGATATTACCCTTCGGTAACCGCGTGCCCGCGCGGTATCAGGTTCCTCCTTCGTACCCCCGGAAGGCAGGCTCCCATGCGTCTCGCGCGCCCGTCCCTCGCGCTCGCCGCCGGTCTGGCCGTGGCGCTGCTGTCGGCGACCCCGGCAGCCGCCGTCGGCCCCGTCCCCAACTCGATGGCCAGCATGGGTGACTCGATCACCCGTGGCTTCAACGCCTGCGGCTGGTACAGCGACTGCACCGACCGCTCCTTCAGCACCGGCGGCTACGCGTCGGTCAGCTCCCACTACCGGCGGATCCTCGCCAAGAACGCCGCCATCAGCGGCCGCAACTACAACCAGGCCAGGAGCGGCGCGAAGGCCGCCGACATGCCCGGCCAGGCGACGGCGGTGGTCGGCCGCAACGCCGACTACGTGACCATCCTGATCGGCGCCAACGACGCCTGCACCAGCTCCGAGGCGAGCATGACCTCGGTGGCCGGGTTCCGGGCGTCGATCGACACGGCGCTGGCCACGCTCAAGAGCGGCCTGCCGAACGCGCGCGTCGCGCTGATCTCGATCCCCGACGTGAAGCGGCTGTGGGAGGTCGGCAAGGGCTCCTCGTCCGCCCGCAGCGCCTGGTCGCTGTTCGGCATCTGCCAGTCGCTGCTGGCCAACCCGACCTCGACCACCGCCGCCGACGTGGCCCGGCGCGACCGGGTACGCCAGCGGGTGGTCGACTTCAACGCCCAGCTCGCGCAGGCCTGCGCGGCGTACGGGTCCAACTGCGACTTCGACGACAACGCGGTGTTCAACTACCCGTTCGCGCTGTCGCAGGTGTCCACCTGGGACTACTTCCACCCGAACACCGCCGGCCAGGCCGTGCTGGCCCAGATCTCCTACACCGCCGGCCACAACTGGTGAGCCGGGAGGAGGGCGCCCCACGGCACCGGGGCGCCCTCTTTTATCTGCCAGAATCGACAACACTCTTTACTGTTAACCGTCTTTAAATTAGGGTTGCCGCAAGGCCCTCATGAGCGCTTGACCGTTCCTCACAGCTCGCCGTCGGGCGACGTGCTCCCCGAAGCCGTCGCCCGCCGCGCGCTCTCTGCGAAAGGACAACCGCGCCATGAGAAGGTCCCTGCGGGCCGGTCTCGCCACGCTCGGCGTGGCATTGCTGGCCGGCGCCATCTCCCTCGTCGCGTCCTCGCCGGCCCACGCCGCGACCGCGACCTTCACCAAGGTCTCCAGCTGGGGCAGCGGGTACGAGGGCAAGTTCACCGTCACCAACAACTCCTCGTCGACCATCACCAGCTGGAACGTGCAGTTCGACCTGCCGTCCGGCACCACCATGGGCGTGTTCTGGGACGCCGCGGTGACCACGTCCGGCCAGCACGTCACGGCCACCAACGTGGGCTGGAACGGCACCCTCGCCGCGGGCGCCTCGACCAGCTTCGGCTTCAACGCCAACGGCTCGGGCAACCCCACCAACTGCACGGTCAACGGCACCAGCTGCACCGGCGGCACCCCGCCCAGCTCCTCGCCGCCGCCCGCGGGCGTGCCCGGCAAGCCCGGCAACCCGAGCGTCACCTCGGTCACCAACAGCTCCATCTCGCTGAGCTGGGGCGCCTCCACCGGCACCGTCACCGGCTACCGGGTGTACGAGGGCAGCACCGTGCGCGCCACCGTCACCGGCACCTCCGCCACGCACAGCGGCCTGGGCACCTGCACCGCGCACACGTACACGATCAAGGCGTACAACAACAGCGGTGAGTCCGTGGCCAGCAACGCGGTCACCGGCACCACCTCCGGCTGCCCCAGCGGCACCTTCAAGGGCGCCGCGCCGTACTACTACGTCGGCTGGGGCAACCCGCCCGCGCCGGCCACGGTCATGAACGCCACCGGCATCAAGTGGTTCACCATGGCCTTCATCCTCTCCGGCGGCGGCTGCACGCCGGCCTGGGACGGCAGCCGGCCGCTGACCGGCGGCGCCGACCAGAGCACCATCAACGCCATCCGCGCGGCGGGCGGCGAGATCGTGCCGTCGATCGGCGGCTGGAGCGGCAACAAGCTCGGCCCGAACTGCTCCTCGGCCGCGGCGCTGGCCGGGGCGTACCAGCAGGTCATCAACGCGTACAACCTCAAGGCGATCGACGTCGACATCGAGAACACCGACGAGTTCGAGAGCGAGGTCGTGCAGGACCGGATCCTGGGCGCGCTGAAGATCGTCAAGCAGAACAACCCCGGCCTCAAGACGATCATCACGTTCGGCACCACGACCACCGGCCCGAGCTACTGGGGCACCCGCCTGATCAACCAGGCGGCGGCGCTGGGCGCGAACATCGACATCTTCACGATCATGCCGTTCGACTTCGGCGGCGGCGCGAACATGTACCAGAACACGGTCAACGCCGCGGTCGGCCTGCGCAACGCGCTCAAGACCGCGTTCGGCTGGAACGACGCGACGGCCAACGCCCACCTGGGCATCTCCGGCATGAACGGCCTGTCCGACCAGCAGGAGCTGACCAGCACCGCCACCTGGACCCAGATCCGCGACTGGGCGAACGCCAACGCCATCGCCCGGCTGTCCTTCTGGTCCGTGAACCGCGACCGCGGTTGCGCGGGCGGCGGCGTCCAGTCCGCCTGCAGCGGCATCGCCCAGCCCGACTGGGAGTTCACCCGCATCACCGCCGGCTTCACCCGCTGACTCCCCGTCCCCAAACCCCCGGCCCGCGACCATCCCCCCGATGCGCGGGCCGGGTCCCCTTGATCCACCGACTTGCCAGGCAGATGGGCGAATCGCGCGTCAAGATACGCCCATCTGCCAGGCAACTCCAACGATCATCGCGAAGCCGGAACACCGCGGCGGACCGGTATTTAGTGTGACCATATGGACCGCAGTGGCGAGCTGAGCTCGGTGCGGCGCAACGCCGTGTTCGTCACGGTGGCGACCGGCCTGCTGCTCGCGGCCCTGGACCAGACCATCGTCGGCACCGCGCTGCCGACCATCGTCGGCGATCTCGGCGGCGCCACCCACCTGTCCTGGGTGGTCACGGCGTATCTGCTGGCCGAGACGATCGCCACCGCGCTGGCCGGCAAGCTCGGCGACCTGTTCGGCCGCAAGCTGGTGTTCCAGGTCTGCGTGGCGGTCTTCGTGATCGCCTCGGTGTTCTGCGGGCTCGCGCACAACATGGCCTGGCTGGTGGCCTGGCGGGGCGTGCAGGGGGCGGGCGCGGGCGGCATCCTGGTCACCTCGATGGCCCTGATCGCCGACTACATTCCGCTGCGCGAGCGCGGCAAGTACCAGGGCGCGCTGGGCGCCGTCTTCGGCGTGGTGACGGTGCTCGGGCCGCTGCTGGGCGGCCTGTTCACCGACCATCTGTCCTGGCGCTGGGCGTTCTACGTCAACGTGCCGCTCGGGGCGCTGGTCATGGTCATCTGTGCGACCAGCATGCCGAAGCTGCCCACCACCCGCCGGCCGGTCATCGACTACCTCGGCATCGGCATGATCGCCGTGGCCTCCACCTGCCTCATCCTCATGACGAGCTGGGGCGGCACGGAGTATCCCTGGATCTCTCCGGAGATCATCGGGATGGGGGTCGCGGGCGTGCTCGCGCTGGCCGCGTTCGTGCTGATCGAGCTGCGGGCACGGGAGCCGATGCTGCCGATGCGGCTGTTCCGCAACCCGGTGTTCAGCATCTGCGGGGTGCTCAGCTTCATCGTGGGTTTCTCCATGTTCGGCGCGCTGACCTTCCTGCCCACCTTCATGCAGTACGTGCAGGGCGCCTCGGCGACCGCGTCCGGGCTGCGCATGCTGCCGATGGTGTTCGGCCTGCTGATCACCTCGATCGCCAGCGGCACGATCGTCGGCCGGACCGGTCGCTACAAGTGGTTCCCGGTCGCCGGGGGCCTGCTCACGGCGCTGGGCATGTGGCTGATGTCGCTGATGACGGCGTTCACCCCGCTGCTGACCGAGGGCGTCTTCCTGTTCGTGCTGGGCCTGGGGCTCGGCATGAGCATGCAGACGCTGACCATCGTCGTGCAGAACACGGTCAACTACCACGACCTGGGCGTGGCCACCTCCGGCGTCACCTTCCTGCGCACCATGGGCAGCGCCTTCGGGGTGGCGCTGTTCGGCACGGTGTACACCCACTCCCTGCAGGACCAGCTGGCGCGGTTCGGCCCGGTGCTGGGGGCGCTGGACCAGCGGCAGCTGGAGAGCCCGGCCGGGGTGCACGGCCTGCCCGAGGCGGTCCGGATCCTGGTGGTCGGCGGCTACACCCAGGCGCTGCACACGGTCTTTCTGGCCGCGGTGCCGGTCGGGCTGCTGGCGGCGATCATCGCGCTGTTCCTGAAGGAGGTGCCGCTGCGCGACACCGCGCGGGCGGCGGCCCGGGACATGGGCGAGGGCTTCGGCATGCCCGAGTCCGCCGACCGCACCGAGCAGCTGGAAAGGGCCATCGCCACGGTATGGCGGCAGAAGGGCCCGCTGGCCGCACCGGCCGTGCTGGCCGGGGCCGGGGTCGACGGCGGCGTCGGGCTGGCCTGGTGCCTGGCCCGCACGGTGCTGTTCGCCGAGCACTACGGCCAGGCCCGGGTCGCCGACATCGCCGCGCACCACCACCTGCCCGCGCAGGTGCTGTGGCCCGCGTTCCAGCGCTGCGTGGCCGACGGCTACCTGGTCGAGGCGGCCGGGGCGGTGGCGCTGACCCCGCGCGGCACGGCCGAGTACGACCGCATCGCCGCCGCGTGGCGGCAGTGGCTGTCCGGCGAGCTGTCGGACTGGGAGGACACCACCGACGAGGAGTTCGAGCGGGCGGTGCGCCAGGCCTCACGGCAGCTCGTGTTCGAGGAGGAACCGGCCGCCGAGCCGACGGCGACGGTCCCGGCCCGGCGTGAGTGAAAACACCGCGAACGAAGTGTGAACCGCGTCCGCTCCTCGGGATGATCATCGCGGTCGCCCCTGGTCACGTGGCACGCTGGCGGCATGGATCTCACCGGGCCGGCCGTGGCGGGCGTCGCGCTGTTCGCGGCGACCGCGTACGGGCTGGTCCACCGCCGCCGGGCGGGTACCGTCCGTGCCGTGCCCGCCGCATCCGACACCCACGCCCCGCTGCTGGCCGAGCTGGGCGTACAGCCCGGCGCGGTGACCCTGCTCCAGTTCTCGTCGGCGTTCTGCGCCCCCTGCCGGGCCACCCGCGTGATTCTCGCCGAGGTCGCCCGCGCCACGCCCGGGGTGGCCCACGTCGAGGTCGACGCGGAGAGCCGCCTGGACGCGGTCCGCGCCCTCGACATCTGGAAGACCCCCACCGTGCTGATCGTCGACGGGGAAGGGCGCATCGCGGGCCGTGCCCAGGGCACCCCCACCCGCGCCCAGGTGCTGGCCGCGATCGACCCGCTGCTGCCCGCCGAGCCTGTCCAGGCCGAGAGGAAGTCCGCATGATCGACCCCCGTGGTCCGCGCTTCGCCGCGGCGGTCACCACCGCTGTGATGGTCGTCGTGTTGCTCACCGGCTCCGGTTGGCTGGCGCTGGCGCAGGCGGCCGTCTTCGCGCTGACCGCGACCCGGCCGCGCCTCGGCACGTACGGACTGGTCTACCGCACGCTGCTCGCGCCGCGGCTGGGCCCGCCCGCCGAGCTGGAGCCGCTGGCGCCGTTCCGGTTCGCGCAGGCGGTCGGCTTCGTCTTCGCCACCGTCGCCACGCTGGGCTACCTGCTCGGCTCGTCGGTGACCGGCGCGGTCGCGGCCGGGTTCGCGCTGGCCGCCGCCTTCCTCAACGCTGCTTTCGGCCTGTGCCTGGGCTGCGAGATGTTCCTGGCGTACCGCCGCCTCGTCGGCCGCCCGATGACCGTACGCGTCCCGGCGGCCTGACCCGTCGCTTCGCCGACGCCGCCCGGCACCGGTGAAGATCGGTGTCTCGTGTCAGAAGGTGCAGCCTGGCCTTAGATTTCGACACGAAGCGGCGATCATGCCGGGGAGGCGGGGCGAGGTCTGCGGAAAGGTCGGGGTCTCCTGTTAGACACGCGGGGACCGGACATTCGACCTTGAGGAGCGGCGACATGGCGACACGGATCCAGGTGACGATCGACTGCGCGGACCCGAACCGGCTGGTGGAGTTCTGGGCCGCCGCCCTGCACTATCGGCCCCAGCAGCCCCCGGAGGACCACCCGACCTGGAAGTCGTACTGGCTGAGCAAGGGCATCCCGGAGGACGAGCTGGAGGGGGCGGAGAACATCGACTCGATCGAGGATCCGGACGGCGTCGGCCCGCGCTTCTGGTTCCAGCAGGTCCCCGAGGCCAAGGCGGGAAAGAACCGCCTGCACCTGGACCTGTCCGTCAGCGGTGGCCGCACCGTCCCGGTGGAGACTCGCCGCGAGCGCGTGCACGCCGAGGCCGAGCGCCTCATCGCTCTGGGCGCCACCCGCCTGCGCATCCTCTACACCGAGGGCGTCGACCACTACGGCGAGACCCTCCAGGACCCCGAAGGCAACGAGTTCTGCCTCCACTGAAAGGAAGGGCACCTTCTTCTACGGAATCCGAGAAGAAGGTGCCCTTCTTAACCCTCAGTGGTCAGGAGCGACCGGGTTCGTGGCGGCGCAGCGCCAGGCGGGTCAGGCCGATCAGCACGACCATCTGCACGCCCATGAGCACCATGTACTTGATCCAGTTCTCCGCGGTGTGTCCCCACAGCGGGTCCTGGTAGCTCTTGGGCAGCATGGCGCCCATGTCGATGGTGGCCGCACCGGCCGCGAACCCCCACCGGGTCGGGAAGATCCAGGAGATGATCTCCATGGCGGTCTGCCCGGCCAGCAGGAACAGGCCGCCGGAGAACACGAGCTGCGCCATGACCACGACCACCATGGCGGGCGTGGTCTGCTCGGTGGTGCGTGCCAGCGAGCTGATCAGCAGGCCGAGCACGGTGGACACCAGCGCGATGCCGACCATGGCGACGATGATCTCGGCGGTCTGGCTCGGGATCACCAGCGCCTCGGTCGGCGGCCCCTGGAACAGCGCCAGGTACACGAACAACGCCACCTGTGCCGTGTTGATCAGGAAGAACACGGTGAGCTTGGAGCTGAGGTACGCCGCGGCGGACAGGCCCACCGCCCGTTCCCGGGCGTAGATGGGCGCCTCGGCGACGATCTCCCGGACCGCCGCGGCCGTGCCCATGAACGCCGCGCCGGTGACCAGCACGACCAGCAGCTGCTGTGCCGTCAGGTGGACCGGCCCCAGGTTGGCCAGGCCGGAGTCGCCGGGCACGGTGTAGGACAGCACCGCCAGGATCAGCGGCATGGCCAGCAGGAACATACTGAAGCCACGGTCGGAGAAGATCACGTTGAGCATGCGCATGCACAGCGTGAAGTACTGCCGGATGGGCGCGCTGGGGTTGCGGGCGAACAACCCCCACGTTTTGCGGTCGATGTTGACCCGGCCGGGTTTCGCGGCGGGCGCGTTCGGCCGGGCACGGGCGGCCAGCGCGTCGTCGACGCTGACCGCAGCGGGCTCGGCGTCGTCGATCACGGCGGTGGGCAGCGCCACCTCGCCGGTCGCACCGAGGTCGGGCTCGTCCGTGCGCTGCGCCGGCACCAGCGGCACGGCCGCGGTCGGCTCCGCCTCACCGTCGGCGGCGACGGGCGCGGCGGCAGCCGCCGGGGCGGGTTCGGCGGCCACGGGCCGCGCGGCGGGCTCCTGCCGCGTGGACGGGGTCACCGCGCTGACGTAGCGCGCGTACAGCGGGGAGTTGCGGAAGGCGCGGGTCCACCGCTCCGGCTCCTCGGTGATCTTCGTGAAGACGTCGGCGTAGTCCTCCGCGCCGAAGAAGCCGAGCAGCTGGTCCGGCGGGCCGAAGTAGCCCATGGTGCCGCCCAGGCACATGACCAGCACCCGGTCGCAGATGTCCAGGTGCAGCACGCTGTGGGTCACCACGACGACGGTCTTGCCCTTGTCGGCCAGTTCCCGCAGCTCGCCCATGACCTCCTTGTCGAGCGCGGGGTCCAGGCCGGAGGTCGGCTCGTCCAGGCACAGCAGCGACGGCTCGGTCAGCAGCTCCATCGCCACCGAGGCCCGCTTGCGCTGGCCGCCGGACAGCACGTCGATGCGGGCCTTGGCGCGCTGGGTCAGCCGCATGGTGTCCATGACCTCGTCGACCTTGGCCCAGCGCACCTTGCGCGGCACGTCGTCGGCGAAGCGCAGCGCGGCGGCGTAGCGCAGCGCGGTGCGGACCTTGAGCTGCTTGTGCAGCACGTCGTCCTGCGGCACCATGCCGATGCGGTAGCGCAGCTGCGCGTAGTCGGCGTAGAGGTCGCGCCCGCCGTACCAGAGCCGGCCCTGGGTGGCCGGGCGCAGCCCGGTGAGCGCCTTGAGCAGCGTGGACTTGCCGCAGCCGCTGGGGCCGATGAGGGCCAGCAGGCTGCCCTCCGGCAGCGCGAAGCTCACGTCGTCGATGAGGACCTTCTCGCCCAGGCGCACGGTCAGGTCGTCGGCGATGATCGAGGCGGGGCCGGTGTCGACGTGGTCGTGCAGGCGTACGCCGTCGAAGAGCAGCTCGTGCCGACCGATGGAGACCATGTCGCCAGCGTGCATGAGGGTGGGCTTGGCGACCTGGCGTCCGTTGAGGAAGGTGCCGTTGCGGCTGCCCAGGTCGACGAGCGTGAAGGTGTCGCCGGTGCGGCGCAGCTCGGCGTGGTATCGGGAGGCCTGCAGGTCGGCGAGCACGATGTCGTTGTCGGCCTCGCGCCCGAGGCGGATGCGCACCGCGCCGTCGGCGGAGGCCGTCTGTCCGGAGTCGACCGCCGCGGCGGCCTTCTTCGCGGGGCTCCGGCGGCGGGCCGGGCGTTCGGTGGAGGGGTCAGTTGACACCCGCACATCCTTGCGGCAAGGCCAGTGCAGATCAAGCGCCATCCGGCTCGATAACCCCACCGTCCGGAACCCGACCGGTCTGTCGTCCCTTGATCACTCGACTTGCCTGGCAGATGGGCGAATGGGGCGTCAAGATACGCCCGTTTGCCGGGCAAGTCGGAGGATCATGGTGTTCCCGGTGCCTGAGTGAAGATCGTCACGGCGTGGGAGGTTCGGCAGGGGCCGGATTCGGCGCTATGGTGGTCGAGGTCGGTGCGTGGACAGTGTCCCCGGGCCTCAACTACAAAAGCCTTCACGGAATACCGTTCGGCTGGAGCCGTGTCGCGCCACTCGCCGCGAGGCGACCGCACGCACCGACCATGACTTCCTTTGTTGCCCGCCCGCTCCGGTGCCCGATCATCACCGGAGCGGGCGGTGCTTCTCTGCCCGCGGCTGGTGCGTTCCGCCGTCGTTACTTCGGCGAGACTACCAACAAAATCGGCAAGAATCCATGCCCTGCGACCCGTCATCGTGTCGCGTACGCCGATGATCGCGGGCCGTGGTGCGATGGCGGGGTGGACCAACACTCGGTCATCCTCGTGCTGCTGGTGCTGGGACTGCTGTGCGTGCCGGTCGGGACGCGGCTGCGGATCCCCGCGCCGGTCGTGGCCACGGTGTTCGGCGTCGTGCTGGGCGCCCTGCCTGGCGTCACGCTGGACCCGCCGCCTGAGCTGATCCTGCCGGTGCTGCTGCCGCCGCTGCTGTACGCCGCCGTGCAGCAGACCTCCTGGCGTCACTTCGCCCGGGGCTGGCGGCCCATCCTGCTGCTGGCGGTCGCCCTGGTCTTCGTCACCACCGCCGTCGTGGCGGCCGTCGCCACCCGCATCCACCCCGCGCTGCCGCTGGGCGCCGCCGTCGTGCTCGGCGCGGTGACCTCGCCGCCGGACCCGGCCGCCGTCTCGGCGGTGGCCGGCCGGCTCGGGCTGCCCCGGCGCACGGTCACCCTGCTGGAGGGCGAGGGCCTGTTCAACGATGTGACCGCGCTGACCATCTACCAGGTCGCCGTGGCGGGGGTGGCGACCGGGACGCTGTCGGTCTGGGGCGCGGCGGCCGAGTTCGGCTACGCGGCGCTGGCCGGCGCGGGCATCGGCCTGGTCACCGGTCTGTTCTTCGGCTGGCTGTTCGACCGGCTGCCCACCGCCGAGCTGCGTGCCGGGCTGAGCCTGCTGATCCCGTACGCCGCGTACCTGGCGGCGGACGCGGCGCACGCGAGCGGGGTGCTGGCCGTGCTGGCGGCCGGGTTCTGGCTGGGCGCGACCCGGGCCGACCCGGACGACGTCGCGGGCAGGCTGTCCGGGCGCAACTTCTGGGACGTGATCGAGCAGCTCGTCACCGGGTTCACGTTCGGCCTGATCGGGCTGGAGTTCGTGCAGGCGCTGGATGATCTCGGCGCGGACCTGTGGGCGTACTCGCGATTCGCCCTGCTGATCTGCCTGACCCTGGTGGTGGTCCGCTTCGCGTGGATGTTCGGGATGAGCGGGCTGATCCGCCGCCTGCGCGCCCGCGACCCGGCGGACGTGCCGGTGAGCTGGGGGGAGACCCTGCTCGTGGCCTGGGCGGGCATGCGGGGGGTGGTCACCATCGCCACCGCCCTGGCCCTGCCCCGCGACTTCCCCGGCCGTACCCAGATCGTCTTCGTCGCCGCCGTGGTCGCGGTCGTGACGCTGCTGCTGCCGGGGATGACGCTGCCCTGGCTGGCACGCCGCACCGGGCTGACCACGGGGGCGCAGCGGCGGCGCGAGGCGGAGCGGGAGATCATCGCGGCCGCTCAGGAGGCCGCCCTGCGCCGGCTGGCGGAGTTGCGCGCCGACGGCACGGTCGGGCCGGAGACCGCCCGGCGGCTGGAGGAGTGGCAGCGGGCCGTCCTGCTCGACGAGGAGGCCGAGGACGAGGACTGGGTGCGCCGCCGGCGGCAGGTCGGCGAAGTGCGGGCGGAGCTGCTGGCGGCGGCGCGGGCGGAGGTGCTGGACCGCCGGGAGCGGGAGCCGGAGGCCGCCGACGACGTGCTGCGCCGACTCGACCTGCACAGCGCGGTCCACTGAGGCCGGTGGCGCCCCCGGGCAGGAGGCGCCACCGGTTCATCGCGTCACGGAGTCGTACAGGTCAGCGTCGGCGGGTTGTTGGTCCCGCTGTGGTTGGCCAGGAATCCGAAGGTGGTGCTGGCGCCCGAGGCGAGGGTGCCGTTCCAGGACACGTTCTTGAACGTGGTGGCCCCGGAGGAGTTGGTGTAGGTGCTGCTCCAGCTCTGGTTCACGGTCTGCCCGTTGGGCCAGGTCGCCCGCACGGTCCAGCCGTTCACCGCGCCGCCCGCGGTCACCTTGATCTCCCCCTGGAAGCCGTTGCTCCAGTTGTTGACCTGGGTGTACGTCGCCGCACACAGCGACGGGGTGGGCGGTCCGGGCGTCGGGGCAGACGGAGCCGGGCTGCTCGGCCGCGGCGACGCCGCGCTCGGCGACGGCGAGGTCGAGCGGGACGGCGACGCCGACGGCGAGGTCGGGTTCGACGGGATCGGCGACGGGCTGGAGGGCGGGTTGTTGATGCCCGTCACCTGGCCGTTGCCGCCGTCGAAGATGACGTCGGAGCAGCCGTAGAACGTCTCCTGGCTGTCCGAGCGCTTCCACACCGAGTAGATGACGTGGCGGCCGGACTTACCGGAGGGCAGGTTGCCGTTCCAGTAGTAGTAGCCGTCCGGCGCCGGGGCGTTCATCGGCGGGTGGTCGATCGACAGGAACGGCTGCTCCTCCATGTCCGCCCAGGTCAGCGCCTGGTTGGGGTTGTAGCCGTCCTTGGTGACGTACAGGTAGAACCAGCCCGGGTGGGCCGCCCAGTTGCTGTAGCGCCAGGCGTGGTTCGCGCCCGAGGTGAGGTGGGTCAGCGGCCAGTCGCTGCGCGGCGCGTCGAAGCCCGCGAACTTGGTGTTGCCGCCGCTGCACAGCGCGCCGTCCGGGATGAAGCCGCGGGTGCGGCCCGCCCCGTCCGAGCGCAGCACGCCGAACCAGTCGTAGAACGGCTGTGCGCCGCCCACGGACATCGCGTTCTGGCAGGCGCCGTTGGTCGGCCTGATCTCGCCGGTGCTGGACTTGCCGTCCACGTAGCACAGGTAGGTCCGGCTGCCCGGGGTGAGCATCGCCCCGTGGGCGGCGGCCGGGCCGGCGTTGATCATCGTGAGCGCCACGCCGGCGGCGAGGGTGGCGGCGGCCGCGAGGGCCGCTGCCTTCAGCTTGTTCATGCTGCTGTCCTTTCCAGCACGGACACACCCGCCGCCGGGCCGAGCCCCAGGTCGCGAACGGAGATGTGCCGAGCTGCGCATGCGGGATCACCCCTGCCGCGGCCTCGGGGCCGGGGACAGGGGTCAGGGACGGTCCGTCGCGTGCGTGCGGCTCGTGCTGGCCGCGGTCCGCTCCACGGATGCCCTCGCGGCACCACGGCATCGACATTCCACCATGTGATTTACCGGTCAAGCAACCGTTGCGCCGTCCCATCCCGTTTGCGAGCATGTGCCGGTGTCGATGACCACGCTGCGCCGCAACGCCTGGTGGGTGCTGCCCGAGCTGGCGGCCCTGACCCTGGTGGCGGTGTTAGGCCTGGTCGCGCCGCCCGCCGGGCTCGACGACGCGCTCGCCGCGCGGGTGGCCGCGATCCTCACCGAGTCCTCCCCGGCCGAGCACCATGCGCACGGCCACGACGTGGCCGCCGAGGACACGGTCATGTGCACCGCCGAGACCATGGGCACCGAGCCCGCCGCGGCCACCCGGATCGAGGACGTGCGCGTGGTGTACGCGTACTTCATGTGCGCCGCCGGGGAGCCGGGGCAGCCGTGGGACTTCGCGGCCCGCATCTCCGGCCCGGTGGTCGTCGAGCTGGGCGAGCCGCCCGTGGTCCGCATCGCGCAGGCCGGGCTCGGCTACCGCGACCGGGTCACCGCGATGCTGCCCGACCGGTACGAGGACTGGGCCTTCAGCGGTTTCCGCGACAAGGAGCTGCCGACCGCGCTGCAGCGCCGCTACCTCGACGAGGTGGCCGGAGCCTAGTCCGCGGGGCGCCCCACTACGCTGATCACCATGCGATTCGGATTATTCGGCACCGGCTACTGGGCGGAGCAGACACAGGGCGCGGCGCTGGTCGCCCACCCCGAGGCCGAGCTGGTGGGCGTGTGGGGCCGCGACGCGGGCAAGGCCGCCGCGCTGGCCGAGCGCCTGGGCGCCCGGGCGTACGGCGACCCCGACGCGCTCATCGCCGACGTGGACGCCGTCGCCGTGGCGCTGCCGCCGGACGTGCAGGCCCCGATCGCCGAGCGGGCCGCCCGCGCCGGCCGCCACCTGCTGCTGGACAAGCCGCTCGCGCTCACCGTCGCCGACGCCGACCGGGTCGTCGCGGCCGTCGACGCCACCGGCGTGGCCAGCGTGGTCTTCTTCACCGGCCGCTTCGATCCGTTGGTGACCGCGGCGCTGGAGAAGGCGTCGGCCGCGGGCGGCTGGGGTGCTGCCCGGGTCACCATGTGCGCCTCGATCTTCGCGCAGGGCGGCCCGTACGCGGGCTCGGCCTGGCGCAAGGTGCACGGCGGGCTGTGGGACCTCGGCCCGCACGCGCTGTCCCGGCTGCTGCCCGTGCTCGGCCCGGTGACGGAGGTGACCTCGCTGGCCGGGGCGTACGCCACCAGCCATGTGCTGGCCCGGCACGAGACCGGCGCGGTGAGCGCGCTGACGCTGACCCTGGACGCCCCACCCACCGCGCTGCTGTTCGAGTACCAGCTGCAGGGCGAGGCCGGGATCCTCGACCTGCCCGGCGGCTCGGGCGACCCGGTCGCCGCGTTCGGCCGCGCGATCGACGAGCTGCTCACCCAGGTGCGCGCGGGCCGCCCGGAGCACCCCTGCGACGTGCGTTTCGCCCGCGAGGTGGTCGCGGTGCTGGCCGCCGCGCAACAGTCCCAAGAGGAGGGACGCACGGTCCCGGTGCGCTGACCGCCGCCGCTGGTCGCGGCCGAACCGGTCAAGTGATCTGGAATCGTTGCCGGGCAAACCGTTGACACCGCGGCTGATCATGCCGCAACGTGCCGTTCATGACCGACTACAGCTACCCGCTGCGCGCCGGCGACCTTCTGGTCGAGCGGTATCGCCTGATCGACAGGATCGGCGCCGGGGGTATGGCGGTCATCTGGCGGGCCCGGGACGAGACGCTGGACCGGCTGGTCGCGCTGAAGGTGCTGGACCCGCGGCTGTCCGGCGACGAGCGGCTGCGCGAGCTGGCCCGGCGCGAGGCGTGGGCGGTGGCCCGGCTCAACCACCCCGACGTGGCGGGCGTGCACGACTTCGTGCGCACCAGCACGCCCGACGGCCGCGAGGTCGCCCTCATCGTGCTCCAGCTCGTCGCGGGCGAGCCGCTGGCCGACCGCATCGCGCTGGGCGCGCTGCCCTGGCGGGAGGCGGTGCGCATCGGCGTACGCATCGCGACCGTGCTGGAGGTGGCGCACCGCCGCGGCGTGGTGCACCGCGACATCACCCCGGACAACGTGATGGTGCACGGCGAGCAGGTCACCGTGCTCGACTTCGGCATCGCCGCGCGTATCGGCGAGCCCGACGACGACAGCACCGGCGCCAGCTTCGGCACGCCCGCGTACGTCGCCCCGGAGCGGCTGGACGGCATGCCCGCCGAGGCCGCCACCGACGTGTACGCGTTCGGCGTGGTGCTGTACGAGATGCTGACCGGCCGCCCGCCGTTCCGGGTGCGCGGCTGGGACGACGTGGCCGCCGACCACGGGCCGCCGCCGGTGCCCGAGGTGCCGGAGCTGCCGCGTGCGGTCGCCCAGCTGGTGACCGCGTGCCTGCAGCGTGATCCGTCGGCCCGGCCGATGGCCGCCGAGGCGGCCCGGGTGCTGCGCGCCGCGCTGGCCCGGCCGCAGCGCCGCTGGCTGCTGCCCGCGGCGGCCGGCACGGCGGCGGTGGTGGGGCTGGGCGTGCTGGCGTGGGCGCTGCCGCTGCGCGACTCGCCGGACGACCCGGGCCAGGCCCGGACCAGCCCGCCCGCGAGCACGCCCGGCTTCGGCGCGCAGGCGCCGGGCTCGCCCACGGCTGGCGCGTCCGCGCGCCCGTCCGCAGTGGCGTCCCCGCCCGCCCGCCCCACGGCGACCGCCGGTGCCTCGGCGAGCGCGTCGGCGGCCGCGCTGACGGTCAAACAGGCGCAGTCGGCCGCGCTGGCCACCATCGCGCTGGCCGAGCAGCAGGGGCTGCGCTCCGATGTGGCGCTGGACCTGCGCAATCTGGTGAACAACCTGGCCAACTCGCAGGCCACCGGGCGGCCGCTGGACGCGGAGATCCAGTCCGTGTATTCGAAGATCGATTCACGGGTGGCGGAGGGCTCGCTCAGCCCCGAGATGGGCGAGCGGCTGCACGGCGACGTGGCGGCGCTGGCCCGCGCGAAGGCGGCCTGAGAACGACGTACGGGCCGGGGACCTTTCGGTCACCCGGCCCGGTCACCCGATGGCGTGGACTCGCGGGTCGCCCACCACCGAGGAGGTCTGTCAGAGGCCGTTGTCGCGGATCACCTGGGAGTACCAGTGCGCGCTGGCCTTGGGAACGCGGCGCTGGTCGGCGTAGTCGACGTAGACCAGGCCCCACCGCTGGTCGAAGCCCTGCTCCCACTCGAAGTTGTCCATCAGCGACCACACGTGGTAGCTCTCCAGGTTCACCCCGTCGGTGATGGCCCGGTGCGCCGCCGAGAAGTGGTCGCGCAGGAAGGCGATGCGCCCGTCGTCCCGCACCGTGCCGTCGGCGCCCAGCGTGTCCGGCGTGGGCAGCCCGTTCTCGGTGATGGTCAGCGCGATGTCGCCGTAGTCCTTCTTGATGCGGGTGAGGATGTCGTACATGCCCTCGGGGTAGATCTGCTGCCAGAACGCCTCGCTGGTGCGGTGCTTCTGCACCGTCTCGCCGTCGGCGGTCACGTACAGCGGGCAGTAGTACTGCACGGCCAGCAGCTCCACCGGGGAGCCGATGACGTCCAGGTCGCCGTCCTTGATGTGCTCCTGCATCGGGGAGAACGTCGCCACGTCGTCGAGCACGTCCTGCGGGTAGGCGCCCTTCAGGATCGGGTCCAGGTAGAGGCGGTTCTCGTACCCGTCGTGCAGGATGGTGCGCTGCCGGGCCTCGTTGCTGTCGTCGGCCGGGTAGCACGGGTGCAGGTTCAGCGCCGGGCCGATGCGGGTCGACGCGCTCAGGTGCGGGCGCATCGCCTGCACCGCCAGGCCGTGTCCGAGCAGCTGGTGGTGCGCCACCACGTACGCCGCCGCGGGGTCGCAGTGGCCGGGGGCGTGGCTGCCGGACAGGTAGCCGTTCTGCACGATGGTCTTCGGCTCGTTGAGGGTGAGCCAGTTGGGCACGGCGTCGCCGAGCGCCTCGGCGAGCACGGCCGCGTAATCGGCGAACCGGTAGGCGGTGTCACGGTTCTCCCAGCCGCCGTCCACCTGCAGCTCGTGCGGGGTGTCCCAGTGGTAGAGGGTGACCATCGGGGTGACGCCGCGCTCGCGCAGGCCGTCCACCAGGCGACGGTAGAAGTCCAGGCCCTTGGCGTTGACCGGGCCGCGGCCGCCGGGGATGACCCGCGGCCAGGAGATGGAGAAGCGGTACGAGCGCAGGCCCAGGTCCCGGATCAGGTCCAGGTCGTCGGCCCAGCGGTGGTAGTGGTCGGCGGCGACGTCGCCGGTCTCCCCGTTGCGCACCTTGCCGGGCTTCCTGGAGAAGGTGTCCCACACTGAAGGACCGCGCCCGTCGATCGCGGTCGCGCCCTCGATCTGATACGCGGAGGTGGCTGCTCCCCAGATGAAGCCGTCGGGGAACTGCAGACCGAGCGATGTGGGCGCCGGCTGCGGCGTGTTGCCTGGCATTGGTGCTCCTCAAATACTGGGAAAAGGACTGATCATGGGTGGGAACGCTCCCATGATCGGGTACAGTCGTCCCTGTCCCGGTGACGGGTGGAGATGTGGTTTCTGACTTTCGCATACTGGCGCAAGTCTGGTGCTGATGAGCCATGTGGCGGAGAATGCCGATTGGTATGGGGACGGGGAAGGGCAGTCCCCGCCCCCATCGGGTGCTCACGCCCTGTGCCTGCCGGGCGGCAGGGTCACGAGGCAGCGTGACGCGCGGGAGCCGTTGGCACGCGACGTAGTCGCGAGCTTCACCTCCTCTCCGGCACCCGGAGGGAGGTCGGTCGCCGGTCGTAGGGAGATCGGCGACCGACCGCCTCGGGAGCGGCCGGCGATGGCGTCCGGGCGGGCCATCGACGGGACGAATTCTTACATTGATGAACATCCGTGGAAGCGTTCCCATGGACGTTTGATGGAACGATAGCGACAACTGAGCGCGGAGGGAAGACCCTTCACCGCCCCAGAATCTCCGGGCAACCACCAGGAAATCCTTGCCTGCTAACCGAATCGGCCGCGACCTGCGGAAGCGCTCCCATGGCAGGCCGCCGATGTGTCCGGCGTGTTTCCACATTGACACGCCCGGGGGAACGCGAAGGCCCTGCGCGGGCTCCCGGGCATGATCGCCGTCTCGTGTCGGAACCTACGGTTGGGCCTCAGGTTCCGACACGAGACGGCGATCTTCCCGCTGCGGCCACCCGGCAGGGCGCGGTGCGGGGCTTGGCGCCGGTGTCTTCAGGGCGCCGGCCGGGGGTCGCGCCACAGCGTCCACTGTGGCGGGCCGGAGCGCATCGGCGGCTCGCCCGTCACGGTGAACCCATGCCGCCGGTAGAAGCTCAGGTTGCGCTCGTTCGAGGACTCCAGGTAGACGGGCAGCCCCGCGGCGTCGAAGCGGGTCAGCGCGTCCTCCAGCAGCAGCGAGCCCAGGCCGGTGCCGCGCGCGGCCACGGTGGTGCCGATGAACTCCAGATACCAGTGGTCGGCGGGCTGGCGCTCGTGCAGCCGGTCGATCTCGCCCATCCGGCCCAGCAGCCGCGGCAGCCGGCGGCCGGTGGCGCGCAGCAGCGGCAGGGCGGCCCGCGCCACGGCCGCTGTCGGCAGCTGCCACTCCCGCGGCGGCGCCCACATGGTCACCGCCTGCCGGTCCGGCGTGGTGTAGACGTGGCCGCGCGGGATCGCATACCGCAGCAGCGCCCCGAAAATCCGCTCCAGCCGCCCGTGGCGACCTTGCGGCGGCACCATCCAGCACCACACCGGGTCGTCCCCGAACGCCTCCGCCAGCGTGCCCGCCAGCGCTGCCACATCCCCGTCCACCGCAATACGAACATCACTCACATCCCGCATCCTGCCCCACCCACCCATCTCCCGCACCCACCGTTCGGTCCGCCCACCCCACCCCGCGCCGCCCCCGCCAGGCTCCACGCTGCCCGGTGGCCCTGCGCTGGACTGCGCGGGGCCGGCCGAGGAGGGCCGGGTTCGACAGGGCAGGTGCACCGGGTAGGCCGGGTTGGCTCGGGTTGATCATGAACTTATGGCAGGGGTCGGCGGCGTGTCGCGACCCTAACTTCATGATCAACGTGGGGTGGCTCGGTGGTGCGGGGCGGGGCGGGCGGCGGTGGGTGGTGGGCGGTGGGTGGGCGGGGGGAGCGTTAGGGTCAGGAGATGAGTGATCATGGGGAGGGAAGGCCGCTGGCGGTGGTCAGCGGTGCGGGCACCGGGATCGGTGCGGCCACGGCGCTGGCGCTGGCGGAGCGCGGATACGACGTCGTCGGGATCGGACGGCGGGAGGCGGTGCTGGCCCGCAGTGCCGAGCGGATCCGGGCCGCGACCGGTGCGGAGGTCGGCATCGTCACCGCCGATCTGGCGGAGCCGGAGGCGGTCGCGCGGGTCGCCGCCGAGCTGGCAGGCCGGACCGTGGACGTACTGGTCAACAACGCGGGCGGGTTCATCGGGCGGGACGGCGACGGGCTGGACGCGGTGGCGCGGCAGTGGCGGGCGACCTTCGACGCCAACGTGCTCACCGCCGTGCTGCTCACCGAGGCGCTGCTGCCGCTGCTGCGGCGCCCCGGCGGGCGGGTGGTGCTGCTGAGTTCGATCGCGGCGCAGCGGGGCGGTGGCGGGCCGTACTCGGCGGCCAAGGCGGCGCTGCACGGCTGGGTGCTGGACCTGGCGTCGCGGCTCGGCCCGGAGGGCGGCACGGCCAACGTGGTCTCGCCGGGCTACGTGGCCGAGACGGAGTTCTTCGGCGACCGGATGACCGCGCAGGGCCACGCCGACCGCGTCGCGCAGACGCTGGTCGGCCGGGCGGGCAGACCCGGCGACATCGCCGAGGCGGTGTGCTGGCTGGCGGGGGAGTCCGGCGGGTACGTCACCGGCCAGATCATCAACGTCAACGGCGGCTCGGTCCTGGGCCGCTGACCGGTTCCGCACGGCTCACGTCGTGATGCGGCGAGGGGCGCCCTCCGTGCTGGAGGGCGCCCCTCGCGTCGCCGGTGGCCGGGCGTGCGGTGCCCCGGACCCGCCCTCGCCGTCGTGGATCTGCACGTGGTGGTGTGCTGTTCGCCGTGCGCGGTCACGTGTGCTCCGTGGGGGCGTACACGATGATCGGGGAATCGAACCCCCGCGCTGCCCTCCGCGCGCCAGAGAAAGTGGACCGGAACCGCCGGCCCTCGGATGTGCACGCCTCCATGACGGCTACCTGCTGCACGCTCGGCCACCGGCGGGTCATTCCAGGAGGTCGGCCTCCCAGTTGGCGCGCTGGATGTCCACGTCGACCTCGCGGATGTCGCGGGCCAGCCGGTCGGCTTCGGCGCGCAGGTCTGCCACGGACAGGGCGCTGAGCATCTTCAGTTCGGAGCGCAGCTGGCGTACGGCGATGCCGCGCTGGTCGCGGCCCGCAGCGGCGTCGGCGGCCGCGGTGACCACGCTGTGGCGCAGCCGGAGCACGTCTCGGCGGGCGAGCGCCTCGGTGAGGGTGAGCCCGTGCACGGTGCGCACCGTGGCGTTCGTGCGGTTGATCCGGCTGATCAGCGCCTCCAGCTCGTCCAGCGCCCCTGCCACCTCGGCCAGCAGCGCCTGCGCGTCCTCGGCGGGCTCCTCACCCTCCTGGTAGCGGGCGCTGCCGACGATGCGGGCGCGTAGCTGATCGGCCCGGCGCACCGCGTCGGCCCGTAGCGCGAGGGCCTCGGCGAGTTTCACCGTCATACCTCCCCGTGTCATGAGGAGGCGAGCCTAGCGGAGCCGTCCTGCGGGGCGCGGTCGTGGTCGCACGGTGCTGCCGTGAGGCGTTAAGAAGGGCACCTTCTTATACGCATAGCGTTAAGAAGGTGCCCTTCCTTGTGTACGGGTCAGCCCTTGACGCTGCCGGCGAGGAGGCCGCGGACGAAGTAGCGCTGCAGGGAGAGGAAGACGGTCAGCGGGACGATGATGGAGACGAAGGCGGCGGCGGTGAGGCGCTGCCATTCGTTGCCGCGGTTGCCCGCCAGTTCGGCCAGGCGGACCGTGAGCGGGGCGTTCTTCGGGCCGGGGGCGAAGATCAGGGCCACCAGCAGGTCGTTCCAGACCCAGAGGAACTGGAAGATGCCGAAGGAGGCCAGCGCGGGCACGATCAGCGGGAGCACGATGCGCCGGAAGATCTTCGCGTGGCTCGCGCCGTCCACCTTGGCCGCCTCGACCAGGTCGCCGGGCAGCTCGGCCATGAAGTTGTGCAGCAGGAAGACGCCCAGCGGCAGCGCGAAGCAGGTGTGCGCGAACCAGACCGTGATGAACTTGCCCGGCCCCTCCAGGTCCCACGCGGGCAGCACCTGGACGCCGCCGAGCGAGACGCCCTCGTTGAAGAACGACAGCAGCGGGATCAGCGCCATCTGCAGCGGCACGATCTGCAGCGCGAAGATGCCGACGTACACCCAGTCGCGACCGCGGAAGCGGGTCCAGGCCAGCGCGTACGCTGCCAGCGAGCAGAACGCCAGTGGGAACAGCACCGACGGGATCGTGATCACCAGCGAGTTGATGAAGTATCCCGCCAGGCCGCCCGATGCCGAACGGGCCCCGAACAGCACCTGGTGGTAGTTCTCCAGCGTGAACTGCGGGTTGGTGAAGAAGTTCCACCAGCCGTTGGACTTGATCTCGTTCTCCGGGCGGACCGAGGAGACCAGCACGCCGAACGTGGGCACGGTCCACAGCAGCGCGATCACCAGCGAGACCGCGCTCGCGGTGCGGCTGGTCAGCTTCTTGCGCACCCGCCCCGCCGCGGTGCGCGGCACCTCGGGCTCGGGAGCCGCGATGACCGTTTCCGTACCCGTGCTCATCGCTTCTCCTCGCTGCGCTCGTCGGTGCGATGAGCTGACACTGCCTGCTGGATTCGCTCGCGAAGCTCGCTCATCGGGCTCCCTCCAGCCGGCGGCGGCGTACGACCCTGACCTGGTAGATCACGATGGGTATGACGAGCACGAACAGCAGCACCGCGAGCGCGGCGCCCTTGCCGTTCTCGTCGGCGCGGAACGAGTAGGTGTACATCTCGTTGGCGACGACGCTGGTGCCGAACTGGCCGCCGGTCATGGTGCGCACGATGTCGAAGATCTTCAGGGTGCCGATCGAGATGGTCACCATGACGACGACCAGCGCGGGGCGGATGCTGGGGATGGTGACCTGCCAGAACATCTGCCACGGGGTGACGCCGTCCAGGCGGGCCGCCTCGACGATGTCGGCTGGGATGGCCTTGATCGCCGCGGACAGCACCACCATGGCGAAGCCGGCCTGGATCCACACCATCACCGCGATCAGGAACAGCGTGTTCCACGGGCCGTCCAGCAGCCACTGCTGCGGGGTGCCGCCGAACGCGACCACGATCTGGTTCAGCAGGCCGATCTGCGGGGCGCCCTCCTGCCGGTACTCGTACACGAACTTCCAGATGATGCCGGCGCCCACGAACGAGATGGCCATCGGCATGAAGATCAGCGATTTGGCGAAGGACTCGAAGCGGGCCCGGTCCACCAGCACCGCGTACACCAGGCCGACCGTGGTGGAGACCGTGGGCACCAGCAGCACCCAGAGGAAGGTGCTCAGCAGCACGCCGTACTGCACGGGGTCGGCGCCGAAGTCGGGGAGCATGCCGGAGTTCTTGTCGGTGAACATCCAGACGAAGTTGTCCAGGCCGACGAACTCGTCGGAGTCCGCGTCCATGAAGGCCAGGATCAGCGTGCGTACGGCGGGCACGATCAGGCCCACCAGCAGCAGCAGGCCGGCCGGGGCCAGCAGGCCGAGCGCCACCCAGCGGTCCTTGTGGCTCGGCAGCACGTCCAGCACCAGCAGCAACAAGCCCACCACGGCCGCGAAGGCGACGATGCCGTACACCAGCATCATCAACTTCGGGCCTTCGGCGGTGAAGTCGAAGCTCACGCGGTTCTCCTCGGGGGCCGGTCGGGAGGAAGACTACGCCGTGTGGGCCCCGGATCGGAGCCCACACGGCGTAGGTAGATCAACTACGGCCTCACTTGGGCCAGCTGGCCTCGATGAAGTCGAGGGTCGCCTTGGTGTCCTTGCCGTTGATCCAGTCGGTCATGCCCTTCCAGAAGGAGTTCGCGCCCACGGCGGCCGGCATGAGGTCCGAGCCGTCGAAGCGGAACACCGCGCCGGTGTCCTGCAGGATGCCGACCGCCACCTTGTCGATCGGGTTCGCGACGTTCGCCACGTCCAGACCCTTGTTGGCGGAGATCCAGTTGTTCAGCTTCGCCCGGCTGTTGGCGAAGTCGGCGCTGGCCAGGTAGGTCTGCACCGACTGCACCGCGTCGCCGTCGGTGAACGCCGCGACGAACTCGCCGCCGCCCAGCACCGGCTTGCCCTTGGCGGGGTCGATCGCCGGCAGGTAGAAGGCGAACGCGTCGCCGTCCTCGGCCACCTTGGTGCCCTGCGGCCACTGGTTGGCGTAGAAGGACGCCTGGCGGTGCATGCCGCACTTCTTCTGGACGACCGGCAGGCCGCCGTCCTGGAAGGTGGTGGTGGCGATCGACTTCACGCCGCCGATGCCGCCGTTGACGTACTTCTCGTTCTTCAGGATCGAGCCGACCCGGTCGGTCGCCGACACGATGCGCTGGTCGTTGAACGGGATCGTGTGCGCGACCCACTGGTCGTACACCTCCGGGCCCTGCTCGCGCAGCAGCACGTCCTCGATCCAGTCGGTGGCCGGCCAGCCGGTCGCGTCCTGCGAGCCGATGCCCGCGCACCACGGCTTGATGCCCGCGGCGGCCATCGTGTTGCTCAGCGCGATCATCTCGTCCCAGGTCTGCGGGATCTTCCAGCCCTTCTCCTTGAACAGGGAGGGCGAGTACCACACGAACGACTTCACGTTCGCGCCGAGCGGGGCGCCGTACAGGGTGCCGTCGACCGTGGCGTACTTGAGCCAGTCGGGCGCGAAGTTCTGGGTGGCCATGGCCTTGGTCTTCTCGCCGGCGGCCTTGAGCTTGCCGCCCTTGGCGAAGAACTCCAGCAGACCCGGCTGCGGGATGAAGGCGAGGTCCGGGGCGTCGCCGCCCGCCACGCGCACCTTCAGCTGCGCCTCGAACTCGCCGCTGCCCTCGTACTCGATCTTCACGCCGGTGCAGTCGGCGAACTTCGCCCACGCCTGCTCGAGCAGTCCGGCCTCGGCGTCACGGATGGGGGAGTAGATGGTGACCGTCTCGCCGGCGATGCCCGTGTAGTCGGCGAACGCCGCGCATTCGGGAGTGTCCAGCTTGCCCTCGGAGGTGCTGCCGGAATCGCCACCGCAGGCCGCGACGGTGAGCGCCAGCGCCACCGCCCCGGTGAGCGCGAGCAGACGCCGCTGTCTGTTGGATGCCATTGGAGTTTCCTCCTCGTAACTGTGTCGGAGCGCAGCCCTCTGGTGCCGGACTACCGCAAGGTGACGCAAGTTATGCAAGCGGTTTCGATCTCGAACTGTCCAGCGCTGACAACAGTAAGGTTCGTAACGATTCGGAAACCACCTCGGTACCGGATGTGACGATCATCCCGCCCCACGGCGGCTTCGCGGTGGGCTACACTGGCGGCGGTTTTTGTGTAAGTGGTCTGCTCGCGTTGCCCTCCCTGAGAGGACCGCAGGTGCCGCTGCTCAAGTGGCCAGCCCCCGCACGAGGTGTGCGGAGCGGTTCGTTTTGCGCAAGGAATTGGTGAAAATGGCTCAGGGAACCGTCAAGTGGTTCAACGCCGACAAGGGCTTCGGCTTCATCTCCGTCGACGGTGGTGGCGCTGACGTCTTCGTGCACTTCTCCGCGATCCAGGCCAGCGGCTTCCGCAGCCTCGAGGAGAACCAGCGCGTGGAGTTCGAGATCGTGCAGGGCGCCAAGGGCCCGCAGGCGGACGCGGTTCGCCCGCTCTGATCTCCCCGACACCTACGGGCCGGTCTTGACCGGCCCGTTTGTCGTTCCGCGCTGCCGTACGGCGCGCTGGAGCGCTCCGAGCCCCGCATCCTGCCCTGTATGCGGGGCTCGTTGCTGTCCCGGGCTTGTGCGCTGCTCGGTGCGGGGGCTATCTTTAAACCAAGACGTACGTACGGTTTACTGGATGGCGGAGGCCCGCGATGTGGAACCCCGAGACCTACCTGCGCTTCGCCGACGAGCGCGGCCGTCCCTTCGTCGACCTGCTCGCCCGGGTGCGGGCGGACAAGCCGCGGCAGGTCGTGGACCTCGGCTGCGGCCCCGGCAACCTCACCGCCACGCTCGCCGCGCGCTGGCCCGGCGCGGCCGTGCGGGGCCTCGACTCGTCGGCCGAGATGATCGAGCGCGCGGTCGCCGACCAGGGCGCCGACGGCCCGGTGGACTACGCGGTGGGTGATGTGCGCGACTGGCGCCCAGGCCCCGAGACGGACGTGGTCGTCACCAACGCCGTGCTCCAGTGGGTGCCCGGCCAGGAGGAGCTGGTCAGCGCCTGGGCGCGGGAGCTGCCCGCCGGGGGATGGCTCGGCCTGCAGGTGCCCGGCAACCACGACGCGCCCGCCCATCAGGCGCTGCGGGACCTGTGCCTGTCGCCGCGCTGGGCAGACCGGCTCGGCGTCGTCGGCGAGCAGGTGCGCGGCGTGCCCGAGCCGGCCGAGTACGCCCGGCTGCTGCGCGACGCCGGCTGCGCGGCAGACGTGTGGGAGACCACCTACCTGCACCAGCTGCCGGTGACCGGGGGCCTGCACCCGGTGCTCACCTGGCTGTCCGGCACCGCCCTGCGCCCCGTGCGGGCGCTGCTGTCCGAAAGCGACTGGGACGCGTTCTGCGCCGAGCTGGAGCCGCAGCTCGCGGCCGCCTACCCGGCCCACCGCGACGTGGTCGACTTCCCGTTCCGCCGCGTCTTCGCGGTCGGCCACCGCACCTCCGTGGATCACTGACCCCGCCGCGCGGCGACGCAGGCCCCCGCGCGCGGCGCTTGATCGTCTGACTTGCCTGGCACACGGGCGAAAGCGCGCCCAACATACGCCCGTCTGCCAGGCAAGTCGGACGATCTTGGCGCGGCCCGCGGCGGGCGGTGACCGGTAGCGAATGATCGGGTACGGAGAGGTAGGGTGCCGGCATGGCTAGTGACGATCTTGCTGGTTTCATCGCCGGACTGCCCAAGGCCGAGCTGCACGTGCACCACGTCGGCTCCGCCTCGCCCCGGACCGTGGCCGAGCTGGCCGCGCGGCACGAGGGCCGCAGCCCGGTGCCCGCCGACCCCGCCCTGCTGGCCGAGTACTTCACCTTCACCGACTTCGCGCACTTCGTCGAGGTCTACCTGAGCGTGGTCGACCTGATCCGCGACGCCGAGGACGTGCGCACGCTGACCTACGGCGTGGCCCAGGACCTGGCCGCGCAGCAGGTGCGCTACGCCGAGCTGACCGTCACTCCGTATTCGAGCGTCGCGCGGGGCATCCCGGCGGAGGCGTTCTGCGAGGCCATCGAGGACGCGCGGCGGGAGGCCGAGAAGGAGTTCGGCCTGGTGCTGCGCTGGTGCTTCGACATCCCGGGTGAGGCCGGGCTGCCCTCGGCGGAGCAGACCCTGCGCATCGCGCTGGACCAGCGGCCGGACGGGCTGATCAGCTTCGGCCTCGGCGGGCCCGAGATCGGGGTGCCGCGGCCGCAGTTCAAGCCGTACTTCGACGCCGCCCGCGCGGCGGGGCTGCGCAGCGTGCCGCACGCGGGGGAGACCACCGGCGCGCAGACGGTCTGGGACGCGATCCGCGAGCTGGGCGCCGAGCGCATCGGGCACGGCATCTTCGCGGCGCAGGACCCGGCGCTGCTGGACCACCTGGGCGAGCACGGCATCCCGCTGGAGGTGTGCCCGACGTCGAACCTGCGTACCCGGGCGGTGGCGGACCTGTCCGAGCACCCGCTGGCCAAGCTGGTGGCGGCGGGCGTGCCGGTGAGCGTCAACTCCGACGACCCGCCCATGTTCGGCACCACGCTCAACAACGAGTACCTGGTGGCGGCGAAGCTGCTGGACCTGGACGCGGCCGGGGTGGCCGAGCTGGCCCGGCAGGGCGTGCGCCACTCCTTCGCGAGCGGGCAGGTGAAGTCCGCCCTGCTGGCCGAGATCGACGCCCACGCGGCGACGGCCGCCTGACCTGTGCTCGAAGCTCTCGCCCTGCTGTGCTGACGGCAGGGCGAGAGCCGGTGGAAGCCGGGGTCAGACCCCGTGCAGGGTGCGGACCTTGCGCCAGACGACGGTGTCGAGCGACCCGGCCCGGTTGGAGAAGGCCGGGGTCGAGATCGTGATCGGGTCGCTGAGGTCGAGGAAGCTGTTGTGGTCGGCGTCGGCGTCCCAGGTCGTGGTGGGGATCTCGATGTGGTCGGTGCGGTGCCGCTGGTCCTGGCTGGTGATCTTCAGGACCTCGTACGCGCCGCGCCGGAACCGCAGCACCACGCAGGGGCGCACCTTGGAGCCGGTGCCGTCCTCGTAGGGCACGTCGGCCCACCAGATCTCGCCGGGCTGCGGCCCGGACTTCGGCGTCTTGTCCGCCTTCGGCGCGCGGGGCACCGGCCGGGCGGGCGGGCGCCTGCCGGCCGGGCCCGCCGTGGGGCGGGTGCGGGCGCGGTACAGCCACCACGCGACGCCGAGCGCGGCGAGGACGGCCAGGGTCGTCAGGAGCAGCCACATGATCGGCAGTCTAGGCGGCCTCGCCGAGCAAGGTGTACGCCACGTCCGCGCCCACCGGTTTGGAGAACAGGAAGCCCTGGCCGTAGCCGCAGCCGAGCCGGAGCAGGTGGGCCCGCTGCTGCTCGGTCTCGATGCCCTCGGCGATCAGGTCCAGGCCGAGGTTACGTCCCATCAGCACGATGGTGCGCACCAGCTCCCCGCTGCGCCGGTCGGTGTTGATCTGCCAGACGAACGACCGGTCGATCTTCAGCGCGTCGATGGGCAGCCGGTGCAGCGCCTCCAGGGACGAGTAGCCGGTGCCGAAGTCGTCGACGTGCAGCTGGCAGCCCAGCTCGTGCAGCATGTTGAGGATGTCGCGGGCCGGGGCGACGTTCTCCATCACCACGCCCTCGGTGATCTCCACGGCGAGGCTGCCGCCGGGCGGCCGGTGCCGGTCGAGCGCCTCGGCGATGTCGTCGATCACGTTGCCGCCCCAGAACTGCCGGTTGGAGACGTTGACCGCGACGCTCAGCCCGCTCGGCGCGCCCGTGGCGTACCAGGCGGCGAGCTGGCGGCAGCACTCGTCGACGATCCAGCGGCCGATCGGCACGATGAGCCCGGTCTCCTCCGCGATGGGCAGGAACTCGGCCGGCGAGAGCAGCCCGCGCAGCGGGTGCCGCCAGCGGATCAGCGCCTCGAAGCCTTTGGTCTGGCCCGAGCGCAGCAGCACGATCGGCTGGTAGTGCACCTCGAACTCGCCGTTGTCCAGGGCCTGGCGCAGCTCGGTCTCGATCTGCAGCCGGGTGACCGCCTTGGCGTGCATCGCTACGTCGAAGACCGCGTGCCGCCCCTTGTGCCGCGACTTCGCGGAGTACATCGCGATGTCGGCGTCGCGCAGCAGGTCCTCGGCGTTGCTGTAGCGGCGGCTGGACAGGGTGATGCCGATGCTCGCGGTGACCACCACGTCCTGGCCGTGCAGGTGGAACGGCTGGGCGAGCACGGCGTGCAGCCGCTCGGCGACCTGTGCCGGGGTGTGCGGTGCGGTGACGTCGTCGAGCAGCACCAGGAACTCGTCGCCGCCGAACCGGGCCACCGTGTCGGACTCGCGCAGGGTGGACCGGATGCGCTTGGCCACCTGTTTGAGCAGCCGGTCGCCGGCCGAGTGGCCCAGGCTGTCGTTGACCACCTTGAACCCGTCGAGGTCGAGGAACAGCACGCCGAACGGGCGGCCGGTGCGCCGCCGGGACTGCCGGATGGCCTGGCGCAGCCGGTCCAGGAACAGGGTGCGGTTGGGCAGGCCGGTCAGCTCGTCGTACAGCGCGGCGATGCGCAGCTGCTCCTTCTGCCGCAGTGACTCCTTCAGCAGCGCCTGCCGGTCCAGCGCCACCGCCAGCAGCGCGGCCCACTGGTTGAACGGCTCCCGGCCGGTCGCGCCGACCGACGACACCACGTCCACCACCGCGAGGTAGCCCCAGTCGCTGGTCCCGCTCTTGACCGGCACCACGAAGACGATCAGGTTCGCGGCCGGGTCGGCCTGGTCGCGCAGCAGCTGCGGCGGGAACTCGCTGACCGGCTGCGTCGGCAGCGGGAGGGCGCTGTGCCCGCCGGGCAGGAACATCCCGGCCGTCTCCAGCGCGGCGTCCGACAGTGCCGGCGGCCGGCCCCCGCTCCACAGGCCGAAGCAGCCCGCCCGCACCCAGGTGCGGCGCATCCAGCCGAGCCGGGCGGGCTCCTGGTGCCCCCGCAGCAGGTCCATGCCCACCTCGTACTGCGCGGTCAGCGTCTCGCGCAGCCGGACGCTGTCCTGGAACAGGGTGCGCCCGCGCATCTCCATGAGCAGGAGCAGCACCCCGTTGGCGGGCCCGCCGTAGTCGTGGATCAGGTGCGCGATCTCGTACAGCGCCTCGGGGCGTCCCCCGGACAGGCGCAGCAGCAACTCCAGGGCCAGTCGCACCTCCTCGCAGGAGGGCCGGGCGGCCGACGCCTCGGGGGTGTCCTCCACCGCCCGCGCGACCACCGTCGCGGAGTGCACGATGTCGGCCGACTCGGCCGCCGACAGGGAGCCGTGCACCGGGGACACCGCGATGGCGATCAGGTCGGCCAGCCGCCGGTGCGGCTGGGGAGCGGTGTCGGCGTGGAAGGCGACGTCGCCGCTGCAGCCGCAGGACTCGCGGACGATGAGCGAGGTCGGCACGAGGATGGGCCCGGTGGCCGGTTCGCCGCGCAGCGCCGCCAGCAGCGTCTCGGCGGCGGTCCGGCCGATCATCTCCATCGGCTGGCGCACGGTGGTGAGCCGGGGGACGAGGTACGAACTGGAGCGCAGGTCGTCGAAGCCGACGAGCGCCTGGTCCTGGGGCAGCCGCAGGCCGGCGGCGGTGAGGGTGTCCATGATGCCGGTCGCGTTCTCGTCGGTGGCCGCGACGACGGCCGTGGACGGCATGCCGGCGGCCAGCATGCGCCGGGCGGCCTGTTCGCCGCCGTCGACCTGGTTGGTGGTGGCGGGGAAGAGCAGCCGGTCATCGGGCTCGATGCCGTGCCCGGCCAGCGCCTGGCGGTAGGCGTCGTAGCGTTCGCGGATGTCGGCGGTGGGCAGGTGACCCGCGAAGCCGATCCGGCGGTGGCCGTGGGCGACGAGATGGTCGACCGCCTCGGCGATGCCGGTGCGGTTGTCCGGCATGACCACCGGGCAGCCCAGTTCCGGCATCGGGTGGCTGACGGAGACGAGCGGGCGCCCGGTCGCCTGGATCGCGGCCAGGTAGCGGTGCGTGGCCGCGCGCAGCACCACCACGAAGCCGGAGACGTGCTCCCAGGCCACCGGGTAGGTCAGGTCCGACGGGTCGGTGACCTCGATGTGCTCGGTGCCGGCGTCCAGCGTCTGGATCGCGACGACGCCCGCGCCCGCCGTCGCGGCGGCGCGCGCGATCCCCGCCAGCACACCGCCGTAGTACCAGCCGCCGAGGAACGGCGACAGGACCCCGAGCGTGAGGTCTGGTGACACTTATCGACGGTATCTCGCAGACGTCGCGTATCCGGTCGGAACGGGCATTGCGCACGGTGGCACCGCCCGGCGCGGCCGGAACCGGTAACCGGCATGATCAGCCGGACCGATAGCATGGCCGGAGCCGGACAAACCGCTGCAGAGAGCTTGAGGAGATCATCGTGAGCGCACCCACCAGCCCGCCCCAGGTCGACCCCGTCGTCGTCCGGGCCGGGACGACGGGCGCGGACGCGATCGCCGCGGCCGGCCTGCCGGTGCACGGCGCCAAGGCGATCGTGGTGGTGCGCGACCCCGAGGGCCGCCTGCGCGACCTGGACTGGGCTCCCGAGGTGGACACCGAGGTCGAGCCGGTCGCCATCGACAGCCCGGACGGGCTCGCCGTGCTGCGCCACTCCACCGCGCACGTGCTGGCCCAGGCCGTGCAGGACATCTTCCCCGAGGCCAAGCTCGGCATCGGCCCGCCGATCGACAACGGCTTCTACTACGACTTCGGCGTGGCCAAGCCGTTCCACCCGGACGATCTCGACAAGATCGAGAAGCGCATGCAGGAGATCGTCAAGTCGGGCCAGACCTTCCGCCGCCGCCGCTTCGAGACCCTGGACGAGGCCAAGGCCGAGCTGAAGGACGAGCCGTTCAAGCTCGAGCTGGTCGACATCAAGGGCGACGCGGGCGACGACGTGATGGAGGTCGGCGGCGGCGAGCTGACCATCTACGACAACTTCGACGCCAAGAGCGGCAAGCGCTGCTGGGGCGACCTGTGCCGCGGCCCGCACCTGCCGTCCACCCGCCTGATCGGCGCGTTCAAGCTGATGCGCTCCGCGGCGGCGTACTGGCGCGGTTCGGAGAAGAACCCGCAGCTGCAGCGGGTCTACGGCACCGCGTGGCCGACCCGCGACCAGCTCAAGGACTACCTGAAGCTGCTGGAGGAGGCGGCCCGCCGCGACCACCGCAAGCTCGGCACCGACCTCGACCTGTTCAGCTTCCCCGACGAGATCGGCTCCGGCCTGGCCGTGTTCCACCCCAAGGGCGGTGTGATCAAGCGCGAGATGGAGGACTACGTCCGCCTGCGCCACATCGAGGAGGGCTTCCAGTACGTCGGGACACCGCACATCACCAAGGAAGGCCTCTTCCACACCTCGGGTCACCTGCCCTACTACAAGGAGACCATGTTCCCACCGATGGACATGGAGGGCAGCGACTACTACCTCAAGGCCATGAACTGCCCGATGCACAACCTGATCTACCGCGCGCGCGGGCGCTCCTACCGCGAGCTGCCGATCCGGCTGTTCGAGTTCGGCTCGGTGTACCGGTTCGAGAAGTCGGGCGTGATCCACGGCCTGACCCGGGTGCGCGGCTTCACCCAGGACGACTCGCACTCCTACTGCACCCGGGAGCAGGCGCCCGCCGAGATCAAGCACCTGCTGGACTTCGTGCTCGGCCTGCTCAAGGACTTCGGCATCACCGACTTCTTCCTGGAGCTGTCCACCCGTGACGACGCCAAGCCGGAGAAGTTCGTCGGCTCCGAGGACGACTGGGCGACCGCGACCGCGGTGCTGGAGCAGTGCGCCCGGGAGACCGGCCTGACCCTGGTCCCGGACCCGGGTGGCGCGGCCTTCTACGGCCCGAAGATCTCCGTGCAGGCCAAGGACGCCATCGGCCGCACCTGGCAGATGTCGACCATCCAGTACGACTTCAACCAGCCGCGCGGCTTCGAGCTGGAGTACCAGGCCGCCGACGGCTCCCGGCAGCAGCCGGTGATGATCCACTGCGCCAAGTTCGGCTCGATCGAGCGCTTCATCGGCGTGCTGACCGAGCACTACGCCGGCGCGTTCCCGGCGTGGCTGGCGCCGGTGCAGGTGGTGGGCATCCCGATCCGCTCCGACGACGAGGCCGGGCACACCGCGTTCCTGCACGACTTCGTCGCGCGGCTGCGCAAGCAGGGCATCCGGGCCGAGGTGGACTCCTCCGACGAGCGGATGCAGAAGAAGATCCGCACCGCGCAGCAGCAGAAGATCCCGTTCATGGCGATCGTCGGCGACCAGGACCTGGCCGACGGCACGGTGTCCTTCCGCTACCGCGACGGCTCCCAGCGCAACGGCGTCGGCCTCGACGAGGCCGTCGCGCACGTCGTCGAGGTGGTGCGCTCGCGCGTCAACACCGGCCCGTCGGCCCCGGCAGCCGACGCCCCGCAGGAAGCCGCCGCGTGACCGGACCCGACCCCGACGGCCTGGAGCGGCTGTGGACGCCGTGGCGCATGGCGTACGTCGGCGGCGCCCGGTCCGCCGACTGCCCGTTCTGCGTCGCGCCCGTCGACGACCCGGACGGGCTCGTGGTGGCGCGCGGTGAGGTCGTGTACGCGGTGCTCAACCGGTTCCCGTACAACCCGGGTCACCTGCTGATCTGCCCGTACCGGCACATCGACGACTATCCGGAGCTGGACGCGGCCGAGACGGCGGAGCTGGCCGAGTTCACCAAGACGGCGATGCGGGTGGTGCGCAAGGTGTCCAGCGCGCACGGCTTCAACATCGGGCTCAACCAGGGTCACGCCGCCGGGGCGGGCATCGCCGCGCACCTGCACCAGCACGTGGTGCCGCGGTGGGGCGGCGACAACAACTTCCTGCCCGTGGTCGCCCGCACCAAGGCCCTGCCGCAGCTGCTAACCGACACCCGGGACCTGCTGCGCGAGGCCTGGCCGGCGTAATCGCCACGCCGCAGGGGTACCGGATTACGTCGTACCCCTGCGGAAGGATGGCCGCCATGATTGGCGAACTGCGAACGGTCGTGCTCGACGCGCCCGACATCAAGGGCCTGGCGGGTTTCTACGCCGAGCTGGCCGGGCTCGTCGAGCACTACGCCGACGACGAATGGATCACCCTCAAGACCGCCGACGGGACCCGGATCGGGATCCAGCGGGCCGAGGACCACGTCCCGCCGCGCTGGCCCGACCCGGCCTACCCGCAGCAGATGCACCTCGACCTGCGCGTGCCCGACATGGCCGCGGCGGTCGAGCAGGCGGTCGCGCTCGGCGCGACGCGGCTGCCCGGCGGCGGCGACACCTTCACCGTGCTGGCCGACCCGGCCGGGCACCCGTTCTGCCTGTGCCAGGCCGACGTGGACAGCGTCGCGCTCGCCGACGTGGCGATCGACTGCGCGCAGGCCGGGCCGCTGGCCCGGTTCTACAGCGAGCTGCTCGGCCTCCCGATCACCTGGGAGGGCGAGGGCGGCGCCATGATCTCCACCGAGGGCAAGCTCGCGGTGATCTTCCAGGAGATCGCGGAGCACCGCGCGCCGCGCTGGCCCGACCCGGCATACCCCCAGCAGTTCCATCTCGACGTCGAGGTCACCGACGTCGAGGAGGCGGAGCCGAAGGTGCTGGCGCTCGGCGCGACGCGGCTGCCCGGCGAGGGCGACAACTGGCGGGTGTACGCCGACCCGGCGGGCCACCCGTTCTGCCTGGTCTGGTGAGTCCGCGGGTGTCCCGTGCGGACGCGCGGGGCACCCGCCACCGTCACCGGCTGTGACGTGATCGGCCGAATGCAACCGCGGGCCCCTCGCCCACGTCATCATTCCGGTAGACGCATCGAACATCGCCCGGCCCCTCCGGCGCGGTGGATGCGGGGGATGGGGACGGGGATGGTTTCACGGCGGGGGGTCTTCCGCATGCTCGCCGCGGGCGGGGTCGGCGCGACCGCCGCCGTCGTCGGCATGCGGGCCAAGAGCTGGTTCGGCCCGGACCGGCTGCCCATCGACGGCGGTTACGCCCCCGCCGGCAACGAGCTGGGCTGGCACAACGGCACGGTGCGCACGATCTGGCACGTCAACACGAGCAAGCCGCTGGTGGCGCTCACCTTCGACGACGGGCCCGAGCCCGACTGGACGCCGCGGGTGCTCGACGCGCTGGACGAGCTGGGCGCCAAGGCCACGTTCTTCGTCGTCGGCGAGCGCCTGGTCAAGAACGCCGGGCTGGTGCGGGGACGCTACGCCCGGCACGAGGTCGGCAACCACACCTGGGCGCACAAGGACCTCGCCCAGCGCGACGAGCGGAGGGTGCGCGAGCAGCTGCGCCGCTGCCACGACGCGATCATCGAGCATGTCGGGACCCGCCCGACGCTGCTGCGCCCGCCGTGGGGGCACCTCGGGGGCTCCACGCTGACCGTCGCCGAGGAGTTCGGGTACGACGTGATCATGTGGTCGCAGCGGATGCGGGAGAGCGCGTTCGTGGACGATCCAGGTGGGATCGTGGCCGACACGGCCGAGGCGTCCCGGCCCGGCACCGTGATCCTCGCCCACGATGTCGGCCCGAAGGACCGGCTGGTCTGCATCGACAACCTGCGGGAGATCATCAAGGCGGTCCGCGCCCGCGGCTTCGAGTTCGCCACGGTCTCCGAGCTGCTCGCCGCCGCCGACCCGGCCCCCGCCACAGCGACCTGACGCGCCGGCGGGGGAGGGCGGCTCAGCGTGACGTGGCGTGGTCCTTGCGGGCCTGGTCGGCGAGGTGGCCGGGCATGGGCTCGTAGCGGGCGAACTCGCGGGTGAAGGTGCCCGCGCCGGCCGTCATCGAGCGCAGGTCGACCAGGTAGCGCAGCAGCTCCACGGCGGGGACCTCCGCGCGGACCTGGGTGCGGTCGCCGCCGCCGGGGTCGGATTCGGAGCCGAGCACCCGCCCGCGGCGGCCGGACAGGTCGCTCATCACCGCGCCCACCGCGCTGTCGGGCACCGTGATGACCACCTCGTCGACCGGCTCCAGCAGCGTGATCTGCGCCTTCTCGGCGGCGTCCTTGAGCGCCATGCTGCCCGCGGTCTGGAACGCGGCGTCGGAGGAGTCGACGCTGTGCGCCTTGCCGTCGACCAGGGTGACCCGGAAGTCGACGACGGGGTAGCCGGCCGCGATGCCGCGCTCGGCCTGGGCGCGTACCCCCTTCTCGACGCTGGGGATGTAGTTGTGCGGGATCGCGCCGCCGACGATCTTGTCGACGAACTCGATGCCGGAGCCGCGCGGCAGCGGCTCCAGCTGGATCGCGCACACGGCGTACTGGCCGTGCCCGCCGGACTGCTTCACGTGGCGGCCCTGCCCGGCGGCGGGCGCGGCGAACGCCTCGCGCAGCGCGACCTTGGCCGGTTCGGTGCTCAGCTCGACGCCGCCCGCGCGCAGCCGGTCCAGCACCACGTCGGCGTGCGCCTCGCCCATGCACCACAGCACGAGCTGGTGGGTCTCCGGGTTGCGCTCCAGGCGCAGCGTCGGGTCGCCCGCGACCAGCTTGGCCAGGTTCTTGGCGAGGGCGTCCTCGTCGGAGCGGGTCTTGGGCACGACGGCGACGGGCAGCAGCGGCTCGGGCATCTGCCACGGCGCCATCAGCAGCGGCCGGTCCTTGGCCGAGATGGTGTCGCCGGTCTCGGCGGCGGTGGACTTGGTGACCGCGCAGATGTCGCCGGCGATGCACTTGCCGACCTCGCGCAGGCTCGCGCCGAGCGGGGAGTAGAGGTGGGTGACCCGCTCGTCGGCGTCGTGGTCGGGGTGGCCGCGCTCGGCCAGGCCGTGGCCGCTGATGTGCACCGGGGTGTCCGGGCGCAGCGTGCCGGAGAAGACGCGGACCAGGCTGACCCGGCCCACGTACGGGTCGATGGTCGTCTTGACCACCTCGGCGACCAGCGGGCCGTCCGGGTCGCAGGTCAGCGCGTCGCGCGGGGCGCCGTCGACGCCGGTGACCGCGGGCAGCGGGTGCTCCAGCGGGGTGGGGAAGGCCCGGGTGAGCAGCTCCAGCAGCGCGTCCAGGCCGACGCCGGTCTCCGCGCAGACGGGCACCACCGGGTGGAAGTGGCCCCGGGCCACCGCCTTCTCCAGGTCGTCGACGAGCACCTGCTGGTCGATCGCCTCGCCCGCGAGGTAGCGGTCCATCAGGGTCTCGTCCTCGCTCTCGGCGATGATCCCCTCGATCAGCTCGCCGCGGGACTCCTCGATGGCGGGCAGGTGCTCCGGGTCGGGCTCGCGCACCTGGGGCGGGTAACCGCCGGAGTAGTCGTACACCTGCTGCGAGATGAGCCCGATGAGACCCTCGACGGACTGGCCGTCGTCGCCGTGCATGGGCAGGTAGAGCGGCTGGATCTCCTCGCCGAAGACCCGCTGGCACAGCGCGAGGGCCTCGTCGAAGTCGGCCCTGGGGTGGTCCAGCCGGGTGATGGCCACGGCGCGCGGCATGCCGACCGCGGCGCACTCCTCCCAGAGGGTGGCGGTGGCCGCGTCCATCCCGTCCCAGGCGCTCACCACGAACAGGGCGGCGTCGGCGGCGCGCAGCCCGGCCCGCAGCTCACCGACGAAGTCGGCGTAGCCGGGCGTGTCCAGCAGGTTGACCTTGACGCCGTCGTGGGTCAGCGGCGCGCAGGCCAGGGCGACCGAGCGCTGCTGCTTGACGGCGGCCGGGTCGTGGTCGGTGACGGTGCTGCCGTCGGCGACCGAGCCCGCCCGGCCGATCGTCCCGGTGGCCGCGAGCAGCGCCTCGACCAGCGTGGTCTTGCCGCTGCCGGCGTGCCCGACCACCACGACGTTGCGCACGTCGGAGGGCTGCTCGGCGACCTGCGCCGGAGCCTGTGAGACCTTCTCCCTGTCGCCGCGCGCCATGTCCGCCTCCTGTATCCGTGTCGGTTACTGCATTGTTTCCCGATCCCACACCCATCGGGCGTTCGGACACAAGACCGGCGTGCGCGTGTCGCCGCCGTCGAGCGCCGTGACGCCCACCGCTATCGTTAGCGCCATCATGGCGAAGATCCTCAGCGTGGTGGGCAAGGCCGGTACGGCCCGGCTGCTAGATCCTCTCAGCCGGGCGCTGCTCCGCGCGGGTGTCAGCCCGAATGCGGTGACCGTGGTGGGCACCCTGGGCGTGCTGGTGGGGGCCTTCGGCTTCGCGGCGCGCGGGCAGTTCGTCGCCGCCGTGTTGATCATCCTAGTGTGCGGCCTCACCGACGTGATGGACGGGGCGATGGCGCGGGCCCGCGGCAGCGCCAGCCGCTACGGCGCGCTGCTGGACTCGACCATGGACCGCATCGCCGACGGCGCGATCTTCGCGGGCATCATCTGGTGGTACGCCGGCACCGGCGACCGCCCGGCCCTGGCCGCGGCGCTGATCTGCCTGGTCGCCGGGCAGGTCGTGTCCTACGTCAAGGCGCGCGCCGAGGGCCTGGGCATGTCCTGCCACGTGGGCCTCGTCGAGCGCGCCGAGCGGCTGATCATCGTCGGGGTGGGCGCGCTGCTCACCGGCTTCGGCCTGGCCTGGGGCCTGCCCGCGTCGCTGTGGCTGCTCGCGGCCGGCTCCATCTTCACCGTCGGCCAGCGCATGTGGCACGTGCGCAGGCACGAGGCCGCCGGGGAGTCGGTGTGAACAAGGAGAGCTTGGTAGAGCTGGGCTACGCGGCCGGGTGGCGGCTGGTGCGGACCATGCCCGAGTCGGCCGCGGCGGCGCTGTTCCGGGCCGGTGCGGACCGGGCGGCGGCCAAGCGCGGCCCCGGCGTGCAGCGCCTGGCCCGCAACCTGAGCTGCGTGCTGGGCGAGCCCGCACCCGATTCGCTGGTACGCGACGCGATGCGCTCGTACGCCCGCTACTGGCTGGAGGCGTTCCGGCTGCCGTCGAAGTCGCGCGAGCAGTTGCGCGACGGCTTCCGGCTGCACGACTACGACAAGCTGGCCGCGGCGCACGCGGCGGGCACCGGCGCGATCGTGGCGCTGCCGCACGCGGGCAACTGGGACGCGGCCGGGGCCAGGGTGACCGCGAGCGGCCTGCCGCTGACCACGGTCGCCGAGCGGCTCAAGCCGGAGGGCGTCTACCGGCGCTTCCTCGCCTACCGCGAGCAGCTGGGCATGAACATCATCCCGGCCTCCGGCGGGCAGGGCTCGCCGATCGACATCCTGGCGGAGCGGCTCGCCCAGGCGCACATCGTGCCGCTGCTGGCCGACCGGGACCTGTCCAAGCGCGGCGTCGAGGTCGACTTCTTCGGTGGGCGCACCCGGATGCCGGCCGGCCCGGCGATGCTCGCGCTGCGCACCGGCGCGCCGCTGTTCGTGGTGGACATGTGGTACGAGCCGGACGCGGGCTGCGGCCGGGTGGTCGGCCCGCTGCCGGTGCCGGACGCCTCGGCGGGCTCCCTGGACACGCGGGTGCGGCTGCTGACCCAGCAGGTCGCCGACGGCCTGGCGCGCGGGATCGCGGCCCACCCGGCAGACTGGCACATGCTGCAGAAGCTGTGGCTGACCGAGCCGCCGATGAACGGCTCCGGGACGGCCCGCCGCGCGGTCGCCTCCGCCGGCGCCACCGACCCGGAGGAGTGACGTGCGGATCGGGATCGTCTGCCCGTACTCGCTGGACGTGCCGGGCGGGGTGCAGTTCCACGTGCGCGACCTCGCCGAGACGCTGATCGGGATGGGGCACGAGGTGAGCGTGCTGGCCCCCGCCGACGAGGATCAGCCGCTGCCGGACTACGTGGTGGCCGCCGGGCGGGCCGTGCCGGTGCCGTACAACGGCTCGGTGGCCCGGCTGAACTTCGGGCCGATCTCGGCCGCGCGGGTGCGCCGCTGGCTGCACCAGGGCGACTTCGACGTGCTGCACGTGCACGAGCCGCTCACCCCGAGCCTGTCGCTGCTGGCCGTGATGTCGGCGCGCGGCCCGGTGGTGGCCACCTTCCACACCGCGATCACCCGCTCCCGGGCGCTGGCGGCGGGCGCGCCGGTGGCGCGGGTGGTGCTGGAGCGCATCACCGGCCGCATCGCGGTCAGCGAGCTGGCCCGCCGGGTGCAGGTGGAGCACCTGGACGGCGGCGCGGTGGAGATCCCCAACGGGGTGTCCGTGGCGCACTTCGCCGACGCCGAGCCGCTGCCCGGCTGGCCGGGGGAGTGCGCGCCGGGCTCCGGCGGCACCGTCGGCTTCCTCGGCCGGTTCACCGAGCCGCGTAAGGGCTTCGACATCCTGGCCCGTGCGCTGGCCGACGTCATGCCGCAGCGGCCGGGGATGCGGCTGCTGGTGGCGGGGCCGGGCGACCTCGCCGAGATGGAGCTGCCGGCCGACGTCGCCGCCCGCACCACGTTCCTGGGCAAGGTCTCCGAGGAGGACAAGGCGCGCATGCTGCGCAGCGTCGACCTCTACATCGCGCCCAACACCGGCGGCGAGTCCTTCGGCATGATCCTCACCGAGGCGATGGCGGCCGGGACCGCGGTGGTCGCCACCGACCTCGACGCGTTCCGGCGGGTGCTGGACGGCGGCCGGGCCGGGGCGCTGTTCCCCAACGGCGACGCGGGCGTGCTCGGGCAGACCATCAGCGAGCTGCTCGACGACGCCGAGCGGCGGCAGGCGCTGGCCGCGCACGCGGGCAAGGTGGTCGCGGCGTACGACTGGCCGGTGGTCGCCTCCCGGGTGCTGGAGGTGTACAACTCGGCGATCGAGGCCTGCGGGGAGACGGTCAGCGGTGCCGAGGAGCCGGCGGAGTGGTAGCCGGAACACGGGATTAACAGCGCCCCACTACGATGCCCCGCATGGGTTGGGTGATCGGCGTGGTGGCCTTGGTGGTCGTGATCGCGTCGTACGTCACCTGGACCGCGAGCCGGGTGGACCGGCTGCACCTGCGCGCCGCCTCGGCGGGCCGGGCCCTGGACTCGCAGCTGGTGCGCCGTGCCGCCGCCGCGGCGGTGCTGGCCGAGACGGAGCTGGCCGCTGATCCGGCGGGCGCGGACCTCTACGCGGCGGCCCGTGCCGCGCTGGACGCCCGCGAGGACGACCGCGAGGCCGCCGAGAACGACCTCACCCGGACCCTGCGCAAGCAGCCCTTCGACCCGCAGGAGCCGAACGGGGCGGCGGTGGTGGCGGCCAGCCGCCGGGTGGCGCTGGCCCGGCAGATGCACACCGACCTGGTCCGCGCCGCCTTGGCCTCCCGTGAGCGCCCCCTGGTCCGCCTGCTGCGCCTGAACCGCAAGCACACCCGACCGGCATACTTCGACATCGACGACCCCACCCTGATCGCCGCCTGACCTGAGCATGATCGGGACTTCGTGTCATGGGACCGCGTGGCTCGGCGCGACGTGGGTCACTCCGGACGCGGGCGCGCAGGTCAGGTGTGTGACACGGGTCACAGGCCGGGCCACCGGGTGTTGATTGGCCGTGGGGCCGGCGACGTGGCCCCACGTAGAATCGGGTGCAGCGGAGCCTGTGAACGCCCAGGTAGGCGCGCCGGCTCGCTGCTTTCGAGATCCCGTTGGTCAGGAGAAGCGCGACATCATGTCTGCAACCGAGTCTGTGAACGTACCGGTGACCGGCACCGCCCGCGTGAAGCGCGGCATGGCCGAGATGCTCAAGGGCGGCGCGATCATGGACGTCGTCACCCCGGAGCAGGCGAAGATCGCCGAGGACGCGGGCGCCGTCGCCGTCATGGCGCTGGAGCGCGTGCCGGCCGACATCCGCGCCCAGGGCGGCGTCTCCCGGATGAGCGACCCGGACATGATCGACGGCATCATCAACGCGGTCTCCATCCCGGTCATGGCCAAGGCCCGCATCGGCCACTTCGTCGAGGCCCAGGTGCTGCAGGCGCTCGGCGTCGACTACGTGGACGAGTCCGAGGTGCTCACCCCGGCCGACTACGCCAACCACATCGACAAGTGGCAGTTCACCGTGCCGTTCGTGTGCGGCGCGACCAACCTCGGCGAGGCGCTGCGCCGGATCACCGAGGGTGCGGCCATGATCCGCTCCAAGGGCGAGGCCGGCACCGGTGACGTGTCCAACGCGACCACCCACATGCGGAAGATCCGCGCCGAGATCAAGAAGCTGACCACGCTGCCCGCCGACGAGCTCTACGTCGCCGCCAAGGAGCTGCAGGCGCCGTACGAGCTGGTCAAGGAGGTCGCGGAGACCGGCAAGCTGCCGGTCGTGCTGTTCACCGCGGGCGGCATCGCCACCCCGGCCGACGCCGCGATGATGATGCAGCTCGGCGCCGAGGGCGTGTTCGTCGGCTCTGGCATCTTCAAGTCGGGCAACCCGGCACAGCGCGCCGAGGCGATCGTGAAGGCCACCACCTTCTACGACGACCCGGACGTGCTCGCCAAGGTCTCCCGTGGCCTGGGCGAGGCCATGGTCGGCATCAACGTCGACGAGATCCCGCAGCCGCACCGCCTGGCCGAGCGCGGCTGGTGAACGGAGCACCGGCCTGACCGGTGAGAGCGATGGACGCGCACGCGGCACCCCGCCGCGTGCGCGTCTTCCCGTCCGCGGTCAGCTTTCGGTGACGAACCGGCACACCAGCACGGTGAGCGGCATGACCACCGCATACGCGCCGATGACCCCGGCCACCGAGCCGGTGCGCCGCCGGGCCCAGCCGAGCACGAGCGCCACGGCGAGCGCGGCCGAGGCCGTCGGCGTGCCGTACGAGACGAACGTGATCGCGTAGATCACCGCCGCGACGACCACGTCCCAGCGGCCGACGACCCCGGCCAGGGCCGGGATGAGCAGGCCGCGGAACAGCACCTCGGCGGCGAGCCCGACCAGCGCGGCCAGGGCGACGGCCGGCAGGACCGGGAAGCCTTCGGTCACCGCGAGCAGGTCCGGCGCCAGCAGGTGGACGAGCAGCCCCAGCGGGACGCCGGCCAGCATGACGGCGGCGTGCTCAGCCCAGCCGGCGTCGCCGCGTAGCCGCAGCCAGTCCCGGGGGCAGGCGCGCACGGCCGCCGCGACGGCGACGCAGATGGCCAGCGCGGCGACGGCCGCCCGCGCGGGCGACGCCGCGCCCGGCACGGCCTCCGTCACCACCCGGGTGACGGGGACGGCCACCAGCACCGGCAGCAGCGCCGCGGCCTGCTCGCCGACGAGGGGGAGCCGGGCGCACAGGGCGAGCGCGAGGAACGCGAAGCCCGCCACCGCACCCGGCACGTACACCGTGCGCAGCAGTTCGAGCGCCGCGAGCGCCACCAGGTATTCGGCCAGCAGCACCCGGCCGAGCACCGGGGACACCGCGGGCTCCGGCGGGGCCGGCGGGGCCGGCGGGGCCAGGACGGACGTCGCGCTACGAGAGGTCACGGAATCGCTCCAGCACGGTGTACGCGAAGATGACGAACAGCGGCGCGATGACGACGTCGAGCAGGCGGAGCGTCTCCCGGCGAGGCGGTCGGCGCGCGCCCTGCAGCAGCACCTTCGTGACGAGTGCGGCCAGGAGGATCGCGAGCATGGCGAGCGCGGTCACCGTCGCCGCGGTGGTGCCCACGCCGGCCGCCGTGGCGAGGACCGGTCCCGGCCCGGCCGCGGTCACGAGGCCCGCCCGGGGGCCGGCCGGACGCTTCGTAACAGCTCGGCGCAGGCCGCCAGCGACGCGACCGCCACGAGCGCCGCGAGCCCGCGCAGCGGCGACCACAGGCGCAGGTAGACCATCGCCTGGGACACCAGCAGGGCGAGGGCGAGGCTGAGCCCCACCCCGAGGAGCAGGCCCAGCGATCGGTCGGGCAGCCGGACGAGCCGTACGCAGGCCGCACCGGGCACCACCGCGAGGTAGGCGAGCACGGGCGCCGCCCGCACCACTCCCGGCACGTCCAGCAGCACGAGCGTCAGCACGACCGGGCCCGCCAGCAGCACGAGCACCGGCGGCCACGCCTGGCGCGGCAGCCGCCCCCACGGGCGCGGGACGTCATCGATCCTTGTCATCTGTCTCCACCTTCGACGCGGGAAGCAGGACATATATGGAGGCATCGGGGTTGGCGTAGACGAGCCGGAAGCGGCTGGAGCGCCGCACCTGCAGCTCCAGCTGCTCACCCCAGCCCGCGGGCATGCCCAGGTAGGACTCGGCGAAGACGTACTGGCCGCGCGTCAGGAGGAGGTACGCCCCCTCCGCGTCGCGCCGCATCTCCTGCTCGATGGCGGGCAGGGTGCTCGGCCCCAGGTCGAGTCCGAGCGGCCGGTACGCGTACCGCTCGATGTGCCGGGACCGCCACGGCACGTTGGACGTCACCGCGACGAGCGTCGCGCCCGGCTGCGCGTGGGCGTACAGCCAGTCCACGGCCTGCACGTCGTTCGGCCGGACCTGCTCGAAGCTCTCGTTGCCGTAGCGGGCGACGAAGAACGCGGCGGTGAAGGCGGCACTCACCGCGACGGCCGTGACGGCGGCGACGGCCCGGCTGCGGGCCTGTCCGGTGGGCACGAACAGCGCGGCCAGCAGCACCACCATGAAGGGGAGGCCGAACGCGTACACCCGCAGGATGGCCTCGCCGCCGTAGCTCTGCAGCGCCAGCACGGCGAACGGCGCCCCGGCGAGCGCCAGCAGCGCGAGGTCGCCGTGGCCGGTGCGCAGCCGCCGCCACGCCCCGGCGGCGGCCAGCACCCAGACGGCCGCGGTGAAGCCGAGCCGCACCAGCACCACGGCCAGGTGCCCGTCGTCGCCCCGCACCCGCTGCACCGCCCCGGAGCTGATCGTGCCGGTGACGTTGCCGACGGACCCGAACATCGCCTCCAGATGCCCCGACCAGTAGGGCACCGTGAGGTAGCTGATGTACGCGACGAGGATGACGCCCAGCAGCACCGGCAGCGAGCGCGCCCTGCAGCGGCCGGCCAGCGCCAGCGCCGCCACGGCCGCCACGATCGCCACCGGGGTGAGCTGGTGGCTGGCGGCGCTGGCGGTGAAGATCACGAGCACCCCCACCATCAACCCGGCGGTCGCGGCGCGCCCGAGCCGTGGTGACTCGGGTTCGTGCAGCAGCGGCTCGGCGGGCAGCCGCAGCGCGTGCAGCAGCCCGGCCCTGCGGGACGACGGGTCCGGGCCGCCGGACAGCCGGCGCGGGCGGAACCAGACCACCAGCACCGTCAGCACGATCAGGTAGAACGCGTAGTTCAGCGCCTGCGGCCCGAAGTAGTCCTGCCCCACCCAGTTGGCCGGCAGGAACAGCCACAGCGCGAGCCACGCCGTGCGCGGCTCCGGGGACACGGCCCGGGCGAGCCGGAACACGATCGCGCCGTAGAGCAGGTTGAGCACGACCGGTGTCCAGCCCAGCAGCGGCATGGCGTCGGGCATCCCGGCCGCGCGGGTCGCCATCGCGGCCAGGGTGAAGAAGCCCGGCCAGTTGAACCTGGCGTCCAGGTACGGCAGCGTCTCGCCGGTCCGCGCGACGTAGTCGGCGAAGCCCACGTGCAGCCAGCCCGAGATGAACCGCGGCAGCGGCTCGATGATCGTCGCCGCGCCGAACAGCAGCACCGCGAGCACGACGACGTGTGCGGCGAGCAGCACCCCCGGTGCGGGCCGGGCCCGCAGGACGCCACTGAGGAAGCTGATCGTGAGCAGGGCCAGCGCGCCGCAGAACTCCGGGCGCAGCGCGGAGACCAGGCCTAAGGAGCCGATGTCCGTCACATCGGACAGCCGCAGCGCATGCAGTCCGAGCAGGAGCGCCACCCCGGGCACCGCCCACCATGCCGTGTTGAGCGCGGCCGCGCCCCAGGCCGCGAGGCGCCGTGGCCGGACCGCCGCCCGGTGCGCTGTGCCGGCGCTCACGACGCCGTCCGCAGCAGGCGCAGCAGCGACGGCAGGACCATGGCCGCGACGGCGAGCTGGCCGGTGAGGTAGGCGACGCCGACGCCCGTGGCTCCGAGTTCGCCCATGGTGAGCCACGCCAGCGACACGACCAGGGCGCTCGACGACGCCTGGACGAGCACGATGCGGCCTACCCGGCGCTGCACCCGGCACGCGGCGACGTACACGACCACGACCAGCTTCGGCAGCACCGCGATCGCGAACAGCCGCAGCACCGACGAGCCGGCCTCGGCGTACCGCGCGCCGAAGAAGGCCAGCAGCAGCGGCGCGCAGGCGTACAGCAGCACGGCGGCGGGGGTGAACAGCGCGAACCCGCGGCGCAGCAGCTGCCGGGCGTACCCGGCCAGCCGCGGCTCGTCGCCGGACCCGGCCACGGTGAGCGACGTGCCGAAGTGGAGCGCGACCAGCTCCAGCGAGGTGCCCAGCAGCCAGCCGACGTAGAAGACGCCGTTGGCCTCCGCGCCCAGCCGCGCGGTCACGATGACCGGCAGCGCGTTCGTACCCGCCTGCATGAACAGGTAACCGACGTAGTCCAGTGCGACGAATCGGGCCAGCATGCCGCGGCCGGGCAGCGAGCCCGGCTGCCGCAGCGCGCGCAGCCGCGGCAGCAGCCGCCGGAAGACCAGGATGTTGACCGGCACGAGCGCGACGACGACCGCCACGTTCCACGACACGAAGATCCCCAGGCCCGGCAGGGAACCGGCCAGCAGCACCAGCAGCAGGATCTTGGCGACGCCGTACGCCGTGTTCTCCACCGGCACCCAGATGGTCCCGCGCAGCGCGGTGAGCACGCTGTCCTGCAGGGTGAACACGCCCCACGCCGCGACGGCCAGGACGAACGCGGCGGCGAGCAGCGGCGTGCGGGCCAGGAACCCGAGCTCGTCCGAGACGAGCGGGGCGACGAGCAGGAAGCCGCCGCTGACGAGGAGCGCGGCGAGGTAGCTCAGGCCGTAGGCGTACCCGACCAGCCGGCCGCGATGCGGGCCCGCGGCGGGCAGGAAACGGGCCAGCGCGCCGTTGAGGTTCAGCTGGGACAGGTTGCTGAGGAACATCATCGTCGAGACCATCGCCGTCCCGACGCCCACCTCGCGGGGCGAGTACAGCCGTGCCGCGAGCGCCCAGTAGGCGATGCCCAGCACCGAGCTGACCACGGTGTTGAGGGTAAGCGCGTACACGTTGCCGTTGAGCGGCTCGAGTAGATGTCGGCGCAGCCGCGAGACGAGCGGGACGCCCGGCGCGACGGTCCGCAGGGTGGGTACGCCGCCGGGCGCGCCCGCGGTCTCCGTGGGGCGCACGCTCAAGGCACCCTCCGGGCGTCGGCCTGCGGGGCGGTGTGGGCCGTGCCCGCGAAGTGCCGGGCCTGCCGGTACACCCGCCAGACCCGCGTGCGCAGGCGCTCGCGGCGCCACGCGGGCGGCCACCCGCGCCCGTCGAGCAGCGTGTCGAGCCCCGCCGCGCCCAGGTCGCGCTCGATGAGCACCCGCGCGACGGCGTACAGGTCGTCCGCCTCGTGGCTCAGCGCGTTCTTGACCCCGCACGCCGAGCTGTAGCCCGCCGCGCGCACCTCCCGGCGCACGGCCGGGCTGTGGTAGCCGTACGGGTACGCGAACGACGACACCTGCTCCTGCAGCCCGTCCTCCAGCGCCAGCTTGCTGAGCGACACCTCCCGGCGCAGCTCGCCGCGCCGCAGGCAGTCCAGCGCCCGGTGGGTGTGGCTGTGCGACCCGATCTCCATCCCGTTCGCGTGCAGCTCCGCGAGCTGCTCCCAGCTGACGACGGGGCCGGAGCCCCGGGTCCGGGCGGCGCCCACTCGCGCGGTGACCACGTACGCCGTCGCCGGTATGGCGTAGCGGCGCAGCACCGGCAGGGCGGCGGTCGCCAGGTCGGCGTACCCGTCGTCGAAGGTGACCAGCACCGGCCGCGGCGGCAGCGGCAGGGCCGCGCGCAGCATTGTGGTGTACCCGGTCACCGTCAGCGGCGTGCGCCCGCGCTCCCGCAGCAGCGCCATCTGCTCGTCGAAGTCGTTCGGCGACACCGACCAGCGCAGCTCGCCGTCGTGGGCGTCGTCGCTGACGCTGTGGTAGCAGAGGACGGGCACGGCCGTCCGGATCCGCCCGGCGCTCATCGGCCCTCCCGCCTGGCCGACCACGCCGACGCGGCGTAGTACACCGGGCCCAGCGCCATCCCGGCGAGTTCGAGCAGGGTCAGCGACGCGGGATACCCGCCGCGCTTGTGGCCGTTCTTGCCCGATCGCGGCAGCAGCGCGTACGCGATCCCGCGGGGCAGCCGCCGCAGCAGGTCGCGCCGCCCGGCGGTGTCCCGGGCCAGGCACTTGACCATGACGGCGCTCAGGCCGACGCCGTAGTGGAACAGCGAACGGCGCAGGTCGCGCAGCTCGCGCCGGTGCGCGTGCCAGACGAGCGCGGCGGGCTCGTACGCCAGCGTGTGCCCGCTCAGCACCGTGCGCAGGAGCACGTCGATGTCCTCGCCCGTGCGGACCGGGCCGCGTGAGCCGAGCCGCGGATCGAACCCGCCGAGCCCGCGCAGGACCTCGGTGCGGAAGGCCATGTTCGCCCCGGAGCCGTACGAACCCGGCAGGTACGGGTAGAGCGAGCCGGGCGCGGCGGCCACCCGGGTTACCCCGGCCGGCTCGGCCGTCTCGAACCCGGCCCGGTCGAACCTCCGGCGGCGGCAGCCCTTGCCGAACCCGCCGTACTGCTCGATCCACACCTGGGCCGGGGTCTCCAGCTCGCTCGCGAGCACGTCCCCGGTCACCGCGGCGACCCGCGCGTCGGCGAAGCCGCCGGCCAGGGCACGCAGCCAGCCCGGGTCCACGGTCACGTCGTCGTCGACGTACGCGACGATCTCGCCCCGGGCCTCGGCCAGCCCCCGGTTGCGCGCGTGGGTGACGCCCGCGCGGGGCTCGGCGGCGTAGCGCACCCGGGCGTCGCGCGCGGCGTGCTCCCGGACGAGCCGCGCCGTCCCCGCCACGTGGGGGGCGTTGTCCACGATGACGATCTCGTAGTTCGGGTAGTCCAGGACGGAGAGCGAGCCGAGCGAGCGCGCCAGGTGCGGCGTGCGCCCGCAGGTGGGCATGACCACGCTGACGAACGGGTTTGGCCCGGACGGCGCCTGGCGGGCCGGGCAGGCCGCGCCGATCCCGCGGAGGGCGGCCAGGCCGGGTGTGAGCGCATCGAGCGGCGGCAGGCCGTCCGCCCGCAGGTGCTCGTCGATCGCGGCCCCGAGCCGCTGCCTGATCGCCTCCTCATGCAGCCGCGCGGCCAGCCCGCCCGGCGGCAGCTCCAGGTCCAGCAGGCCCAGTGGCTCGCCGTGCAGCCGCACCAGCACCCGCGCGGCGGCGTACCTCCCGCCCCCCGGACCACGGCCGTCGGGCAGCTCCGGCACGCCGTCGCACAGCTCGACCGCCAGCATGCGCACCGGCTGCGCCGCGCCGAGACCGGGCGCCGCCGGCGCGGTGCTGCTCGGCTCCGGCGGCGCGGTGCCGGCCCGGCTGGCCCGAAGTGCCCGCCCCGTCGCGTAGCCCCAGGCGGTGACCAGCAGCCCGGCGACGATCGCGCCCGCCCGCAGCAACCCGCCGCGGTCTCCTGCGCGCGCCTGCCGCACGCCCTGGCGGACCCCGCGCGGCAGGGCCTGGCGGGTGTACGCCCGCTCCGCCGCGAGTCCCGCCCCGCTGCCGACCAGGCGGGCGACGACGGCCTTCGACCGGCCCTCGGCGAAGCAGCGGCGGCGGAAGTAGCTCCACGTGGCACGGTCCGCGGTGACCCGGTGGTGCACCAGCGCGCCGGGGTCGTAGAGGATCACGCTGTCGGGGTGCCGCTGCCGGATCCGGATGCACAGCTCGGTCTCCTCGCAACCGACCGGGACCCGGCCGACCCGGCCGAGCGCCGGGTCGAACCTGTCACCGTCGGCCAGGACGGCCCGCCGGAACGACATGTTGCAGCCGATGACGTTGCGGACCGGCGCGACCTCGACCGGCTGGCCGGTGTAGCTGCACCCGATCACCCAGTCGAACTCGGGCGGCAGCCAGCGCGGCCGCGCCCCGTCCCACGCCGGCTCGGCCCGGCCGCCCACCGCGACCACGGTGGGCTCCCGGTAGTGCCGCAGCATGCGGGCCAGCCAGTCCGGCTCCGCCGCGGCGTCGTCGTCGAGGAACGCGACGACGTCCCCGCGCGCGTACGCCACGCCGGTGTTGCGCGCTCCGGACAGCCCGGCCGGCCCGGCGCTCGGCACCACGGTCACCCCGGGGAAGGCCGCCCGCGCCCGTTCCAGCAGTGGCGCGTTGTGGTCCACGACCACCACGATCTGGTCGGCCGGGGTGTCCTGGACGAGCACCGAGTCGACGGCGCGCACGATCTGCGGCCACCGCTGCTCGGTGTAGACGCAGATGACGACGGTGGTGGTGGGCGCGGGCTCGTGCTCGGCCAGGACGCCGCCGCCGTACGCGAGCGCGGTGTCAGACACTGACGAGGACGCGTTCGACGTTGCCGCGAAGCCAGCGCGGGTTGTCATGGTGACCCTCCGAGTCGATGAACAGGCGGATGTGGCGTAGCCAGTAGAGGAGGACGGCGGGCCGTTGCGGGATGCCGTCCAGCCAGGTGCCGACCCGCTGGGCCGGGACGTCGAGCGCGTCGCTGATGCCGTGGCGCAGCGCGCGGAGCACCACGTCGCCGAGCTCGGCGCCGTGCGCCAGCCGGTGGGTGAGCACGTGCAGGTGCAGCAGGTCGTGCAGGGGCAGCTGCCGGGCCGCGGCATGGTCCCAGTCCACGACGCCGGTGACGTCGGCCCCGCTGCCCACGAGCAGGTTGCCGGGCCAGAAGTCGCCGTGGATCAGGGACGTGCGCACGGAACGGCCGGACAGGGCTCCCACGATCTCCTCGTGCAGGCGCCGTACGCCGTGCCGGAGGCGGTCGCCGCGGGGCCGGGTGGCCGCGTAGGCGTCGAGCCGCCGCAGCGGCCGGTCCACCCACGCCTCGATGGTGGCGTCGTCGAGCCGCGTCACCTCGCTGGTCCGGGCGTGCAGGTCGCTGATGAGGCATACCGCCGACTCGAGCAGCGTCGCGAGCCGGGCGGAGCGCAGCGCGGCCGCGCCGCCCGGCATCCCCGGCAGCGCCTCCTCCACGCAGTAGTACCGGCCGTCGAACTCGCCCTGCTCGGCGCAGCGCGGGATGAGCGGCCGCAGGCGGTGCAGCCGGGGATCGCGGTGCAGGTCCGCGAGGACCCGGGCCTGGCGGCGCAGGCGCCGGGTGCCCTCGGCGGTCCAGGGGATCTTCACCACGAACCGCTGCGGCGAGCCCGGGCTGGCGACCATCACGACGGCGACCGAGGTCGCCGTGAACGCGACCGCCTCGGTGTGCCAGGCCCGGCCGCGGCCGGCCACGCTGCCGCCGACGAGCTGTGCGGCGACGGCCCCGGCCCACGTCCGCTCGGCCCGGTGCAGCCAGCGGGTGCGCTGCTCGTGCAGCCGCATGCGCGCGGCGCGCCACGACACGGTCATCGGCCGGCCCTCTCCACGTAGTGCCGCCAGATGCGCGACAGCGCGTCGGCGAGCACGACGTCCGGCGGCCGGTCGGCGTCCACGTGCTCCAGGTCGGGGATGCGCTGCCGCAGCAGCCGGTAGTGCGCCCGCTCCGTCTCCAGGTGCGCCGGGTCGTACTCGCCGGACCGGACGTGCATCACCCGGCCCGGCACGTCGAGCAGCAGGACCAGGTGCGGGCGCGGGCAGGACCGGCTGATCAGCTGGAAGTACGGCCGCTTGAGCCAGCGCAGCGACCCGCGCGGCGGCAGCAGCGCGTCGTACACGTACCGGTCGAAGACCGCCGTGCGCCCGAGCATCCGGTGGCCCAGCCCGGTGAGGTAGCGGCCCCACGCGACCAGCGGCCGCAGCATGATGCGCAGGGCCTGCGCGACCGAACCGGCGGGCGTGTCGTCGGCCTTCCACAGGCCCATGTAGACGCGGCGCACCGGGAAGAAGAACGCCGACTCGATCCCCTTCGCCAGCGTCGACTTGCCCGCCCCGTCGGGTCCGAGCAGCGCGACACTGGCCCCGCGCCGGCTCCACGCCTGCAACGGCCGCTCCACGAGCCGTAGCGCGGCGCCCGCGGCCGACCTGCGGACGGTGGTGAGCGGCCGGGTCCGGCGCCACGCCCGGCGCAGCGCGCCGCCCTGCGCCTCCAGCGCCGCCCACTTCCTGGCCCGCGCCTGCCGCAGCAGCAGCGCGGCGCCGACCGCCGCCGGCACCGCTGCCGCCAGCGGGCTGTGCAGCGACGTCCGTTCGCGCAGCCGGTCCAGGCGGTGCAGGTGGCGGCCGGCGAAGGCGCGCTTGTCGAGCAGGCAGTGCAGCAGCAGCGCCCAGAACTCGTCCTCGGGCCGCAGCAGCCAGACGCCGTCGCGCCGCACCCGCCGGGCCAGGCACCCGTCCTCCGCGCCCGTCGGCAGCTCGGCGTGCCGCCCGTAGGCCAGCTCGGTGACCAGGTCGAACTGCACCCAGCTGCTCGTGGCCGGGTCGAGGCCCAGGAAGAAGACGTGCGTGCCCCGCCCGTACGCCGGGAGGCGGAGCAGCCCGCACGCCCTCAGCACGGCCAGGGCGCGCGGCAGGTCCGCGGCCGCGACGAGGACGTCCAGGTCGTCGCCGTCGCCCGCGCCGCCGCGCAGGACGCACCAGCGCACCGCCGCCGCGTCGAGATCGGCCAGCACCCTGCGGGCCAGGCTCTCGGGTCCGCGCAGCGCGGGGTGCCGGCTGGGGGCCGACAGGGCCGCGGGCATGGGCATGTGGTCGCTCCTCATGTCGTCGAAGCCGGGACCGCCGACCGCGTGGGCGCGGGCTTCGGGCTGCGGCACTGGTCGGGCAGGGTGGTGGGGGAGCCGCTCGGCGCGGCGGGGGCCCCGGCCGGCAGCGGCACGTGCCGGACCTCGTACGGCCCGAGGTGCACGCGCTGCCCGCGTACGTCGACGGCGCCGCGTTCGCCGCCGGTGTTCACCAGCAGCAGGTCCGTACGGCCGTGCAGGACGCCCACGTCCGGCAGCGGCCAGCTGACCGGGCCGTCCCCGGCGGTGTCGCCGAGGATCCGCCGCAGCAGCGCCAGCGCCTGCGCGTACGCGAGCGGGCGGCCCCCGCCGGCGCGGTCGGTCGCGGTCCACAGGGCCGGGGGGAGCGGGCCGGGCGTGCTCGGGGCGCGCTGCGGCTGCCACACCAGCGCCACCGACGCGCCCGCGCCGGCCATGTGCAGCAACGCCGCCAGGGCCCTGGAGACGAGCTGCGGCTCCGCAGCCGCCTCCGCCCGGCCCACGTGGAACTCGCTCCACCACACCGGCAGCGACGTGCGCTGGCGCACCCAGTGGGTGACGGCGCCGAACAGCGCGCTGGCGCGGGCGGCGCGCGCGGCCGGGGCCAGCCCCTGGTCGCGGGTGCCCAGGCCGGCGTCGAGCGCGACGAAGTCCGCCCCGCGCTTGTGCCGCAGCCAGTAGTCGAGGACGTCGAGGCCGCGCTGGTCGACGACCCCCCAGTCGCCGGTCAGGCAGGACGCGTGACCGCCGGCCCGGCCGTCGGACCAGGTGTCCAGGACGACGTACGGCCCGCCCACGGCGATCGCCGGGTCGACCGCCTTCAACGCGTCGTACACGGCGTTGTAGAGGTCGGTGTAGGCGGCGGCGTCCCACCGGTTGTTCTTCTCGTCCCAGAAACCCTTGAGCTCGTTCCACACCTGGTAGTGGGCGACGTCGGGATACCGGCGGGCGACCGCCGCGGCGAGCTCGGCGAAGTCGCGGTAGTGCCGCCGGTCGGGGGCCGTTTCGAGCCGTTTCCAGTCCGTCTGGCCCGCCTGCCCGCCCTTCATCCAGTCCGGCGCGCAGCACAGGGTGATGACCGGGGTGCCGCCGGTGGACCGGATGAGCGCCATCCGCTGGTCGAGCGACGACCAGTCGTACACACCCGGCCTGGGCTGCGGATTGAGCGCACCCCAGCCCATGATGTGCTGGTTCTGGTAGGTCGCCGCCGCCGTGAGGACCGCCTTCGCCGACGCGCGGGCCTCGGCGTCGCTCCAGCCGTCGATCGAGTACTGGGCGTGCGTGACACCCACCGACAGCGTGCCGGGGTCGGGCCGGTGCGGCGGGGGAGTGGCCCGGTCGTGGGCGCCGCCACCGGCGGCGGTCCATTCGGCGGGGCGTGGCCAGGACCAGTTCGGCCAGGCGAACAGGAGCAGGCCGGGCAGCATGAGCAGCACCGCGGTGGCCGCCACGGTCCGGGCACCGCGCCGCCCGGACGGGCCGGTTCGGGCGGCGCGGTGCCGGCCGGGCCGGATCGCGGCGTGCTCACGGGGCCGGACCTGCCCGGGATCTCCCGGCCGGTCCGTGGCGTGCCTGGGGCGGTACGCGGCGTGCCTGCCCGCGACTCGGTGTGGTCGGCCCACCCCTACCTCCGCCCGCGCAGCTGCTGGAGGGCGACACCGGCACGGCGGCGCGCGCGCTCGGTGAGCGAGGCGACCGGGAGCCGCTCGAGCCAGTAGCTCGCGTAGTGCTGCTCCACCGCGCCGAAGCGGCTCTTGAAGAGCGCCAGCGGCGATCCGGGCCGCGAGTCCCCCATGTGGTACGACGCGCAGCCGGCCTCGGCCGCGTCCTGGATGGCGGTGCGGTGCAGCAGGTAGTTGGCGTAGGTCCGGCCGGCCAGGTCCTCGTTCATGGCCCCGCGCCAGTACATGGCCGTGGTGGCCGTGAACAGCACGACGATCGCGGCGGCCGGTTGGCCGTCGACGAACCCGGCGTACACCCGGCATCGCGCGCCGAGCCGCTCCGCGACCGTCCGCAGCTTGCTCGCGGGCTCCCGCAGCGAGGCCCGCCACTGGGCCAGCGCCACGGGCTGGCCCTCGTGGCGGGCCCACCGCTCGACCGACATGGCATAGAGCCGCTGGAAGACCGGCACGAGCCGGCCGGTGTCGTCGCGTTCGACGACGACCCCGGCCCGCTCGGCCCGGTTGACCCGGTTGCGGGTGTCGCGGCGGAAGCGGGTGCGCCACACCTCGTCGAAGCCGCCCGCGAGGGAGAGGCTCTGCGCCATCGCGGGCCGGCGCACCGTCCAGGGCGGCCTGCCCTCCTCCCACGTCGCCGCGGCGGCGGGCTCCGGGCGGAGCCAGACCCGCAGCGCGCGGTGCGCGGCGAGGTCCCCGAAGACCATGCGGACGTCTTCAGGGAGCACCACTCCCGATTCGCCGACCAGGCCCGCCGGTCCCCAGCCGAAGGGCATCGAGGCCTCGCTCAGGATCATCCGGCCGAGCACGGCGCGCCGCGCGAGCGGGAGCACCAGGCGCCTGCCGTCGGCGGTCTCGTAGAGGCGGGTCGCGTCCTCGAACCCGCCGACGGCGCAGACGCACCGCAGCCACTCTGGTGTCTGGCTCGCCAGCACCTGCGGGGCGGAGGCGAGCACCTCCTGCCAGACCCCGGCGGGCACCGGGCTGGTCACCGTGTAGGCGCGGCCCTGGCCGCCGAACCGCCCACGGCGCGAGTGCGGCACGGTCGGGGCGGTCACGGTGCCACCAGCGGGACGTCGGCGTGCCAGTAGCGCTGCGTCGCGTCGTTGGAGGCCAGCACGATCAGGCCGGTCGTGCTGTCGACGGTCTGCTTGGTCGAGGTCACGTTGTTGAGATGGAGTGACAGCGCGTCGCGCATGACCGGCGTGCCCCGCCCGGTCGGGAACGAGATGTCGTCCAGCGGGGAGCTCTTCATGAAGATCGTCCCGTCGGCGCCGGAGAACGGGCAGCCGCTGTCCGGGGCGGTGGCGAACACGTACACCATCCGGTGCTCCGAGTCGATCATGACGATCGGCCGGGTGTGGCAGTCCCTGACCCGGCCCACCGCGTGGGCCGACCAGTCGCCGGTGGATGGATCCCGGGCCAGCAGCATGATCTGTGGCGCGGACTGGGACCCGCCTTCGTCGTGGCTGGTCTTCACCACCGCGATGACCTGCCCGGACGGGTCGGCCTGGAGCGTCTTGATGCTGACGTGGTCGTCGGCGGACTTCGGCCCCTGGATCGCCGTGCGGCCGACATCCCAGGTGGACGGCGCCGCGCCGTCGTCGTGCACCGCGAAGAAGATCGCCGACGCGGGCTGGTTGCTCCACATCACGCCGGTCCGGCCGCCGCCGAACGAGACGATCGCCGAGATGTCGTCGGCGTCCAGCCCGGTGGCACCGGTGACAGGGAGCACGAACGGCGTGCCCCAGGTCGTGTCGGCGCCGGCCGTGGCGTTCACATAGACCTTCGCGCCCTGCGTCCAGGTCGCCCACAGCACCCCGGTGGAGTCCTTGTCGATGGTCAGCGTCTCGGTCGAGTGGTTGTTGATCTGCACCGGGAACCCGGTGTCCCTGGTGTACGCCTGCGTGGCGGGCTCGTAGCTGTAGCGGTAGAGCCGGGCCGGGTTCCCGGAGGCGGCCGCGGTCGACGACGAGGCCCGCACGTGCGAGGCCACGTAGAGGCGGCTGCCGTCCCACAGCACGTCGGAGCGGGTCTTGGGCCGGTTGTCGACGACCGTGCCGGTGTCGACCCAGCTCTGCGCCGACCGGTCCAGCCAGAAGATGCGGTGCGTCTGGCTGCTCGAGTGGAACAGCACCGCCCACCAGCGCCCGTCGTGCCACCACAGCTTGCTCTCCGGCTTCTCGCCGGTCGCCGCCGAACCGTCACCCGAGGTGGACGGCCCGACGTAGCCGATGTCGCCGGGGGCGGCGCTCGCCGCCGGGGTCAGCCGGTCCGGCGCCGGGATGAGGCTGAGCAGCACGCCGAGCAGCACGGCCAGAGCGACCCGGCCGCCGGCTGCGGGCGATCTCCGCTGGTACGCGATCACAGGAGGCTCCTCTCCTCCAGCGGGTGGCCCGACGCCTGCGCGAGGCACACGTCGCCGGCCACCGTCCGCCACTCCTGCAGCACGCGCTGGTCGATCGGGTCCACGACGGGCCGCGGCTTGCGGATGATGCGCTCACGCAGCAGCGTGCGGAGCACCCGCTGCCCGTCGCGGAACGTGCGCAGGTTGGAGGTGCCGCGCCGCCGCTGCAGCTCGGTGCTGGGCACCTCGGCGATGCGCAGGTCGGCCTTCAGCGCGCGCACGATGAGTTCCGTCTCGATCTCGAAGCCGTGCGCGGTGAGGGCCAGCGCCGGCACGCAGTCCCGGCGGAACGAGCAGAAGCCGTAGCACAGGTCGGTGAAGCGGACGAGGAACATCATGTTCGTCATCCAGACGAGCACCGAGTTGCCCAGCCGCCGCAGGAGGGTGAGGTCCTCCGATCCGCCGCCGGCCAGGTACCGCGAGCCCTTCACGAGGTCGTAGCCGTTCATCAGCGGGGTCACGAAGCGGTAGATCTCGGAGGGCTCCATGCTGCCGTCGGCGTCGATCATCACGATGAGGTCGGACGTCGCGGCGGCGAGGGCGACGCGTACGGCGTCGCCCTTGCCGCGGAAGCGCTGATTGACCACGACGACGTCCGGGCGGACGGCTCGGGCGACCTTGACGGTGTCGTCGGAGGAATGCCCGTCGACGATGATCACCTCGTCGACGATCGAGGGGATGCGCTCGAGCACCCAGGGGATGTTCTCCGCCTCGTTGAGGGTCGGGATGATCAGGCTGACGGTCTGTCGCCGGGGCTGGCCGCCGGCCGCGGCGTCGTCCCGGCCGGCCCGCCGCTCGCGCGAGCGCATGATGGGCGGCGCGGTCAGGCTTTCGCGCCAGGTGAGCAGTGCGCCGTCGCCGGCCGGTGGATACGGCGGGCTGACCACGGTGCTCGCGTGGCCGTCGACGTCTTCAGGGCGGGTGAGCATTGAGTTCTCCATAGATCGAACGCGGAGTCGGACGCCGTGCCGGCGTCGTGGCTGATGGCGGGGCTGAATGGTGTGCCTTTCCGGCGGGTGCTCCGGGCGGCGCGCGGTAATCGCGTGGTCGGGGCCGCCCCCGTCTCCGGGGCAGGTTGTCGTTGCATCTACTACCTTTTCTGGACAAAACGGACACAGTGCAGCAGCGTGTGCCCGTCGCGCGGTTCGTGGATCGGTGGTGAGTTCGCCGGCTGACCGGCTCACCGGGGTGACATCCCCTGGTACAAGATTCGCCGAGAATTCGTTACTTCATGGGATATTTCTGACAGTTTGCGAAGTTTCGCCCCATTTTTGTTGCCCCCACACGCGAGCGGTCGGGCGAGGCCGAGGCGACGGCCGAGCCTCAGTCATCTGCGCAAAGTGGACATGATGCGGCTGTCTCTCGTGAGTAGGCAGGTCCGCACCAGACCTGAGTGGGTCGCCCTCGCGGGCAGGGAGGGCGGTGGGTTCCCGGGGCGGCTCGCGGGCCGCACGGGGTCACCGTCCGTTGTGCACCGGCCGCCGGGACGCCGTGCCCGGGACCGTCTCCGGATGTCGTCCTGCTGCGGGGCGCTGCCGCGGGTCCTCCGCCGCCGACGCCGCGCACGGCGTCACCGGGCGGTGATCGGCAATCAAGGCCCCCGCGGTCAAACCAGACCCCCGTCGCTTGCGCTGCGGATCTCGCATCCGCTGGTCGTATGCCTTGGGTAACCGGTGCCGGCGGCGAATGGCTACGCGCCGTGATCGCTGATCCGAGCCGGACGGCGGACGTCCGGTCAGATCGGCGATATGTCCCATTTCCGGAGGTGCTGGAAGATCAGCTGGGTCTCCAGGTGGGCCACCTCGCGGCGGGAGGTGAATCCGTCCAGCAACAGGCGCTGCAGGTGGGCCGCGTCGCGCACGGCGACGTGCACGAGGAAGTCGTCCGGTCCCGCGATGTGACTCAGCGCCAGCGTCTCGGGCAGGTCCAGCACGAACCGGATGAACGGCTCCACCACGTCCCGGTTGTGCGGCCGCACCCGCACCGCGATGTACGCCTGCAGCGGCCGCCCCAGCGCAGCCGGGTCGGCCTCGGCGTGGAACCCGGCCAGCACCCCGCGCCGCTGCAGCGCCCGCACCCGCTCCAGGCACGTCGACGCGGCGACGTTCACCCGCGCCGCCAGGTCCTTGTTCGAGATCCGCGCATCGTTCTGCAACTCCCGCAGGATCGCCGCGTCGATCGCATCAAGCACGGGGTTTCCGGTCATGTGCCGAAGACTATTCGGAAGCGGTTCACCCCGGCTGGAGAAGGTACGAAGATCCGCGCATGACCTACGCCGTCGACACCCGTGCCGTGCACGCGGGCCGCGAAGACCTCGCCGAGCTCGGGGTGCACGCACTCCCGCTGGACTTCTCCACCACGTACCCGATGCACGACCAGGTCGCCGCGGGCGCGGCCCTGGGCGCCTTCGCCGACGGCGCGGCCACCGCCGCGACCCCGGTGTACCAGCGGCTGTACAACCCCACCACGGCCCGCTTCGAGCAGGCCCTCGCGCAGCTGGAGGGCACCGAGGCCGCCGTCTCGTTCGCCTCCGGCATGGCCGCGATCACCGCCGTGCTCCAGGCGGCCTGCGTGCTGACCGGGAAGAAGCACGTGGTGGCGGTGCGCCCGCTCTACGGCGGCACCGACCACCTGCTCTCGATCGGGCTGCTCGGCCTGTCCGTGACCTGGGTGGAGCAGGACGAGGTCGGCGGCGCGATCCGCCCCGACACCGGCCTGGTCGTGGTCGAGACGCCGGGCAACCCGACGCTCAGCCTGGTCGACATCGCCACCGTGGCGATCCAGGCCGGCGACGTGCCGCTCATGGTCGACAACACCTTCGCCACCCCGGTGCTGCAGAACCCGGCCCGGCTCGGCGCGGCCTACGTCGTGCACTCGGGCACCAAGTACCTCGGCGGGCACGGCGACGTGCTGGGCGGCGTGGTCGCCTGCGCCGAGCACCGGGCCGGGGCGCTGCGCCAGGTGCGCATCCTCACCGGCGCCGTGCTGCACCCGCTGGGCGGCTACCTGCTGCACCGCGGCCTGGCCACGCTGCCGCTGCGGGTACGCGCCGCGCAGGCCACCGCCGCGACGCTGGCCGTACGCCTGGCCGTGCACCGCGGGATCACCAAGGTGCACTACCCGGGCCTGCCCGGCAGCGATCCGCGCGGGCTGATCGGCCGCCAGATGCGCGGCCCCGGCGCGATGATCGCGTTCGAGACGGCCGGGGACGCCGCCGCGGTGGTCGCCGCGCTGCGCCTGATCACCCCCGCGGTCAGCCTGGGCTCGGTGGACACGCTGATCGAGCACCCGGCGCTGCTCACCCACCGGCTGGTCGACGCCGCGGGCAAGGAGACCGGCGGCATCACCCCGAACCTGCTGCGCATGTCCGTCGGACTGGAGGACCCCGAGGACCTGTGGGCCGACCTCGACCAGGCGCTGACCGCCGCCCGTGCCGCCGTCACCGTCGCCGCCCCCGCCGGGTCCGCGGCACTCCCGGCCGTGACGTCGCCGGAGGTGACCGTGCCCGAGCCGCTGCCGGCCGCCGGGGCGGTGTCCGCCACATCGGCGTACGCCGTGAGCGGGAGCGCGCCGGTCGCGGCATAGACTCGGCACAGAGTGGATGATCTTCTTGGGAGGACCCGTGCCTGACCTCGTCATCGGCGTGCTGGCGCTGCAGGGCGACGTACGCGAGCACCTGGCCGCGCTGGCCGAGTGCGACGTGATCGGGCGCCCGGTGCGCCGGCCCGAGGAGGTCGCCGAGATCGACGCCCTGGTCATCCCGGGCGGCGAATCCACCACCATGAGCAAGCTGGCGCTCGCGTTCGAGGTGTACGAGCCCGTGCGCGAGCGCCTGGCCCAGGGCATGCCGGCGTACGGCTCGTGCGCCGGCATGATCATGCTGGCCGACGAGGTGCTCGACGGGCGGCCGGACCAGAAGACGTTCGGCGGCATCGCGATGACGGTGCGCCGCAACGCGTTCGGCCGCCAGGTCGACTCCTTCGAGGCCCCGGTGGACATCGCGGGCGTGGAGGGCGAGCCGGTGCACGCGATCTTCATCCGCGCGCCGTGGGTCGAGTCGGTCACCGCGAATGTCGAGGTGCTGGGCCGGGTCGCCGCAGGCCCGGCCACCGGTAGGATGGTCGCGGTCCGGCAGGGCAACCTGCTGGCCACCTCGTTCCACCCGGAGCTCACCGGGGATCTGCGGGTGCACCGGCTGTTCGTCGACATGGTGCGTGACCAGGCCTCCTGAGCCGGGTGGGGAAAGCTTCACCACGCGCGCTGACGGAGGATTCTGATGTCCGGCCACTCAAAGTGGGCGACGACCAAGCACAAGAAGGCGGCGATCGACGCCAAGCGGGGCAAGCTGTTCGCCCGCCTCATCAAGAACATCGAGGTGGCGGCGCGCACCGGCGGCGGGGACCCGATGGGCAACCCGACCCTCTTCGACGCGATCCAGAAGGCCAAGAAGAGCTCGGTCCCCAACGACAACATCGACCGCGCGGTCAAGCGCGGCTCCGGCCTGGAGGCCGGCGGCGCCGACTGGCAGACGATCATGTACGAGGGCTACGGCCCGAACGGCGTGGCGATCCTGATCGAGTGTCTCACCGACAACCGCAACCGTGCGGCGACCGAGGTGCGCACCGCCCTCACCCGTAACGGCGGCACGCTGGCCGACGCGGGCTCGGTGTCGTACATGTTCTCCCGCAAGGGCCAGGTCATCGTGCCGAAGAACGGCCTGAGCGAGGACGACGTGCTCGGCGCGGTCCTCGACGCGGGCGCCGAGGAGTGCAACGACCTGGGCGAGTCGTTCGAGGTGATCAGCGAGGCGTCGGACCTGATCGCGGTCCGCTCGGCGCTGCAGGGCGCGGGCATCGAGTACGAGTCGGCCGAGTCGACCTTCGTGCCCAGCGTGCAGGTGGCGCTGGACGAGGAGGCCGCGCGCAAGGTGCTCAAGCTGATCGACGTGCTCGACGACTGCGACGACGTGCAGGACGTGTTCGCGAATTTTGACATCTCCGACGAGATCATCGAGAAGATCGAGGCGGCCTGAGCCGTACCGCTGAAAGATCGCCGTTCCGCACCGCGGGCGGCGATCTTTCGTGTTTACGGGAAATCAGGGGATATGAGGTCCCGCCTTGGGCATCATGTCCCTATGGTCGAAGTCCTTAACCCCGGTGAGCTGGAGCGCGGCCTGACCGCACTGGCCGGCTGGACCGGTGACGTGCACGGCATCTCCCGCACCGTGAAGCTGCCCAGCTTCCCCGCCGCGCTGGCGGTGGTCGCCCGGGTCGGGGAGGCGGCGGAGAGCATGGACCACCATCCGGACATGGACATCCGCTACCGCACGCTCACCTTCACCTGCTGCACGCACGCGGCGGGCGGTCTCACCGAGCTGGACCTGCGCCTGGCCCGCCTGATCGACGACATCGTCAGCGATGCCACCAGCGAGCAGAACGCCACCCGCTGAGGATGCTGCGTTAAGAAGGGCACCTTCTTCTACGGAAAACGATAAGAAGGTGCCCTTCCTTTCAGAGGCGGTCGGGGGTGACCTTGATGATGCTGAAGAAGGCGCCCTGGGGGTCGGACAGGACCGCGAAGCGGCCGGGCGGGATGTCGGTGGGCGGGACGGAGACGGTGCCGCCCAGCTCCTGGGCGCGGCGGGCGGCCTCGTCGCAGTCGTCGACGTGGAAGTACACCATCCAGTGCGGCGGGAGGTCCTCCGGCCACACGTCGCCCTCCATCGGCATCAGCCCGGCCACCCGCGCGCCGTCGAGCTGGAACTCGGTGTAGACGACCGGGCCGAACGGCATGTCCTGCGGCTTCCAGCCGAACACCGTGCCGTAGAAGATCTTCGAACCCTCGGGGTCGCGGGTGGTCAGCTCGTTCCAGGCCAGCGTGCCGGGGCGGCCGAAGATCTCGCCGCCGCCGTGGGTGCCGGGCTGCCACACGGCGAACATCGCCCCGGCCTGGTCCAGGAAGACCGCCATCCGGCCGTAGCCGAGCACGTCGAACGGCTCCAGCAGCACGTTCCCCCCGGCCGCGACGACCTTGGCGGCGGTCGCCGCGGCATCGGTGGTCTCCACGTAGGTCGTCCACATCGGTGGCTGGCTGTCGCCCTGGATGGGGCCGGCCCCGGCGACCTGGCGGCCGTCGATGCGGAAGGTCGTGTAACCGCCGGCCTCCGGCTCCGGGCTGACCTCGGGGTCCCAGCCGAACAGGTCTGTATAGAACTCGGTGGCGCTCTTCAGATCGGTGGTGCTCAGGTCGACCCAGGTCGGGACGCCGGGTGCGTTGGCCATCGATACCCTCCCGCATTCGGATGATCGGACCGGTTTGTCCGCTTCCTTCCGATGGTGGCATGAGCCGTGCCCGGAACCCCGGGAATCGCACATCATCGACGTGTCGATTGTGTGGACGGGTTACATGGCTGTTCATCCCTGGTGAGTCATACGTTTCCCGGCATTCGCAGTGAGCCGGATCACGTGCCACGAACCACCACAAGGAGCAGCAGATGACCGCAGATCCGCCGGCTTTGCATGCCCGCGGCCTGACCAAGGACTTCCGCGGGTTCCGGGCGGTCGACGGGGTCGACCTGGCGGTGGCGCCCGGCAGCGTGCACGCCCTGGTCGGGCCGAACGGAGCGGGCAAGACCACACTGTTCAACCTGCTCACGGGCTTCCTGCCGGTGACCGCGGGCCGGATCGAGGTGGCCGGCGCCGATGTCACCGGCCTGGCTCCGGAGGGGTTCGCGCGGCGCGGGGTGGCCCGGTCCTTCCAGATCACCAGCCTGTTCGGACAGCTCACCGCCCGCGAGCACGTGGCCCTGGCGCTGCAGAGCGGATCGGCCCTGGCCTGGCAGTTCTGGCGGTCGGCGAAGCTGATGCGGCGCTACGACGCGCGGGCCATGGAGCTGCTGGACATGGTCGGCCTGGCCGACCTCGCGGAGACCACCGCCGACGCGCTGGCGTACGGCCGCAAGCGCGCCCTGGAACTCGCCCTGGCCCTGGCGCTGGAGCCGAAGGTGCTGCTGCTCGACGAGCCGACGGCCGGCATGGGCCTGGAGGACGTCGACCGCACCGTGGCCCTGATCGGCACCGTCCGGCAGGGCCGGACCGTGGTCATGGTGGAGCACAACATGTCCGTGGTCGGCGCGCTGGCCGACCGGGTCACCGTGCTGCAGGCGGGCCGGGTGCTGGTCGAGGGCGGCTACGACGAGGTGCGCGCCGACGAGCGCGTGATCAGCGCCTACCTGGGTGAGGGAGCCGGCCGTGCTGCGCATCGATGATCTTTCCGCCTGGTACGGCGAGGCGCGGGTGCTGCGCGGGGTCGGCCTGGACATCGCCGCGGGCGAGGTGGTGACCCTGTGCGGGCGCAACGGCGCCGGCAAGACCACCCTGCTGCGCTGCGTGATGGGCCTGCACGCGGGCCAGCAGGGGCTGGTCGAGCTGGACGGCCGCCCGCTGACCGGGCAGCCCGCGTTCCGGCGGGCGCGCGCCGGGCTCGGCTGGGTGCCCGACGACCGCGGCTGCTACGCCACGCTCACCGTGACCGAGACGCTGACCCTGCCGCCCGTGGTCGGCCCGGACCCGTGGCCGCTGGAGCGGGTGTACGAGGCGTTCCCGCACCTGCACGCCCGCCGCAACGCGCCGTCGACCACCCTGTCCGGCGGCGAGCAGCAGATGCTCGCGCTGGCCCGGGTGCTGCGCATGGGTGCCCGGCTGCTGCTGTGCGACGAGCCCACCGAGGGCCTGAGCCCGCTGCTGGTCGCGCAGGTCGGCGACATCCTGCGCCAGGCCAAGCAGTACGGGGTCGCCGTGCTGCTGGTCGAGCAGAACCTGCACTTCGCCACGACCGTGGCCGACCGCCATCACCTGCTGGCGGAGGGGCGCGTCGTGGAGTCGCTGGAGAACTCCGAGGTCGCCGCGCGCGAGCAGGACCTGCTGGCCTACCTCGGCATCTGAAACGCACATCCCCATCCCCCTAGGGAGAGTTTCATGCGTACCAAAGCATTGTCGGCTGTGTTGTGCTCGACCGCGCTGCTGGCCTCGGCCTGCGGCGGGGGCGGGCCGCAGGGCGCGTCCGGGTCGGGCGGCCTGTCCGACGGCAAGGTCGTGTTCGGCGTGCTCAACGACCAGTCCGGCGCGTACTCGCAGCTGTCCGGGAAGAACTCGGTCAGCGCGGTCGAGCTGGCCATCGAGGACTACAAGACCAGGTACGGCGACAAGGCCGTGGTCAAGGAGTTCGGCGTGGAGAGCGTCGACCACCAGAACAAGCCCGACGTGGCCAACGCCAAGGCCGCCGAGCTGTACGACCGCAAGGCCGTCGACGTGATCCTGGACGTGCCGACCTCGTCGGCCGCGCTCAAGGTCGCCGACGTGGCCAAGGAGAAGAAGAAGCTCTACTTCAACATCTCCGCGGCGACCACCGACCTGACCGGCAAGTCGTGCAACAAGTACACGTTCCACTACGCGTACGACACGTACATGCTGGCCAACGGCACCGGCCGCAACACCACCGAGCAGGGCGCGAAGAACTGGTACATCGTGTACCCGGACTACGCGTTCGGCCAGGACATGGAGAAGAGCTTCTCGGCGGCGGTCACCGACGCGGGCGGCACGATCGTCAGCCGGGACGCCGCGCCGTTCCCGAACACCAGCGGCGACTTCTCGACGTACCTGCTCAAGGCCCCGACGCTGAGCCCGAAGCCGGACGTGCTGGGCACCATGCAGGCCGGCGCGGAGCTGGTCGCGCTGGTCAAGCAGTACAACGAGTTCAAGCTGCGGGACAAGGGCGTCGGCCTGGCCGTGGGCCTGATGTTCCTCACCGACATCCACTCGCTGACGCCGGCGGCGCTGGCCGGCACCACCTACACCGACGCCTGGTACTGGAACTACGACCTGGTCAACCGCGAGTTCGCGGACCGCTTCAAGAAGGTCACCGGCGCCCGCCCGACCTTCGCGCACGCCGCCAACTACTCCGCCGCCCTGCAGTACCTGGAGGCGGTCCAGTCCGCCGGCACCGACGGCTCCGACGCCGTGGTCGCCCAGCTGGAGGGCAAGACCGTCTCCGACGTGTTCCTGCGCAACGGCAAGATCCGCGCCGAGGACCACCGCGTGATCCACGACGCCTACCTCGCCCAGGTCAAGCAGCCCAGCGAGGTCACCGAGGAGTGGGACTACGTCAAGATCCTCCTGACCATCCCCGCCGACAAGGCCTTCCGCACCCCCAGCCCCGACTGCAACCTCTCCTGACCCCTTGAAAGGAAGGGCACCTTCTTATCGGATTCCGTATAAGAAGGTGCCCTTCCTAACCTCGGAAGGCCCGCACCGCTCATGGTGAATTTCCTGCAGCACACGTTCAACGGGCTGGTGGGGGGCGCGTTCCTGGCGCTGCTCGCCCTCGGCCTGGCGGTCATCTTCGGCATGCTCCGGGTCGTCAACTTCGCCCACGGCGCGATCTACATGCTCGGCGCGTTCGGCGCGTACGTCCTGCTCACCGAGGCCGGGCTGAACTTCTGGTGGGCGCTGCTGCTCATGCCGCTGCTGCTCGCGCTGTTCGGCATCGCGGTGGAGCGGCTGCTGGTGGCGCGCCTGGCCCGGCTCGATCCGCTCTACAACTTCCTGCTCACCTTCGGCCTCACGCTGATCCTGCAGGACGCGGTGAAGTCCCGCTACGGCGTGCAGTCCAGCCCGTACGACGCCCCCGCGCTGCTGTCCGGCACGGTCGACCTGGGCGCCTTCGACTTCCCCGCGTACCGCGTGTTCGTGCTGGTCGTCGCCCTGGCCGTGTGCGGGGCGGTGTGGTGGCTGCTCACCCGGACCCGGATCGGCATGGTGGTGCGCGCCGCCACCGAGCGCCCGGAGCTGAGCACCGCGCTCGGCATCGACGTCGGCCGGTGGGTGACCCCGGTGTTCGGGTTCGGCATCGGCCTGGCCGGGCTGGCGGGAGTGCTGGCCGCGCCGATCCGCGCGGTGAACCCGCTGATGGGCGCCGATCTGATCATCGTGGTGTTCGCGGTGGTGGTGATCGGCGGGCTGGGCTCGATCTTCGGCTCGGTCGCCGCCGGGTTCGCCATCGGCCTGGTGCAGGCCTGGGTGCAGGCGCTCGGCGAGCACTGGGCACTGCTGTCCCAGGTGCTGGTCTTCCTGGTCATGGCCGGGGTGCTGCTGTGGCGCCCGGCCGGCCTGTTCGGACGAGAGGAGGCCCCGGCATGAGCGAGACCCTGAACACCGCGGCGGTATCCGCACAGCCCGGCGGACCGTATCGCGCCCCGGCCGCAGAGCCGCCGGATGAGGGCCAGGGAACCGGGGCCGCCGTCCCGGCTCCGGCGGCGCGGGCTGGCGACAACGGCTCCGCGCACGGCCCGGCCAACGGCTCCGCCCAGGGCGGCACGATCCTGCCCCGCTGGCTGCGCTGGGCACTCGGCGTCGCCGCGATCGCCGTCGCGCTGGTGCTGCCGTTCAACCTCTACCCGACCGTCGCCGTCGACATCGCCTGCTGGGCGCTGTTCGCGGTGGCGGTGGACCTGCTGCTCGGGTACACCGGCCTCATGTCCTTCGGGCACGCCGCGTTCTGGGGCACCTCCGCGTACGCCACCGGCCTGGCCGCGGTCGGCTGGGGCCTGCCGTTCCCGCTCGCGGTGCTGCTCGGCGCACTGGCCGCGACCGTGCTCGCGGTGCCCATCGGGTATCTGGCGGTCAAGCGGGTCGGCATCTACTTCGCCATGGTCACCCTGGCGTTCGCGCAGATGGTGTACTACATCGCCAACCAGTGGCGCTCGGTGACCGGCGGCGAGAACGGCCTGCAGCAGGTGCCGCGCGAGCTGTTCGGGCTGGACCTGTCCGACGAGTTCTACTACTACTACGCGGCGCTGCCGCTGGTGGCGGGCGGCCTGTTCCTGGTCTGGCGGACGGTGCACTCGCCGTTCGGCCGGGTGCTGGTCGCGATCCGGGACAACCCGGCCCGCGCCCGCGCGCTCGGGTATCCGGTGCACCGGTACAAGCTGGCCGCGTTCCTGCTGTCGGCGTTCACCGCCGGGCTGGGCGGCGGGCTGTTCGCGGTCGGGCATCGGTTCGTGTCGCTGGACGTGCTGCACTGGACCACCTCCGGCAAGGCGGTTATCGTGGTGGTGCTCGGCGGTATCGGCACGCTCTGGGGCCCCGTCCTCGGCGCGGCCGGCGTGATCCGCCTGGAGGACTGGCTCTCCTTCGCCGGCTTCGAGCAGATCGGTCTCGTGACCGGCGCGGTCTTCGTCACCGCCGTCCTCGTCTTCCGCCGCGGCCTCTACGGCACTCTCCGCCACTGGCTCCGCCGCCGCTCGTGATCGCTCGACTTGCCTGGCACCTGGGCGAATGGGCGGTCAAGACACGCCCGGTCGCCAGGCAAGTCGGATGATCACGCGGGTATTCCGTGTTGGAAGGAGGAGTGGGGCGGGTCACTTTCGATACGGGACGGTTCCGTATCGGAGGCGCCGAGCGTAACGTCGGCTGCGATACGGAACTGTGCCGTATCGGAATCCTGGGGGATGGAAGACGTGGACTCTGCGAACACCGGGCACCCGAGACGCTGGGCGATTCTCGGCGTGCTGGTGATCAGCCTGCTCGTGGTCGTGCTCGACAACACCGTGCTCAACGTGGCGATGCGCACGCTCGCCGACCCCGTCCACGGCCTGGGCGCGACCCAGAGCCAGCTGGAGTGGGCCATCAACTCGTACACCCTGGTCTTCGCGGGTCTGCTGTTCAGCTTCGGCGTGCTCGGCGACCGGTGGGGCCGCAAGCGCTTCCTGCTCATCGGCCTGGTGCTGTTCGGCATCGCGTCGCTGCTGTCGGCGTACGCGCAGGACCCGGGCCAGCTCATCGCGGCCCGCGCCTTCATGGGCGTCGGCGGCGCGGCGATCATGCCGGTGACCCTGTCGATCATCTCGAACGTGTTCGACCCGCGCGAGCGGGGCAAGGCGATCGGCATCTGGGCCGGCTCGGTCGGCCTGGCCGTGGCGATCGGCCCGCTGCTGGGCGGCTTCCTGCTGGAGCACTTCTGGTGGGGCTCCGTCTTCATGATCAATGTTCCGATCATCCTGTTCGGCCTGGCGGCGGTGGCGCTGCTGGTGCCGGAGTCGCGTGACCCCAAGCCGGGCCGTATCGACCTGGTCGGCGTGGTGCTGTCCGTGATCGGCCTGGTCGGGCTGACGTACGGCATCGTCGACGGCGGCGAGCACGGCTTCGGCCGCGTCTCGGTCTGGGCCGCGATCCTGGGCGGCGCGGCGGTGCTCGCGGCGTTCATCTGGTGGGAGGCCCGCACCACGCACCCGTCGCTGGACGTCAAGCTGTTCCGCGACGCGCGCTTCTCGGCCTCGGTGGCCAGCATCGGCCTGCTCTTCTTCGCCTCGATGGGCTCGTTCTTCTTCGTCGGCTTCTACCTGCAGCTGGTGCGGGACTACTCGCCGATGGAGAGCGGGGCGCTGCTGGTGCCGTTCGCGGTGGGGCAGATGGTGTTCGCGCCGCTGTCCACGAACCTGGTGAAGAAGTTCGGCATGCGCGCGGTGTCGGCGGCGGGCATCCTGCTGGCCACGGCCACCTTCGGGGTGCTGGCCACGCTGCAGGTGGACACCCCGGTGTGGGTCATCGTGGTCAACTTCTTCTTCATGGGCGCCGGCATGGCCAACGTGATGCCGCCCGCGACCAACACCATCATGTCGGTGCTGCCGCGCGAGAAGGCGGGCGTCGGCTCGGCCGTGTCGAACACGGTGCGGCAGGTCGCGGTCGCGATGGGCGTGGCCGTGCTCGGCTCCGTCGTCGCGGGCGTCTACCGCGGCCAGGTGGAGACCGCGACGGCCGGGCTCCCCGAGCCGGTGCGGGAGGTCGCCGACGAGTCCATCGCCGGGGCGTACGGCGTCGCGGCGCGGCTCGGCGAGGCCGGGCGCCCGCTGGTGGACGCGGCCAACGACGCGTTCGTGCAGGCCATGCACTGGGCCGCGCTGGGCTCGGTGCTGGTCGGCCTGATCGCCGCCGTGGTGGTGCTGCGCTGGATGCCCCGGCGCGCGGACCTACCCGCCGGTCCGGGTGCCGCCGGTGCGGGCGGCCCAGGAGCGGGTGGCCAGGATGCGGCCGCGGGCGCGGCGCGCGACGGGGCGGGCCTGCCGATCAACGCCGCTCCGGCGGCCGGGTCGCCGGGCGCCGGGGACGGGACGCAGCGCCCGTCGCGGCTGTCCACGGTCGGGTAAGGTTCGGCTCGTCATGACTGAGCTTGCCGAGACTCCGGCACAGCCGGGAGCCGCGCGGACGCAGGGGCGTCCGCGCAGTTCCCGTGCCCACGAGGCGATCCTCGAAGCCGTCCTGGACCTGCTGGCCGACGGCGTGTCCGTCGAGGCGCTGAGCATGGAGGCCATCGCCGCGCGCGCCGGGGTGGGCAAAGCCACCATCTACCGCCGCTGGCCGGGCAAGGACGAGCTGCTGCTGGAGGCGCTGGTCAAGCTCAAGGGCCCGCCGCCGCAGCCGCTGGGCGACTCGGTGCGCGGCGACCTGATCCGGCTGCTGACCGTGGTCGGGCCGAAGGACGAGCGCGCCGTGCGGGTCATGCCGTGCCTGTTCCCGGAGGTCCACCGCAGCGCGGAGGCATACCGGATCTGGCAGGAGGGCATGGCCGAGCCCCGGCGGGAGGTCATGCGCGAAGTGCTGCGGCGCGGCATCGCCACCGGCGAGCTGCGGCCGGACACCGACGTCGAGATCACGGTGTCGATGCTGATCAGCCCGATGCTGCTGCACCGCATGGTCCGCTGGAACCCGGCCCTGGACGCCTACGACGACCTCGCCGAGCGCGTCGTCGACACCGTCCTGCGCGGCGTCACCGCCTGATCCCCGCCGCTCCGGCCTGCCTCCTGTCCACAGCCCACAACTTCTGGGTTGTACCTACAACCCAGAAGTTGTGAGCCCGTTCGAGGTGTTCTGCCTGGCCGGGATCACGGATCGTCACCGGGGCGGGGCGGGGCGGGGCGGGGCCGCCCGCGCACCTGGGACCGGTCCCGTGACGTGCGGACAAGGGCACCTCCTGCCACGGAGGTGGGGCAGGAGGTGCCCTTTCCTGCGGGCATCGCGGCGGGCGCGTGCGCCCCCACACGCCGCGAGCGGCGATGCCCCTGCCCGCGCGCCTGCCCGGGGCACGCGGGAGATCATGCGTCAGGCCGGGGCGTGCATGGCCAGGAAGGCGGCCACCTTGTCGCGGGCCTTGTCCAGCGCGCTGGAGACGCCGGAGGTGAGCAGGAAGACGCCGTGCCAGTCGGTCGGGACCAGGAACAGCTCGCTGCCGGTGGACTTCGGGGTGAGTGCGTGCAGCTCGCGGGCGCTGTCGGCGAAGCTGGACTCGAACTCGCCCGCGGCGTAGAGCACGGGCATGGTCAGCTTCGGGGCGGCGTCGAGCGCGTTGGCGCTGAACACCGACGGGGCGGACAGCGACACCACGGCGAGCGGGGCCGGGGCGATGGCGGGGGCGGCGGCGAGCACGGCGGTGCCGCCCATCGACGCGCCGATCAGCACGATCGCTGTGGCGCCGTCGTCGCGCAGCGCCTGCGCGGCCATCGCCACCTGCTGCGGGTTGGTGGCCGAGCCCGAGGTGGACACCCCGAACCCGCCGAAGTCGAAGGCCAGCACGCGGTATCCCTTCGCGGCCAGCTCGGTCGCGTACGGCACCCACTGGCACACGTTGCCGCCGTTCTGGTGGGCCAGCACGATCCCGGTGCCGCCGGTGCCGAGGATGACGCCGCCGAGGTCGGCTCCGTCGGTGCCGAACCGGGCCTGCCGGGTGCCCGCGGGCAGCTCGCACTCGCCGCCCGCGCCGAGGCCGGTCGGGCTGGGCGCGGGCGCCGGATCACCGCCGCCGCACCCGGCCAGGCCGAGCGCCAGCACGGCGGCGAGCAGCGCGATTCTTCTCATCGAGTCTCCTCAGCGGACGGACGCGGCGCGGCGGTGATACGCCGTCGTCTGTCAGTACCGCCGAGGAGCGGCCCGGGGTGGGGTCCTAGGCTTCGCCGGTTTGCGCTCCGGCGCCCAGCCGGTGCAGGCGCAGCGCGAGCTGCACCTCCAGGGCCCGATCGGGGCGCTGCCAGTCCGCGCCGAGCAGCTGGGCGACCCGGTCCAGCCGCTGGGTGACCGTGTTGACGTGCACGTGCAGCTGCTCGGCGGCGCGGGCCAGGCTGCCGCCGGTGCCGAAGTAGCACTCCAGCGTCTTCACCAGCGCGGTGCCGCGCCGTACGTCGTAGTCGACCACCGAGCCGATGGTGTCGCGCAGGAAGCGGTCGACGTCCGGGTCGCCGCCCTCGCGTACCGCGCCCAGCAGCAGGCCGACGAAGCCCAGCTCGGCCGTTGACGCGCCGTCGCCGGTGCGGCCCAGCGCGGCCAGCGCGGTGGCGCAGTGGTCGGCCTCCTTGAACGCAGCGGCCAGCCCGGCGGGGTCGGCGGCGGGCCCGGCCGCGCCCGCGGTGACCGGGCGGCCCAGCACCCGGCCCAGCTCACGGGCCACGGCGCGGGCCAGCGATCCGGCCTCGGTGCCGGGCAGCATCAGCACCACCCGGCCGTCGCGGGTGGCGGCCAGCCCGGCATGCGTGCCGGCGTACGTGTGCGCCCAGGACACCGCCCGCTGCCGGGCCGGGCCGGAGGTGGCCGCCGCGTCGTCCACGACGACCAGCACGTGCGGCCGGGACAGGTCCACCTGAAGCCGCCGGGCGCGAGCGCGCAGCGACTCCGGGTCGCGCACCGGCCGGGCGATCAGGTCGTCGAGCAGCTCGCCGCGCACCCGGCCCTCGGCCTCGGCCACGGTGCGCCGGAACAGCAGCAGCAGTGCGGTGACCAGCGCCGCCCGTTCCAGAATCTGCTGGTCGGCGTGGCCGGAATCGTCCCCGGGGGCCCAGACGAGCGCGCCCAGGTTCTCCGCGCCCGCGACGACGGCGGCATACCAGAATTCGCCCCGGCGGACGGCACGGCCGTCGGTGCGGGAGGCGGCGAGCGCCTCGGCCACCACTGCGGGGTCCGGCAGGGTCAGGCTGCCTCCGTCGGGTCCACCGGCCAGGGCGTCGGCCCGTTCGGTGGTCCCGGAGAGCTGCGTGGCTGCGGGACCGCGGGTGCCGCCGGACGGCCGGGCGCCCTCGGTCCCCACCGCGGCCAGGATCCGGCCGTCGGCATCCAGCACGACCAAGCGGCCGCCGAGCACGTCGGTGACGGCGGCGGCGACCTCCTCGACCCCGCCGCCGCGCAGCACCAGCGCGGTCATCCGGTCGTGGGCGGCGGCGGCGCGCTCGACGGCGGCGCTGTGCGCCGAGATCTTGGTATGCGCCGAGGACAGCTCGGTCAGCGCCGCCTGGGTCTCGCCGAGCAGGCGCGCGGTGTCGATGGCGACCGCGGCGTGCGCGGCGAGCGACACCAGCAGCGACACCTCCTCGCGGGCGAACGGGCGCTCGGAGCGGTTGGCCGCGTACAGCACGCCGATGACGCGCGAGCCCAGCCGCAGCGGCACGCCGAGGATGGCGACCAGCCCCTCCTCGCCCACGCCCGCGTCGATCTCGCCGGTGTGCCGGAAGCGGGTGTCGGCCGGGTAGTTCGCGGTGGCGTACGGCGTCCCGGTCTGCGCGACCAGGCCGCCCAGCCCGGCGCCGAGCGGCAGCCGCAGCCGCTGGAAGGCGGCGGACACCGAGCCGTCGGTGACGCGCATGTACACGTCGCCCGCCGCGTCGTCGCTCATGGTCAGGTACGCGATGTCGGTGCCGAGCAGGTTGCGGGCCCGGTGCACGATCGCGTGCAGCACGGCGTCCAGGTCGCGCAGCCCGGCCAGGTCGCCCGCGGTGTCGTAGAGGCCGGACAGCTCGGCCTCGCGGCGGCGTCGGCGCTCCAGCAGCGCGCGCACCCGCAGCGCGGCGAGCTTCGCCTCCTCCAGTTCGGCGATCTCGTCCGGCCCGGCGCCGCGCGAGCGCGCCTGCACCAGCGGCCCCTCGAACTCGACCGGGGCCGCCTCGCGTTCGAGCAGTTCCAGGAACCGCAGGGTCGAGGAGGGCATGGCTCGCATTCCTACCTCCCCGATCACTGGGCTGTCCAGCCGCCGTCCATGGCGATCGAGGTGCCGGTGATGAACGAGGCCGCGTCGGTGCACAGGTACGCGGCCAGTTCGGCGACCTCGCCGGGCTCGATCAGCCGCTTGATCGCCGCCTTGGCCAGCATGATCCGCTCGATCACCTCGGACTCGGCGATGCCGTGGGTGCGCGCCTGGTCCGCGATCTGCCCCTCGACCAGCGGCGTGCGCACGTACGCGGGGTTGATGCAGTTGGCGGTGACGCCGTACGGGGCCGCCTCGACGGCGATCACCTTCGACAGGCCCTCCAGCCCGTGCTTGGCCGACACGTACGCCGACTTGTACGCCGAGGCGCGCAGCCCGTGCACCGAGGAGATGTTCACGATCCGGCCCCAGCCCTGCGCGTACATGTGCGGCAGCGCCCGGCGCACCAGCCGGAACGGCGCCACCAGCATGACCTGGTGCAGGTAGGTGAAGCGGTCCGGGGCGAAGTCCTGCAGCGGCGCTACGTGCTGCAGCCCGGCGTTGTTGACCACCACGTCGATGGCGGGGTCGAGGTCGTCGAGCGCGTCGGCGTCGGCGAGGTCGGCGACCACCGCGGTGCCGCCGACCTGCTCCGCGACCCGGTGCGCCGCCGCCTCGTCCCGGTCCACCACCAGCACCTTCGCGCCCGCCTGGGCCAGCCGGGCCGCGCAGGCCAGGCCGATGCCGCTGCCGGCCCCGGTCACCAGTGCGGTGCGGCCGGTGAGGTCGAGTCGTACCAGTGGCGGCGTCGCGGTCGTCATGGTGCAGGAAACTACGAGCACGGTGGGAGCGGGCACATGGGCGCGGCCCACACAGTGTGCGGGAGGGCCATGTGGCGCGCGCCCGCCCGGACGGCCCTGCCGTGGCGTCGATCGTGATGACGGAGGCGTCCCTTAGAGTGTCGTACACACGTACGGCGAGCGGACGGAGCGGCGGGTGCAGGTGCGGCAGCAGCGACGGGTGCTCGGCGTCGACCCGGGCCTGACCCGGTGCGGCGTGGGCGTGGTCGAGGGCGTGCCCGGCCGGCCCTGCGTGATGGTCGACTACACCGTGGTCACCTCCGATCCGGACGAGGACCTGGCCGACCGCCTGCTGAACCTGGACAACCACCTCACCGAGCTGATCGCCCGGCACCAGCCGGACAGCGTCGCCGTGGAGCGGGTGTTCAGCCAGCACAACGTGCGCACCGTGATGGGCACCGCGCAGGCCGCGGCGGTGGCCGTGCTGGCGGCCGCGCGTGCCGGGCTGCCCGTGCGCACCTACACTCCCAGCGAGGTGAAGGCGGCGGTCACCGGCTCCGGCCAGGCCGACAAGAAGCAGGTCACCACGATGGTCACCCGGTTGCTGCGGCTGGACGCGCCGCCCCGCCCGGCGGACGCGGCCGACGCGCTCGCGCTGGCGATCTGCCACATCTGGCGCGGGGGCACGCGCGACCGGCTCAGCGAGGCGATCCGTACGGCGAAGGGCAGGCAGTGATGATCGCGAGTGTGGCGGGGACCGTCGCCTCGATCGGCGCAGACGCGGCCGTGGTCGAGGTGGGTGGGGTGGGCCTGCGCCTGCTTTGCGCGCCCGGCACGCTGGCCGCGCTGCGGGTGGGCCAGCAGGCCAGGCTGTCCGCGACGCTGATCGTGCGCGAGGACTCGCTGACCCTGTTCGGCTTCGCCGACGACGACGAGAAGCAGCTGTTCGAGCTGCTGCTCACGGCCAGCGGGGTGGGCCCGAAGCTGGCCCAGGCCGCGCTGTCCGTGCACACCCCGGACGCGCTGCGCGCCGCCCTGGCCCACGGCGACGTGTCGACGCTGACCCAGGTGCCCGGCATCGGCAAGAAGGGCGCCGAGCGCATGGTGCTGGAGCTGCGCGACAAGGTCGGCCCGGTGGCCGCGGTGCCCGCCCAGGGCGGCCGCGTGCAGGCGTGGACCGAGCAGGTGCGCCAGGGCCTGATCGGGCTCGGCTGGAGCCAGGCCCAGGCCGACCAGGCGGTGACCGCGGTGGCCGAGACGATCGACGGCCCGACCCCGCCCGTGCCCGTGCTGCTCAAGCAGGCGATCCGGCTGCTCGGTAAGACGCGATGAGCGACTCGCTGGTCAGCCCGCTGGCCTCGCCGGAGGAGCGCGACGCCGAGGCGTCGGTGCGGCCCAAGCGGCTGGCCGAGTTCGTGGCCCAGGAGCGGGTGCGCGAGCAGCTGGAGGTGCTGCTGCACAGCGCGCTCAAGCGGGGCTCCCCGCCCGACCATATTCTCTTCTCCGGCTCGCCGGGGCTGGGCAAGACCACCCTGGCGATGATCGTCGCGGCCGAGCTGGGTGGCGCGCTGCGGATGACCTCGGGCCCGGCGATCGAGCGCTCGGGCGACCTGGCCGCGGTGCTGACCAGCCTGCAGGCCGGCGACGTGCTGTTCATCGACGAGATCCACCGCATCGCCAAGCCCGCCGAGGAGCTGCTCTACAGCGCGATGGAGGACTTCCGGGTCGACGTCATGGTCGGCAAGGGCCCCGGTGCGACCGCGATCCCGCTGGACGTGGAGCCGTTCACGCTGGTCGGCGCGACCACCCGGGCGGGCCTGCTGACCGGGCCGATGCGCGACCGGTTCGGCTTCGTCGGGCACCTGGAGTTCTACACCGCACCGGAGCTGGCCGCGCTGCTGGCCCGCTCGGCCCGCATCCTCGGGGTGGCTGCGACGCAAGAGGGCATCGCGGAGATCGCCGGGCGCTCTCGCGGCACACCGCGTATCGCCAACCGCCTGCTGCGCCGCGTACGCGACTACGCCGAGCTGCGCGCGGACGGGGTGGTGAACGTGTCCACGGCGCGCGCCGCGCTGAAGGTGTACGACGTCGACGACGCGGGCCTGGACCGGCTGGACAAGGCGGTGCTGGTCTCGCTCGTCGAGCTGTTCGGCGGCGGCCCGGTGGGCCTGTCTACGCTGGCGGTGGCGGTGGGGGAGCAGCCGGACACGGTCGAAGAGGTCGTGGAGCCGTTCCTGGTGCGGGCGGGCCTGCTGGCGCGCACGCCCCGGGGCCGGGTGGCGACCCCCGCCGCGTGGCGGCACCTCGGCAAAAAACCGCCAAATGGTACTTTTGGTGCAGGTACCGCGGTGGTACCCGACCTGTTCACCGTCGACGGCCAGCCGGACACATAAGCGGACCTCGCGTTCGAGATCTTAACGTGACCTACACCGCAAGTGTGCGATCGCTCGCGTACCGACTAGACTTCGCGCGGTCCGAACGGACGACAGATGCCGTGCAGGCGCGCATATGGCGCGGCACGGCCATGTGGAAAGGTCTCAACGTGGGTGGTAATTCCGGCAGCGCGTTTCCGACGATCATCATGTTCGCGCTGCTCTTCGGCCTGATGTACTTCATGTTCATCCGGCCGCAGGCCAAGCGTCGCAAGGAGGCCGAGTCGATGCAGAAGTCGCTCGGCGCCGGCGACAAGGTCATCACCATCGGCGGCCTCTACGGCACCGTCGTCTCCACCGACGACGAGAGCGTCACCCTCGAGATCGCGCCCGGTGTGACCGCCCGCTACGCGCGACAGGCCGTGGGCCGGGTGACCGAGCAGGTCAAGGCGCCGACCGAGCACGTGGTGGACAACCCCGTCAAGGAAGACAAGTAAATCGCTGACCCCACGCCACGGCCGGCCGGCACCTCCGCGGCGGTCGTGGCGTATCCCCATCCGTCATTCATTCCCAGGGAGACTCGACAGCCGTGGCACCACCTCAGGGACAGATGCGCCCCGGGAGGCAACTCGCCCTCCTCGGCGCCATCTTCGTCATCCTCGCCAGCGCGGTCTGGTTCGGCGGCAAGGGCGGTTGGGAGGAGCGCCTCACCCCCAACCTCGGCCTTGACCTCGTCGGCGGTTCGCGAGTCACCCTCCGGGCGCAGTCCGGCGTCGACGGCCAGCCCCCGACCGCGCAGGAGCTCGAGCAGGCCCGCCGCATCATCTCCGAGCGCGTGGACGCGCGGGGCGTGAGCGAGGCGCAGGTCGTCGTCGAGGGCAACCAGAACATCGTGATCTCCGTCGCCAAGAAGGGCGACGACGCGATCAAGGATGTCGGTGCGGCCTCGCAGCTCTTCTTCCGCAAGGTGCTGAAGATGGCCGACGGCACGGGCGCGGCCGCCGCGCCCGCCCCGTCCGCCAGCCCCACCCCCGCCGCGTCGGCCAGCCCGAAGCCGGCCGCCAGCGCGAGCGCGTCGGTCAAGCCGGCCGCGTCGGCCAAGCCGTCGGCGAGCGCGTCGCCCGCCACGGGCGGCACCGGCGGCGGTATGGCCATGGCCACCACCGCTCCGACGCCGACCCCCGCCGCGAGCAAGGCCCCGGCCCCCTCGGCCAGCCCGGCCGCCGCGCCGAAGCCGTCGACCCCGGCCGGCAACGACGTCGTGACGCTGGCGCAGGTGCAGGCGAAGGTCGGCAAGGCCGTGTACGACGAGGCCGCCAAGCTGACCGCGCCGGCCACCGACCCGGCCCAGATCGAGAAGTTCAAGCCGTTCGCGACCCTGTCGCCGAACGAGGTGGCCGTGCTGCCGGCGAACGTGCAGTTCAACGTCCCGCAGATCACCTGCGACCAGCTCGACAAGCGCCCCCCGGGCTCGATCAACAACCCCGACGTGCAGGCCGTGGCCTGTGAGCCGGGCGCGAAGTACCTGCTCGACGTCGCCAAGGTCAAGGGCACCGACATCGACAAGGCGTCGCCGCAGATCGAGCAGAACACCAACCGGCGCGTGGTCTCGATGGACTTCTCCAGCGAGGGTCTGGACAAGTGGACCGCGCTGACCCGCGAGGCGTTCCGCAACGAGGGTGACGTCAAGTGCGGCGAGGAGACCCTCGACGAGGGCAAGTGCCGCGTCGCCGTGGTGCTCGACAACAAGATCATCTCGGCGCCGGTCATCCAGGGCGTGCTCGGTGACGACTCGGTCATCACCGGCGACTTCACCGCCGCGACCGCCGCGGACCTGGCCAACAACCTGAACTACGGCTCGCTGTCGATGACCTTCGTCCCGCAGGAGGCGCAGACCATCACCCCGACCCTGGGCGGTGAGCACCTCAAGGGCGGTCTGCTGGCGGCCGGCATCGGCATGCTGCTGGTCATCATCTACTCGTTCTTCTACTACCGCCTGCTGGGCACGGTCATCTTCCTGTCGCTGATCCTGTCGGCGGCGCTGACCTTCCTGGCGCTGGTGTTCCTCGGCCGGGAGATGGGCTTCACCCTGACGCTGGCCGGCATCGCGGGCTTCATCGTCTCGCTCGGTGTGGCGGCGGACTCGTTCGTCATCTACTTCGAGCGCCTCAAGGACGAGATCCGCGAGGGCCGCAGCCCGCGCAGCGCGGTGCCGCGGGCCTGGGTCCGGGCCCGTAAGACGATCCTCACCGCCAACGCGATCTCGATCATGGCCGCGGTGGTGCTCTACCTCGTCTCGTCCGGTGTGGTGGCGGGCTTCGCCTTCGCGCTGGGTCTGGCGACGGTCATCGACCTGATCGTGGTGTTCCTCTTCCGTCACCCGATCATGACGATGTTCGCGCGTACCGACGCGTTCCTTTCCCCGCGCGTCAGCGGCCTGGGCCGCGTGCTGCACGAAGCCAAGGAGGCTAAGTGATGAGTGGTCTCGCAACCCGCCTCTACCGCGGTGAGGCCGGACTCGAAATCGTCGGCAAGCGCAAGCTGTGGTTCGGCGTGGCCGGCGGCGTGCTGCTGATCGCGATCCTGGCCATCTCGCTGATCGGCTTCAAGCCGGGCATCGAGTTCGAGGGCGGCAACGAGTTCACCGTGCCGACCTCGGCCGGCTCGCTCGCCGACGTCGAGAAGGCGGTCTCCGACGCGATCCAGTCGGTCGCGCCCGAGACCGAGGTGCACCCCGCCACCAAGATCGGCGACACCATCTACGCGGTGCGCAGCGCCGTGCTGGAGCAGGACCAGACGCTGCAGGTCAAGGACAAGGTCGCGGCGGCGCTGAAGATCGACGTCGGCGCGGTCAGCGACAACCGGGTCAGCGCGGCCTGGGGCGAGCAGGTCACCGAGCAGGCCCTCATCGGCCTGGTGGTGTTCCTCGCCGTGGTCAGCATCTACCTGATCTTCCGGTTCGAGTGGCGCATGGCCGCCGCCGCGGTCGCCTCGCTCGTGTTCGACCTGGCGTTCACCGCCGGGGTGTACGCGCTGGTCGGCTTCGAGGTCACGCCGTCGACGGTGATCGGCTTCCTGACGATCCTCGGTTACGCCCTGTACGACGTCGTCGTCGTGTTCGACAAGGTGCAGGAGAACACCCGTGGCATCACGGGCAGCAGCACCACGACGTACGGCGAGGCGGCCAACCTCGCGGTGAACCAGACCCTGATGCGCTCCATCAACACCGGTCTGGTGGCGCTGCTGCCGGTCGGCGGCCTGCTCTTCATCGGTGCCGGCCTGCTGGGCGCGGGCACCCTGAAGGACCTGGGCCTGGTGCTGTTCATCGGTATGGGCACCGCGATCTACTCGTCGCTCTTCTTCGCCACCCCCGTGCTGGTGTGGCTGAAGGAGATGGACCCGAAGATCAAGAACCACACCCAGCGGGTGCTGGCACGCCGCGCCCAGCTCGGCGGCGGCGTCAAGGCGTCCGGCGACGTGCCGGCGCAGCCGGTCGCCGTGGGCGCGGGCGCGGGCAGCGCGGCGCCGAAGGCGGGCGCCAAGCCCGCCGGTGCCAAGAGCGGCCGCCCCGCCGGGCGTCCCGCGGGCAAGCGTCGCTGACCTGCGACAACGCAACACGAGGCCCGGCGTCCCGACAGGGACGCCGGGCCTCGGCCCTTTTCAGGGCCGGTTCGTACTAGGGTGTGCGCGTGACCAACGAGCTCATCCAGGGTGACAGCGGGCCCGCCACCGCGGCGCTCGTCGCCGACATGGTCGTCGACGTGGCGGACTTCCCCAAGACGGGAGTCCTCTTCAAGGACCTCACCCCGCTGTTCGCCGACGGCAAGGCGTTCCGCGGCGTCATCGACGCGATCGCGGGCCGCTACGACGGCACCTTCGACGTCGTGGTCGGCGTGGAAGCCCGTGGGTTCGTGCTGGCCGCCGCCGTGGCGTACGCCGCGGGCGTGGGCGTGGTCCCGGTGCGCAAGGCCGGGAAGCTGCCCAGAGTGGCCCACGCGGCCTCGTACGCCCTGGAGTACGGCACGGCCACCCTGGAGATCAGTGAGGGCGCGTTCCGGCCCGGCCAGCGAGTGCTGGTCGTCGACGACGTGCTGGCGACCGGCGGCACCGCCGACGCCACCCTCGACCTGGTCCAGCGGGCCGGCGGCGAGCTGGCCGGCTTCGTGGTGCTGATCGAGCTGGGCTTCCTGGGCGGTCGCGAGCGCCTGGGCGACCGGCCCGTGCACGCGCTGCTGCGCCTGTAGACGGGCACGCGTCCCGTTTGACACGTTTCGCGGCGGCCCCGGCGGGGCACCACCGCGTCGTCAGCCGCCACCCGACCGGGTGACCGGCGGCACTCTTGACGGCCCCGGCCTCCACCGGGGCGGCCCCGCCCTCCGGCAAATCGGCCGGCAAGCCCGATCCCAGGTAGCATGGGCTATCCGAACCTCACCGAAGGAGCGGCCGTTGTCTCAGGAATCCGCCCCGAACGTGGCCGTGGCGGAGACGTCGCAGGCCGACACCGGGTCCACCACGGCGAAGGGCACCGCCAAGGACGCCAAGCGCGACGCGGCCGTGCTGCCCTTCCCGGGCCGCGACCAGGCCGGCGCGGAGCCGGACCGGGGTGCTGAGGAGCGCAACACCGCGCCCGAGGTGCGGGCCGCGCCCGGCACCAACCAGCTCGGCATGTTCAGCAGCGTCCCGTCGGGGCGCCGGGTGCGCGCGCGCCTGTCGCGCTTCAACGCGCCCTGGCAGTCGGCCAGCGTCAGCGAGGAGCTGGAGCCGCTGATCGCCGCCCACCGGGCCGCGCACCCCAAGGCCGACATCCGCGTGCTGCAGAAGGCGTACGAGACGGCGCGGCAGTGGCACGAGGGCCAGTTCCGCAAGTCCGGCGACCCGTACATCACGCATCCGCTCGCGGTCGCCAGCATCCTGGCCGACCTCGGCATGGACACCACCACGCTGGTCGCCGCGCTGCTGCACGACACCATCGAGGACACGCCCTACACCCTGGAGCAGGCCAAGACCGACTTCGGCGACGAGGTCGCGCTGCTGGTGGACGGCGTGACCAAGCTGGACAAGGTGAAGCTGGGCGACTCGGCCAAGGCCGAGACGATCCGCAAGATGGTCGTGTCCACCGCCAAGGACCCGCGGGTGCTGGTGGTCAAGCTCGCCGACCGGCTGCACAACATGCGCACCCTCACCTTCCTGCCGCAGGCCAAGCGGGAGCAGAAGGCGCGCGAGACGCTGGAGATCCTGGCCCCGCTGGCGCACCGGCTCGGTATGAACACCGTCAAGTGGGAGCTGGAGGACCTCTCCTTCGCGACGCTGTTCCCCAAGCGCTACAAGGAGATCCAGCGCCTGGTCTCCGATCACACCCCGCAGCGGGACAACCTGCTGCGCCAGGTCACCGAGCGGGTCCAGTCCGACCTGCGCGGCTCGAAGATCAACGCGAAGGTCACCGGCCGGCCCAAGCACCTGTACTCGATCTACCAGAAGATGATCGTGCGGGGCCGGGACTTCAACGAGATCTACGACCTCGTGGGTGTGCGCATCCTGGTGGACACCGTGCGCGACTGCTACGCGGCGCTCGGCGTGATCCACGCGGCCTGGCAACCGGTCCCCGGCCGGTTCAAGGACTACATCGCCATGCCGAAGATGAACTTCTACCAGTCGCTGCACACCACCGTGATCGGCCCCAACGGCAAGCCGGTGGAGATGCAGATCCGCACCCACGCGATGCACGGCACCGCGGAGTACGGCATCGCGGCGCACTGGAAGTACAAGGAGGGCGCCAAGAGCAGCAGCTCGACGGTGGTCAGCCCGTCCAGCCACATCGACGGCATGACCTGGCTGCGGCAGCTGCTGGACTGGCAGCGGGAGACGTCCGACCCGGGCGAGTTCCTCGACGCGCTGCGCCACGACCTGTCCAGCCAGGAGGTCTTCGTCTTCACGCCGAAGGGCGAGGTCATCGCGCTGCCCAACGGCTCGACGCCGGTGGACTTCGCGTACGCGGTGCACACCGAGGTGGGCCACCGCTGCATCGGCGCGCGGGTCAACAGCAAGCTGGTGCCGCTGGAGTCGGTGCTGTCCAACGGCGACGTGATCGAGATCTTCACGTCCAAGTCGGAGAGCGCCGGGCCGACCCAGGACTGGCTGGGCTTCGTCAAGAGCTCACGGGCCCGCACGAAGATCCGGCAGTACTTCAACAAGGAGCGCCGCGACGAGGCCATCGACGCGGGCAAGGACTCCCTGGCCCGCGCCATGCGCCGGCAGGGCCTGCCGCTGCAGCGCCTGCTGACCGCGGGCGGCCTGCTCGCCATCGCCCGTGAGCTGCACCTGAGCGACATCACCTCGCTCTACGCGGCGGTCGGCGAGGGCCAGGTGTCGGCCCAGTCGGTGGTGCAGCGCCTGGTCGCCGGGTACGGCGGCGAGGAAGGCGCGATCGAGGACATCGCCGAGACCACCGTCCCGACCCGGCCCAGCCGGACCCGGGCGCCCGGTCACGATCCCGGTGTCGCGGTCAAGGGCGTGTCCAACGTCTGGATCAAGCTGGCGCGCTGCTGCACGCCGGTGCCCGGCGACCAGGTGTACGGCTTCATGACCCGCTCCGGCGGGATCAGCGTGCACCGCGAGGACTGCGTGAACACGCCGGACCTCAAGGCGCAGCCGGAGCGGCTGGTCGAGGTGACCTGGAAGCCCACCGCGGGCTCGATGTTCCTGGTCGCCATCCAGGTGGAGGCGCTGGACCGGCACAAGCTGCTGGCCGACATCACCCGGGCGCTGTCCGAGGAGCGGGTCAACATCCTGTCCGCGACGGTCACCACGACCCGCGACCGGATCGCGGTCAGCCGGTTCAGCTTCGAGATGGCCGACCCGAAGCACCTGGGCCACCTGCTCAACGCCGTGCGCGGCGTGGAGGGCGTCATGGACGCCTACCGCGTCACCTCCGGCGCCTGACCCGAAAGACGTGAAAGGGCCCGTCCACGTACGCCGTGGACGGGCCCTTTCACGTGGTCAGGGTGTGACGGTCAGGCCGCTGACGACGACCGGGGTCTTCGGCGTGCCGTCGCCGGCAGCCGCGCCGGCCTGGTCGACGGCACCGGCCGCGCCGATCGCCTGGACGACGTCCAGACCCGCGGTCACCTTGCCCAGCACGGTGTACGCGGGGTCGATCGGGGTGTCGCCCCAGACGATGAAGAACTGGCTGCCGGTGGTCTCCGGCGCCTGCGTCTTGGCCATCGCGAGGGTGCCCGCCGGGTAGGGCGGGGCGGTGTGGGTCGGCAGGTTCTCCTCGGCGAACCGGTAGGCCGGGCCGCCCATGCCGGTCCCGCTCGGATCGCCGCACTGCAGCACCTTGATGCCCTCGGTCACCAGGCGGTGGCACTTGGTGCCGTCGAAGTAGCCCTTGCCGGCCAGGTAGGTCAGGCTGGCCACGGCGCAGGGGGCCTTGTCGGCGTACAGCTCGAACGTGACGGTGCCCTGGCCGAGGCGCAGCGTCGCCCGCGGCGTGCCCGTGGCCGGGACCTCGGACGGCGGCCGGCCGACGTCCTTGACGTGCGGATTGCCATCGCTGTCGGGCAGCCAGCGGCACTGCGCGGTGCCCGCCTGCGGCTGCGCGGCGCCCACCGACGGCCGCCCGGCGGGCGGTGCCCCGGCCGGCTCCTCGACACCGGACCCGGCCCGGATGACCAGGAAGACGACGGCGAGCAGGACGCAGACCAGCACCGCCGCGATGGCGGCGAGCACGGCGGCGATGAGCCACCCACTGGTGCCCTTGGCCTGCGGGGCGGGGGAGGACTGCGGGGCCGGTTCGGGGGTCCAGGGCGGGGTGGTCACGGCGGCTCCTGTGGTGTGGGGTGACCCGCAGCGTAGCGCTCATGGGCATGGATACGACGAGGGCGGGGCCTTGGCGGCCCCGCCCTCGTGGTGTTCAGCGTCCGGTCAGCTCGCGGCCGGGGTCAGGGTCAGCGAGGTGATGGTGACGGGCGTCTTGGGCGCGACCTTGTCGGCCGCGTTGCCGTCCTTGGCCACCTTCTCCACGATGTCCAGGCCCTTGGTGATCTTGCCGAGCACCGTGTAGGACGAGTCGAGCTGGCTCTCGCCGTACACGATGAAGAACTGGCTGCCGGTGGTGCCGGGCTGCTGCTGCTTGGCCATGGCGATCGTGCCGGCCGGGTAGGCCTGCAGCGGGTCGGTCACGTTGGGCAGGTTCTCCTCGGCCATCTTGTACGTCGGGCCGCCCGCGCCGGTGGCGGACGGGTCGCCGCACTGCAGCACCTTGATGCCCTCGGTCACCAGGCGGTGGCACTTGGTGTTGTCGAAGAACTTCTTGCCGGCCAGGAACGTCATGCTGGCCGCGGTGCACGGCGCCTTGGCCGTGTTGACCGTCGCCTCGATCGGGCCGAGGTTGGTGTTGATCGTCATGGTCTGGGTGCCCTTGGCGATCGCCTCGGTCGGCGGGGTGCCGACCTCCTTGAGGTTCGGGTTGGCCTTCGGGTCGTCCGGGGTCCAGGTGCACACGACACCTTCGGGCGCGGGCTGGCCGGCCGCCGTGGTGGTCTCGTCGTCGCCGCCCATGGCGGTGACCAGCCAGAACGCGCCACCGGCGACGAGCAGCAGCGCGAGCGCGGCGCCGATGACGGCGCTGCGCTGCTTGCGCTTGCGGGCCTCTTCCAGCCGCTCGCCCATCTGGCGCTCGAGCCGCGCGCGGGCCGCAGCGCGCTGGCGCTGGATCGTGGAACTCACGGGTCTGTCCTCCTGCTACTGCTGATCAACTCGCGGCCGAAGCCGACGCCGAGGGCTGGGCGGCCGGGGCGGAAGCCGACGGCTTGGGGGCCGGGGCGGAAGCCGACGGCTTGGGAGCGGTGGCCGAACCGGACGGCGCCGGGGCCGGGGCCGACGGGGTGGCCGGGGTGCTGTTGTCGACCACGGTGAGGGTCTTGACGACGACGTCCTGCTTCGGCTTGACGTCCGCGCCGGCCTCGTTGGCGGTGGTGCCGGCCGCGGCGATCTTCTTGACCACGTCGAGGCCGGAGGTCACCTTGCCCACGATGGAGTAGTTCGTGGCGGTGGTGGAGTCCTGGTAGAAGATCACGAACTGGCTGCCGCTGATGTTGGGCAGCATCGCCACGGTGCCCGCGGGGTAGCGCACCGCGGCCGGATTCGCGCTGGCGGCCGGGGTGGCCGCGGCGCTCGCGCCCGCGGCGGCGGTCGCCGAGGCGGCGGCGGACGGCTCGGTCGAGGGCGCCTCGGCCGGGGCGTTCTCGTTCCACCACGAGTAGGCGGCGCCACCGGTGCCGGTGCCCGACGGGTCGCCGCAGGCCAGCGCGAAGCTGCCGTCGGCGTGGGTCAGCTCGTGGCACTTGGTGTCGTTGTAGAAGCCGCTGTCGGCCAGGTACTTCAGGCTGGCCGCGCCGCACGGGGCGTTGGTGCGGTCGAGCTCGGCCACGACGTTGCCGGTCCCGAAGGCGACGGTCATCGCGGAGGTGCCCGACTCCGGCATGCCGGTGGCGGCGGGCTTGCCCACGTCCTTGAGGTTCGCGTTGGCCGCCGTGTCCAGCGGGTTCCAGGGGCACGTCTCGGCCACCGTCTCCGCGGGCTTCTCGTCGAACGCGCCGAGCGTCCACGCGCCGACCAGGCCGACGAGGGCGAGCGCGAGCAGGCCGCCGAAGACGGCCTTGAGCTGGCGCGAACGGCGCTCCTGGTCGGCCCGGCGGGCCAACTGCCGGTCGACCTTGGCGCGGGCCAGCTTGCGCTGTCGGGTATTGCTGGAAGCCACCCGAGCTCCTCCTGTCACCGTTGACCGCAGCGAAGCATGTCCGCTGTGTCACCTTTATCACGTTAAGGGGTGTGTGTCGCATCACGCGCCGTCGCCGACCGGGGTCCGGGCGTGCGCGTGGGGCGCGCCACACGTCCGAGCGAGTGTACGGGTAAACGCTGAGAAACACGTATGCCCGTCTGCGTTCTGTGATGGATGATCGCCACAGGCGCGCGCCGTGCCGTGGACCGCGGCGGTCCGGCCGCGCACTAGGCTGGGCGCTGGAGTCTGCGGAGAGGGGTTTTGTCGTGCTTGTGGTGGGCTTTCCGGCGCAGGCGTTCGGGACCAACTGCTACGTGGTCGCGACCGCTCCCGGCGAGCAGTGCGTGGTGATCGATCCGGGCATCGGGGTGCTGGACCAGCTCGACGCGGTCCTCGCCGAGCACCGGCTGCACCCGGCCGCGGTCATGCTCAGCCACGGGCACCTGGACCACACCTTCTCCGTCGCGCCGGTCTGCGGCGCGCGCGGCATCACCGCCTGGATCCACCCCGCCGACCGCGAGCTGCTGGCCGACCCGGCCAAGGCGCTGTCGGTCGACCTGAGCGCGATGTTCGGCGGGCGGCTGCCGTACACCGAGCCCGACGACGTCGCGGAGCTGACCGACGGCGCGGTGCTGGCGCTGGCCGGGCTGGAGATCACGGTCGACCATGCGCCGGGCCATACCGGCGGGTCGGTGATGTTCCGGATGCCGGGCGCGGAGGGCGAGCCGCTGTGCTTCTCGGGCGACGTGCTCTTCCGCGACAGCATCGGGCGCACCGACCTGCCGGGCGGCAGCATGGCGCGCATGACCGAGAGCCTGCGCGACAAGGTGCTGACCCTGGCCGACGAGACCGTCGTGCTGCCCGGCCACGGGCCCACGACCACCATCGGCCGCGAGCGCGCGCGCAACCCGTTCCTGCAGGACCTGCAGGCGGTGGCCGACGCGCCGCGCCGCGGCCTGTGACCGCAGACCTTTCTTCTTTCTTCACCTGAGGTGACTTCTTCATGAGCAAGCCCACGCCGCTGTCCGGCTTCCCGGAGTGGCTGCCCGCGCAGCGCATCGTCGAGCAGCGCTTCCTCGACCGCATCCGCCGCACCTTCGAGCTGTACGGCTTCGCGTCGCTGGAGACGCGCGCCGTCGAGCCCCTCGACCAGCTGCTGCGCAAGGGCGAGACCTCCAAGGAGGTGTACGTGCTGCGCCGGCTGCAGGCCGACGCGAACGACGCCTCCGACGCGAGCCTCGGCCTGCACTTCGACCTGACCGTGCCGTTCGCCCGCTTCGTGCTGGAGAACGCCGGCAAGCTGCACTTCCCGTTCCGGCGCTACCAGATCCAGAAGGTGTGGCGGGGCGAGCGGCCCCAGGTGGGCCGCTACCGCGAGTTCCTCCAGGCCGACATCGACATCGTGGACCGGGACACGCTGCCCGCGCACTACGAGGCCGAGCTGCCGCTGGTGATCGGCGACGCGCTGGCCGGGCTGCCACTGCCCAAGCCGACGATCCTGGTCAACAACCGCAAGCTGCTGCAGGGCTTCTACCAGGGCCTGGACCTGGTGGATCCGGAGGCCGTGATGCGGGTGGTGGACAAGCTCGACAAGATCGGCCCGGCCGGGGTCACCGCCGAGCTGGCGCCGCTCGGCGTCACCGAGTCGGCCGCGAAGCTGGTGCTCGCGCTGGCCGAGATCTCCTCGGCGGACGCCTCCTTCGTCGACGACGTGCGCAAGCTCGGGGTCGCCGATCCGCTGCTGGACGAGGGCCTGGCCGAGCTGGCCACGGTCGTCGAGGCGGCGGCGGAGCACTCGCCGGGGCTGTGCCGGGCCGAGCTGAAGATCGCGCGGGGGCTGGACTACTACACCGGCACCGTGTACGAGATGCAGCTGGCCGGGCTGGAGCGCTTCGGCTCGTTCTGCTCCGGCGGCCGGTATGACAACCTGGCGAGCTCGGGCAACGACCGCTTCCCCGGGGTCGGCCTGTCCATCGGCGTCAGCCGGCTGCTGGGCGTGCTGTTCGGCGAGAACGCGCTCACCGCGAGCCGCTCGGTGCCGACGGTCGTGCTGGTGGCGGTGACCAACGAGGAGGAGCGGCGGGGCAGCGACCGCATCGCCGCGCAGCTGCGCGCCCGGGGCGTCGCGACGGAGGTGTCGCCCAGCGCGGCCAAGTTCGGCAAGCAGATCAAGTACGCCGACCGGCGCGGCATCCCGTACGTCTGGTTCCCGGGCGCGGAGGGCGCCGCCGACACGGTCAAGGACATCCGTTCGGGCGAACAGATCGAGGCGTCGGCCGGAAACTGGACTCCTCCGGAGGTTGATCTCATCCCGGTGGTGGAGGGGACTTTTAATTAGGAAACTTAAGTAATAGTGTGTGGCTCTCGACTCTGAAACGGGGGCCGTACCCGCATGACCACGACAGACCACCGCACGTCCCCGGCGCTGGCCACCACCACCGCGCCGGGACAGCGGCCCCACCTGCACGATCGTGGTCTGCTCCGGCTGGCCGACGCGGTGCTCCAGCCCGGCTTCGTCGGCACCACGCCGCCGGACTGGCTGCGCCGCCGGCTCGCCGACGGCCTCGGCGGCGTGGTGCTGTTCGCCCGTAACATCGTCGACCCCGAGCAGGTCACCGCGCTGACCGCGGCGCTGGCGGCGGACAACCCGGACGTGATCATCGCCGTCGACGAGGAGTCCGGCGACGTCACCCGGCTCGACTTCGAGCACGGCAGCCGCCGCCCCGGCAACCACGCCCTCGGCGCCGTCGACGACCCCGCGCTCACCGAGGCCGTCGCCGCCGACATCGGCGCGCAGCTCGCCGCCGCCGGGATCACCCTCGACTACGCGCCCGCCGCCGACGTCAACAACAACCCGGCCAACCCGGTCATCGGCGTACGCTCCTTCGGCGCCGACCCGGCCCTGGTGTCCCGGCACACCGCCGCCTGGGTGCGCGGCCTGCAGTCGGCCGGCGTGGCCGCCTGCGCCAAGCACTTCCCCGGCCACGGCGACACCGGCGTCGACTCCCACCACGGCCTGCCCGTCATTGAGGCCGACGCGGATCGCCTGGACGGCATCGAGCTGCCGCCGTTCACCGCCGCGATCGACGCCGGGGTGCGCGCCATGATGACCGCGCACCTGCTGGTGCCCGCCCTCGACCCCGAGCGCCCCGCCACCATGAGCCGCTCGGTCCTGATCGAGCTGCTGCGCGGCCGCCTCGGCTTCAAGGGCCTCGTCGTCACCGACGGCATCGAGATGGCCTCGGTGTCCCAGCGCTACGGCCTCGGCGGCGCGGCGGCGCTGGCCATCGCGGGCGGCGCCGACGCCATCTGCGTGGGCGGCGAGACCGCCGACGAGAACGCCGTCGAGCTGCTGCGCACCAGCATCGTCGACGCCGTGGTCAGCGGCGAGCTGCCCGAGGAGCGGCTGGCCGAGGCGGCCTCCCGGGTCGCCGCGTTCGCCGCCGAGAGCGCCGCCCTGCGCAGCGCCCGCGCCGCGGCCGCCGACCGCTGGCACGCGGCCGGACGGCCCGAGGTGGGTCTGGCGGCCGCCCGCCGCGCGCTGACCGTGACCGGCGCGGACCGGCTGCCGCTGCGCGGCCCCGCGCACGTCGTCGAGTTCAGCACCGTCACCAACCTCGCCATCGAGGCGCGTACGCCGTGGGGCGTCGGCGCGCCGCTGCAGGAGCTGCGCCCCGACACCACGGTGGTCCGGCTCGACGAGCGCGCGGTCCTCGCCGACGTGCTCGCCGGCGCCGAGGGCCGCATCCCGGTCCTGGTCTGCCGCGACCCGCACCGCCACCCGTGGCTGGCCCAGCTGCTGGCGGCCGTCGTCGCCGCCCGCCCCGAGTCGGTCGTCGTCGAGATGGGCGTCCGCCACGGCGAGCCCCTCGGCGCGGTCCACCTCGCCACGTACGGCGCCGCCACGGTCTGCGGCCGCGCCGCCGCCGAAGCCCTCACCGGCGCCTGACCCCCACCGCCCTCACCGCCCCGCGCCGCCCGCCAAGATCACGTTGATCTTGCGTGAACTGTTAGGGGTATGACCGCTTTATGCGTGTCATACCCACAGTTCGTGCAAGATCGGCGGGTCAGGTGGCGCGGCCGCGGCGGAAGCGGAGGGCGGGGATGGGGGCGGGGAGGTCCTCGGTGGGGGAGGCGGGGAGGGGGCTGAGGGTTACGGTGATGCGGGCGCCGCCCAGGTCGCCGCGGTCTACCGCTACGTCGCCGCCGGCCTGGCGGGCCAGTTGGCAGACGATGTCGAGGCCCAGGCCGGTGGAGCCGCCGCCGCTGACGCCGCGGCGCAGGGCCGCGTCGGGGTCGGGGATGCCGGGGCCGGCGTCCTCGACCACCATCGCCTGCGAGGTCACCGTGACGCGGAAGCCGGTGCCGTGCGGCGTGTGCCGGAAGATGTTGCCGATCAGCGCGTCCACCGCGCCGATGGCGTCGGTGCGGGGCACCGGCAGCCACACGGGGGTGTCCCCGGCGACGACCTGCCAGGGGCGGCCGTGGTCCTCGGCGAGCACGGCCCAGAAGGCGAGCCGGTCGGCGACGACGTCGACCAGGTCGGTCTCCTCCGCGGCGCGTTCGGCGGCGGTGCGGCGGGCGCCGGCGATGATGGCGTCGATCTCGGCGTCGAGCGCCTCCACGGCCTGGCGCATGCGGTCGGCGGCGGGTCCCGGCGGCAGCGCGTCGCAGTCCAGCCGCAGCGCGGTCAGCGGGGTGCGCAGCCGGTGCGACAGGTCGGCGGCGCGTTCGCGCTCGGCGTCGATGACGGAGTTGAGCCGGTCGGCCATGCTGTTGAACGCCTCGCCGACCTCGACCAGGTCGGGCGGCCCGGCGGGGATGACCCGCACGGTGAGGTCGCCGGAGCCGACCGCCTTGGAGGCGCGGGCGAGCTGCCGGGTGGCCCCGACGACGCGCCAGCCGAGCCGGTCGGCCAGTCCCACCGACACCGCCACCAGCAGCGCGGCCAGCGCGCCCATGGACCACCAGGCGGTGGCCACGCCGCGGGACAGGTCGGACTCGGGCACGTACACCTCGACGACCGCGCTGCGGCCGCCGTCGAGCGCGGCGGGCTGCAGGTAGACCAGCCCGTCGTCGGCGGGGGCGGTGAGCGAGCCGCCCCGGTTGGCGGTCAGCGCGACGTCGTCGGCGGCGGCCCGGGGCGTGCCCAGCGTGACGCCCTCGGGCAGGTACACCGCCAGCCGCTGGCGGGGCCCGTCGGCGGTGGCGGCCATGGCCCGGCTCAGCACCACCGGGTCGGTGGACACGGCCAGCGCGGTGACCACGGCCGCGGCCTGCTGCCGGGCGTCGAGCAGCGCCCTGTCCTCGGCGATCTGCCGGGTGACCAGTGCCAGCGGCACTAGGAAGGCCAGCGCCACCATCGAGGTGACGGCCAGCGCGCCGCGGGCGAGGGTCGCCCTCACGACGGCGGCACCAGCATCACGCCGACGCCCCGGATGGTACGCAGCATGCGCGGCTGCGCCGCGGTCTCGCCGAGCTTGCGGCGCAGCCAGGACAGGTGCACGTCGAGGGTCTGGTCGGCGCCGACGAACGGCTGCTGCCACACCTCGGTGAACAGCTCCCGCCGGGTCACCACGCGGCCCACCCGGGCGGCGAGGTAGGCCAGCACGTCGTACTCCTTGCGGGTCAGGGTGAGCGGGGTGCCGTGCAGGGTGACCAGCCGGGTGCTCTCGTCCAGGCGCAGCGGTCCGATCTCGACGACGGTGTCGGGCGTCTCGCTGTGCGGGCGGCTGCGCCGCAGCACGGCCGCCACCCGGGCGGTCACGTGCGCGGCCGAGAACGGCTTGGTCATGTAGTCGTCGGCGCCCGAGTTCAGCAGGCGGATGGCGTCGTGCTCGCCGCGGCGGGCGGTGGCCACGATGACCGGCACGTCGCTGACCGCGCGCATCATGCGCAGCGCGTCGGCACCGTCCAGATCGGGCAGACCCAGGTCGAGGATGACCAGGTCGGGGCGTTCGCTGCGTTCGCTGGTCAGTGAGCGCAGTCCCTGCAGCGCGGTGCCGACGGTCTGCACGGCGTAGCCGGCGACGGTCAGCGCGTTGCCGAGGGCGTCGCGAATGGCGGGGTCGTCCTCCACGACGAGTACGAGGGGCATGGCTGGCACCGTATCGGAAGCTGTTAGATAGCGGGATGGGTTCGGGGTGGCCGGTTACGGTGAGGTCGGCGGCGTACGTCTGCGGCTGGGCCGCGGTGACGGCGCTGTCGGCGTCGATCGTGTGGGTCGGCCTGCGCCCGGTGCTGGCCGCGGCCGTGCCGGAGCCGGTGCCGCTGCGGATCGAGGCGCTGACCGCGTCGCCGAGCCCGGTGGCCGCTCCGTCGCGGCCGGTGCCCTCGGTCTCGCCCGTGCCGTCGCCGACCGGGGCGTCCTCGCCGGTGCGCTCGCCCGCCGGGGTGCGGACCTCGCCGTCCGGCAAGCCCGCACCGAAGCCTTCCCAGGTCGCTCCGCAGCAGACCGTCGACGGCTGGCAGGTGTTCACCGAGTCCGACGGATCCCGGTCCTACCTGCGCAGCTTCCCGACCGAGGGCGGCACGGCGGTGATCCGGATCGCCCACGAGCACGTCTACCTGGTGTCGGCCACGCCGCGCGGCGACTACCTGGTCGCCACCTCCCAGCCGGGGCCGGACCGGGTGGTGGTCCAGTTCCACAACAGCGCTCGGCAGATCATCGTCGACGCGATCTGGTGGGAGCAGCGGCCGTACGCCGAGGTGACGGTGGTGGAGTGACGCCCGCTGGGTCCATGTGAACGAGCCTCGCGGCCGGGGCCGCCGGGGCGAAGCCCGCTAAGGGCTTCTTCGGCGCCGCTTCAGGCTGATTTGAGGTTGGCCGCGCTCGCGGCAGGCCGGACCCGGGCACGTGCGAGAATGACCAATGGCGCCGCGACCGAAGTCAGGGCGGCGCGTATACGCAGTCCGAGGAGAGACATCGTGATCCGTACCCACACCGCTGGCAGTCTGCGTGCCGAGCACGCCGGCCAGAGCGTCACCCTCGCCGGCTGGGTGGCCCGGCGACGTGATCACGGCGGGGTGACCTTCATCGACCTGCGCGACGCCTCCGGCATCGTGCAGATCGTCTTCCGTGACGAGGCCGAGGCGCACGCCCTGCGCAACGAGTACTGCGTCAAGGTCACCGGCACCGTCGGGCGCCGCCCGGCCGGTAACGAGAACCCGGAGCTGCCCACCGGCGAGATCGAGGTGACGGTCACCGACCTGGTCGTGCTGAGCGAGGCCGCGCCGCTGCCGTTCCCGATCGACGAGCACGTCACCGTCGGCGAGGAGGCGCGCCTGCGCCACCGCTACCTGGACCTGCGCCGGGCCAACCAGGCCAAGGCGATCCGGCTGCGCTCGCGGGCCAACGCCATCGCCCGCGAGGTGCTGGGCGCCCGCGACTTCCTGGAGATCGAGACCCCGACGCTGACCCGGTCCACGCCCGAGGGCGCGCGCGACTTCCTGGTGCCGGTCCGCCTGCAGCCCGGCGCCTGGTACGCGCTGCCGCAGTCCCCGCAGCTGTTCAAGCAGCTGCTGATGGTCGCGGGTATGGAGCGCTACTACCAGATCGCCCGCTGCTACCGCGACGAGGACTTCCGGGCCGACCGGCAGCCGGAGTTCACCCAGCTCGACATCGAGATGTCGTTCGTGACCCAGGACGACGTGATCGAGCTCGGCGAGGCCATCGTCGGCGCGCTGTGGCGCGAGCTGGCGGACTACGAGATCCCCAATCCCATTCCGCGCATCACCTACCACGACGCGATGAACCGCTACGGCTCCGACAAGCCCGACCTGCGCTACGCGGTCGAGCTGACCGAGCTGACCAGCTACTTCCAGGGCACCGAGTTCCGGGTGTTCCAGGCCGAGTACGTGGGCGCCGTGGTCATGCCCGGCGGCGCGTCGCAGACCCGCAAGGAGCTGGACGGCTGGCAGGACTGGGCCAAGGCGCGCGGCGCCCGCGGCCTGGCCTACGTGGTGCTCGACGCGGAGACCGGCGAGGCCCGCGGCCCCGTCGCCAAGAACCTGTCCGAGGCGCACCTGGCCGGGCTGGCCGACGCGGTCGGCGCCAAGCCGGGCGACGCGGTGTTCTTCGCCGCCGGCACCCGCCGCCACGCGCAGGAGCTGCTCGGCGCGGCCCGCATCGAGATCGCCAAGCGGGCGGGCCTGATCGACGAGTCGGCCTGGGCGTTCTGCTGGGTCGTGGACGCGCCCATGTTCGAGCCGGTCGACATCCCCGGCGAGGGCGTCGTCGAGGGTGCCTGGACCGCGGTGCACCACCCGTTCACCTCGCCCAACGAGGACTGGATCGACAACTTCGAGTCCGCGCCGGACCGGGCGCTGGCGTACGCGTACGACATCGTCTGCAACGGCAACGAGATCGGCGGCGGCTCGATCCGTATCCACCGCGGTGACGTGCAGAAGCGGGTCTTCACCCTGCTCGGCATCACCGACGAGGAGGCCAAGGACAAGTTCGGCTTCCTGCTCGACGCCTTCCAGTACGGCCCGCCGCCGCACGGCGGCATCGCGCTGGGCTGGGACCGGGTCTGCATGCTGCTGGCCGGGGTGGACTCGATCCGCGACGTCATCGCGTTCCCGAAGTCGGGCGGCGGCTTCGACCCGCTGACCGGCGCGCCCACCCCGATCACCAGCCAGCAGCGGCTGGAGGCGGGCGTGGACGCCAAGCCGAAGGCGCCCGGCGAGGACGCCGCCAAGGCGAAGGCGGCCGCGAAGTAATGCGCCTGCTGGTCACCGGGGGATCGGGGTACACCGGTGGCCGCCTGGTCCGCCTCGCCCGCGCGGCGGGGCACGACGTGATCGGCACCAGCCACTCCGCTCAGGCGGAAGGGCTGGTGCCGCTCGACGTCCGGGACCGGGCGGCGGTGGACCTCTTGCTGGACGAGCTACGGCCGGACGCGGTGGTGAGCACCGCGTACGTGCAGTCCGACTGGACGGTCACCGCGCTCGGCTCGGCCTATGTCGCCGCGGCCGCGGCCCGCACCGGCGCCCGGCTGGTGCACGTGTCCTCTGACGCGATCTTCAAGGGCCGGCCCGCGCCCTACACCGAGGACGACCTGCCGGAGCCGGTCTACCCGTACGGCGCCGCCAAGGCGGCCGCGGAGACGGCGGTGATCGCCACGCACCCGGACGCGGCGATCGCGCGTACCTCGCTGATCATCGGTGACGACGGCTCCAAGCAGCACCAGCTCGCGCTGGACCTGGCCGCCGGGCGCGCGGACGGGGTGCTGTTCACCGACCACATCCGGCAGCCGATCGCGGTCGACGACCTCGCCGCGGCGCTGCTGGAGCTGGCCGAGGGCGACTTCCGGGGCGTGCTCAACGTGGCCGGGCCGGAGGCGCTCAGCCGCCACGAGCTGGGCGTACGCGTCGCCGCACAGCACGGCATCCCGGCCGAGCGGGTGCCCGGCGGCTCGGCGATCGAGCGCGGCGTCATCTCGCCCACCGAGGTCCGCCTCGACGTCTCGCTGGCCGCCACGGTCCTCAAGACCCGCCTGCGCGGAGCCACCGAGGTCCTCTCCCGCTGACCGCCAAGCTTGAAGATCGGCGTCTCGTGTCGAAACCTGTGGCTGGACCGCACTTTCTGACACCAGATCGCGATCTTCCCTTCCTGGCCGCGGGCGCCACCGTCTGCCGACCCCGTGATGATCGGCGTCTCGTGTCCAGAAGTGCGGCTGGACCGCAGATCTTGACACGAGACGCCGATCTTCACCGTGGGCGAACCGCGGGCCGCCCCGTGACCAGCGGCGGGGGCCGCCGCTCACCGGCCCCGCCGGCTTCTGGCCGAACCCGGGTCCGGCCCCGCAGTTTCGGGGAAACCGCAGCCTCGGCAACGCGCGAGCGTGCAGTTTCCCCGAAACTGAGCCCGGTGCCGTGCGGTGGGCCGGGTGGGGGCGGGGGGCGGCCGGGTGGGGGACGTGGGGTGGCGGGTGGCGCGGGTAGGGTGCGCGCATGTCGTTCCCCCTCGGTGACATTCTTGCTGCGCAGGCGCAGCCTCCGGCCGGTGTGGTGGCCGGGGCGGCGCTGATCGCGCTGGCGCTGGTCATGGTCCACCGGGTATGGCGGGTGGTGCGCAACGCGATCACCATCGCGCACGAGGGCGGGCACGCGGCCGCCGCCGTGCTCACCGGGCGGCGGCTGCGCGGCATCCGGCTGCACTCCGACACGTCCGGTTTGACGATCATGAAGGGCAAGCCCACCGGCCTCGGCATGATCATCACGCTGCTGGCGGGCTACCTGACGCCGTCGCTGGTGGGACTCGGCGGCGTCGTGCTGCTGGACCGGGGGCACATCCGGCTGCTGCTGTGGATCTGCCTGCTGCTCCTGGTCGCGATGCTGGTGATGATCCGCAACTTCTACGGGCTGCTGCTCGTCATCGCCACCGGCGCGGCCGTGTTCGCCGTGTCCTGGTACGCCACCGCGCCCTGGCAGGCGCTGTTCGCGTACACCGGCGTGTGGTTCCTGCTGATCGGCGGGGTGCGCCCGGTGGTGGAGGTGCAGCTGCACCGGCGGCGGGGCAGCGGCCTGCGCTCCGACCCCGATCAGCTCGCCGGGATCACGCCGCTGCCCGGCGGCTTCTGGGTCTTCTTCTTCCTGCTCTGCACCGCGGGCTCCGTGCTGGCCGCCGCGGTCCTGCTGGACCTGGTGCCTGCTACGGCGCTGCCCTGGTCATGACGGCAGGCGCACCGTGCTGCGGGCCATCGTCTCGGTGTAGCCGAGCCGCTGGTAGAGGCGGATCGCGCCGGTGTTGTCCGACATCACACCCAGCGAGCTGATCCCGAACTCGGCCACCAGCCGGCGGGTCACCGCCGTGGTGAGCGCGGCGCCGTGACCCCGGCCCTGCGCGCCGGTGGCGACGGCGATGCCGGCCAGGAAGCCCACGCCGTTGCCGCTGCGGTCGCCCGCCACGGCCACGATGCGGCCCGCCTCGCGGATGCCGTACCACTGCCGCACGCGCGGGTCGCCGGGGCGGCTGGTGCTGTCGGGCAGCGCGCCGTCGAGCACCGCCGCGATGCCGTCGTGATCGTCCGGGCCGAGCGCCTCGACCGCCTGCTCGCCCGGGTGGGCGGCGGGCGGGACGGTGGTCCACAGGAAGTCCCAGTCGTCGTGCAACTCCGGGCGCAGCGCGGCGGTGACGTCCCGGCCCGCCCGGGGCAGGTGCAGCCACACCCCGCCGTCGAGCAGGTCCGCGGCGGCGAGCCGGGCGAACAGCGCGACGGCGGCCGCCGCCTCGCCGAGCGACGCGGCGACCGGGCCCACCGGCCCGTGCGAGGTCCAGACCAGCGCGCCATCCTGGGCGTACGCCCGCACCCGGTCCCCGGCGGTGAGCCGCGCGTACGGGTGCTGCCCGGCCTCCGCCAGCAGGTCGTCGCGTCCGGTGAGGTCAGGGGTGAGCGGCATGGCGTCACCTTACCGCCCGGGGCACCGCGAAGATCGCCTGCGGCGTGCGTCGGCCGCTCCAGGTATCGTCTGCGGGATGCAGACCGACGGCCTCTTCTCCCTGGAGCCCGCGCCGGCCGATCGTGCCGCGGGTTCGCCCGGGTTCGAGACGCCGTCGGTGGACGCTCCGCTGGCCGTCCGGATGCGCCCCGCCGACCTCGACGAGCTGGTCGGCCAGGGTCACCTGCTCGCGCCCGGCGCCCCGCTGCGCCGCCTGGTCGCGGGCGGCGCGCCCATGTCGGTGATCCTGTGGGGGCCGCCCGGCTGCGGCAAGACCACCGTCGCCCATCTCGTGGCCGACGCCGACGACCGGCACTTCGTGGCCATGTCGGCGCTGACCGCCGGGGTGAAGGAGGTGCGCGAGGTGATCGACACCGCCCGCCGCCGCCGTCGCGCGGGCGGGGCGCCCACCGTGCTCTTCATCGACGAGGTGCACCGCTTCACCAAGACGCAGCAGGACTCGCTGCTGGCGGCCGTCGAGGACCGCACGGTGACGCTGCTCGCGGCCACCACGGAGAACCCGTACTTCTCGATCATCTCGCCGCTGCTGTCGCGCTGCGTGCTGCTCACCCTCAAGCCGCTGGACGACGACGCGGTGCGCACCCTGGTGCGCCGCGCGCTGACCGACGAGCGCGGCCTGGGCGGCTCCGTGACGCTCGGCGCCGAGGCCGAGGACCACCTGGTCCGGCTGGCCGGGGGTGACGTACGCAAGGCGCTGACCGCGCTGGAGGCGGCGGCGGGTTCGGCGCTGGCCGTGCACGAGGGCGACGGCGTGCCCGAGATCGACGTGGCCACCGCCGAGCGCGCGGTGGACACCGCGGCGCTGCGCTACGACCGGGCCGGTGACGCCCACTACGACGTGATCAGCGCGTTCATCAAGAGCATGCGCGGCTCGGACGTGGACGCCGCGCTGCACTACCTGGCCCGGATGCTGGTAGCCGGGGAGGACCCGCGCTTCATCGCGCGCCGCCTGATCATCTTCGCCAGCGAGGACGTCGGCATGGCCGATCCGGGCGCGCTGACCGCCGCCACCAACGCGTCGTACGCCGTGCAGCACGTCGGCCTGCCCGAGGCGCAGCTGAACCTGGCCCAGGCCGTGGTGCACTGCGCGACCGCGCCGAAGTCGAACGCGGTCACCACCGCCATCGGCGCGGCGATCGCCGACGTGCGGGCGGGCAAGGCCGGGTCGGTGCCCAAGCACCTGCGCGACGCCCACTACGCCGGGGCGCGGGGGCTGGGCCACGGCGCGGGCTACCGCTACCCGCACGACGATTCCCGAGGTGTGGTGCCTCAGCAGTACCCACCGGACGATCTCGTGGGCGTGGACTACTACCGTCCCACAGGGCACGGCAACGAGCGGCACATCGCCGAGCGGCTGCCCAAGCTGCGTACCGTCATCCGTAGCAAGGAGAGCTCATCATGAGTCGGGCTGATGCGACCGACGGCCGGGGTCGCAAGAAGGGCCGCACCGGCGGCGAGGCCGAGGAGGTCTCCCAGGAGGAGACCGGCTGGCTCGACGATCTGCGCAGCGCGAAGCAGTCCCGCGACCAGTTCGACGACGCCGACTTCACCGACGGTGGCAGCAGCCGCTGGAACAAGCTGAGCGCGCTGAACGACGACGCCAAGCCCGCGCGGCCCGGTGCCGCCCGGGACGCCGAGCCGCCCACTCGCCGCCGGGCCGGCGAGGAGCCCGCGGGCCGCCGCGCTGCCGAGGAGCCGCCGGGTCGCCGTGCCGCTGAGGAGCCCGCGGGTCGCCGCCGGGCCGACGACGAGCCGACCGGCGGGTTCCGCCCGGACGACACGGCGGGTCGCCGCCGGGCTGAGGAGCCGCCCGCTGGGCGTCGCCGGGCCGACGACGAGCCGACGGGCGGGTTCCGGCTGGACGACACGGCGGGCCGCCGCCGGGCGGCCGAGGAGCCCGCGGGCCGTCGCGCTGCCGAGGAGCCGCCGGGTCGCCGTGCCGCTGAGGAGCCCGCGGGCCGCCGCCGGGCCGACGACGAGCCGACCGGCGGGTTCCGCCCGGACGACACGGCGGGTCGCCGCCGGGCTGAGGAGCCGCCCGCTGGGCGTCGCCGGGCCGACGACGAGCCGACGGGCGGGTTCCGGCTGGACGACACGGCGGGCCGCCGCCGGGCGGCCGAGGAGCCCGCGGGCCGTCGCGCTGCCGAGGAGCCGCCGGGTCGCCGTGCCGCTGAGGAGCCCGCGGGCCGCCGCCGGGCCGACGACGAGCCGACCGGCGGCTTCCGCGCGGACGACACGGCAGGTCGCCGCCGCGCCGCTGAGGAGCCCGCCGGGCGCCGCCGCGCGGAGGATGATCCCGCCGCTCGCCGTCGCGCCGAGGAGCCGCCCGCGGTCCGGCGTGACCCGCGCGAGCCCGAGGACCCGCGCCGGGGCCGCCCCGAGCCGCCGCCGGTGCCGGTCATGGAGCCGCCCGCCGGGCGGGGTGCCGTGCCGCCGGGCCGCAAACCCGGTGGCGAGCCGCCGGTGGTCCGCCGCCGTGAACTCGACCCGCCGCGCGGCCCGGGTGACGTGCCGCGCAGCGGCAACGCCCCGGGCGTGGACGGCATGCGCGGGCGTGGCCCGGCTGCACCGGCCGGAATGCCGGCCGCACCCGCCGGGATGCCCGGCTCGCCCGCGGTGCGCCCGCCGGCCCGCCCGGAAGCGCAGCGTGGCGGCTTCCCGGCCGCCCCGCCGAACCGGGGCGGGGTGCCCATCCCGCCCGCCGGGCCGCCGCACGGCGGCCCCGGACCGGTGCCGCCCGGCCCGAACGCGGGACCGGGTGGCCTCGGCCCCAACACCGGCCCCGGCGGCCCCGGAGCAGGCCCGCTGGGCCCGAACGCGGGTCCCGGGCTCAAGCCCGGCGGGCCGGCCGGTCCCGGCGCGGGCCCGGACGGCCGCCGTGGCGAGCGCCCGCCGGGCCGTCCCGAGCCGGGCCGGGAGCCGATCGCGGTCCGCCCGCCCGACCCGAACGCGGTCGTGCCGCCGCCGGGGGAGCGCGGCGGCCGGGCCGGCTTCGCCGGTGGCATGGACGCGATCCGCGGCGCGCGCTCGGAGGTCCGCAAGCAGCTGCGCGAGCAGCAGCGGCTGCGCATGTGGACGCTGATCGCGCTGGTCGTGCTGGTGGTCGGCGCGCTGCCGTTCTGGTTCGTGCTGCGTGCGGCGACCCGGGACCCGGTGCTGACCACGCTGGACGCGCTCGACGTGCCGTCGTGGGCGGTGGTGTCGGGCAAGACCCAGGACAACATCTCCGGCAGCCGCTGGTGCCTGATGGAGTGCCGCTACCGCGAGCGGTCCATGGAGTCCGAGCGCGAGCCGAAGGAGACGGCGCAGGCGTTCCAGCAGGCGCTGACCAGCGCGGGCTGGGTGCGCTGGGACGTGCCGAGCTGCGCGCTGACCAGCGGCGGCGACGGGGAGTACTCCTGCTGGCGGCGCGACGAGTTCACGCTGGATCTGTGGGTCCGTCCGATCACCACGCCCGAGTGCAACCCGCTGCTGCGCAACCGGCCCACGGTCGGCCCGACCGAGGAGCCGGCCGCCGACCCGTCGCCGTCCCCCGCCGAGGCGGGGGCCGCGGACGACAAGTGCAAGGGCTCCGCGGTGACGATCAAGGTGCTGAACACGGTCGCCGACGAGCGGCTGCAGCACACCGGCGAGCCCGGCCCTGGTGAGGGCGGTACGGGCGACGAGGAGGTCACTCTGGAGAGTCCTGCCCCGACACCGTCGGCGAGCTGAGGCATAGCTGCTGCGAGCGCCGCCGGGGCGGGCGGTAGGGTCTGCACGTTGGGACAAAGTACGACGTGCGGAGGGCTTGGCATGTCTGGAGGCGAGATCGCGGCGCTGATCGCGGCGGGTGCGTTCGCGATGCTGGTGCTGGTGCTGGCGGTGCCGATCCTGAAGCTGCGGCACACGGTGGACGCCGCGACGGTGACGTTGCGGCAGGTCAGCCAGCACACGGGGCCGCTCCTGGACAAGGTCAACATCACCGTCGACAACGTCAATGATGCGCTCGGCCAGGCGCAGGTCACCCTGGACGGGGTGAACGTGCAGCTGGCCAAGGTCGACGTGATGACGCAGCACCTCGCGCACACCACGGCCAACGTGTCGAACCTGGTGAGCGTGGTCAGCGCGACCGCGGCCAGCCCGCTGGTCAAGGCGGCGGCGTTCACCTACGGCGTCCGGCGCGCCACTGCGGCCCGCAAGGAGGCCGATGAGGCAAAGTCGGTGCGTGACGAGCTCAAGGCGCGCAAGCGCACCCGGCGGGGCTGAGACCATGATCCGCAGACTGCTCTGGCTGGGCGTCGGCATCGGTATCGGCGTGGTGGTGGTCCGGGTGATCACCAAGCAGGCGCGCAAGCTCACCCCGGCCGGGCTGGCCGGGACCGCGCAGGAATCCATTGGTCACGCCGCGGGCTCTATGCGTAGTTTTGTGGATGACGTGCGCGACTTCACGGCCGAGCGGGAGGACGAGCTCCACGCCGCTTTCGAGGACGGCGTCTCGCTCGAACCAGTCGACCTGCCGTGGGCGCACGGGGTGGGCGGCAAGTTCTATCAGTTCAAGCAGCAGCAGGAAGGTGAGCAGCAGCGATGAGGACCGCGGAAGTCAAGCGACGGTTCCTGGCGCACTTCGAGGCGAACGGGCACGCCGTGGTCCCGAGCGCTCCACTGCCGGCCATCGACGATCCGAACCTGCTGTTCGTCAACGCCGGCATGGTGCAGTTCGTGCCCTACTTCCTGGGCCAGCAGACCCCGCCGTTCCGGCGCGCGGTCAGCGTGCAGAAGTGCATCCGCACCCCGGACATCGACGAGGTCGGCAAGACCTCGCGGCACGGCACGTTCTTCCAGATGAACGGCAACTTCTCGTTCGGCGACTACTTCAAGGAGGAGGCGATCCGCCTCTCCTGGGACCTGGTCACCCGGTCCGTCGCCGACGGCGGCTACGGCATCGACCCGGACAAGATCTGGGCGACGGTGTACCTGGACGACGACGAGGCGATCTCGTACTGGCGGGCCGTCGGCATGCCCGCGGAGCGTATCGTGCGCCGCGGCAAGGCGGACAACTTCTGGTCGATGGGCATCCCCGGCCCGTGCGGCCCGTGCTCGGAGATCTACGTGGACCGCGGCCCGGCGTACGGCCGGGAGGGCGGCCCGGAGGTCGACGAGGACCGCTACATGGAGATCTGGAACAACGTCTTCATGCAGTACGAGCGCGGTCCGGGCTCGGACAAGGAGAACTACCCGATCCTGGGCGAGCTGCCGGCCAAGAACATCGACACCGGCATGGGCCTGGAGCGCATGGCGTCGATCATGCAGGGCGTCGACAACCTCTACGAGATCGACGAGGTCCGCCCGCTGATCGACAAGGCGTGCGAGCTGACCGGCAAGCGCTACAACGTCGGCCACACCACGACCGCGGCCGAGTCGCACCCGGACGACGTGCGGCTGCGCGTCGTCGCCGACCACGTGCGCACCTCGCTGATGCTGATCAGCGACGGGGTGACCCCGTCCAACGAGGGCCGCGGCTACGTGCTGCGCCGCATCATGCGGCGGGCGATCCGGGCGGTCCGGCTGCTCGGCTTCGAGGGCCCGGCGCTGCCGGAGCTGCTGCCGGTGGCGCGCGACTGCATGTCGCCGTCGTACCCGGAGCTGGCCACCGACTTCGGCCGCATCTCGCAGTACGCGTACCAGGAGGAGGAGACGTTCCGGGCGACGCTGCGCGCGGGCACCACGATCCTCGACCTGGCGGTCGCCGACACGAAGCAGTCGGGCGGGCTGGAGCTGGCCGGTGACAAGGCGTTCCAGCTGCACGACACCTACGGCTTCCCGATCGACCTGACCCTGGAGATCGCGGCCGAGCAGGGCCTGTCCGTGGACACCGACGGGTTCAAGCGGCTGATGGCCGAGCAGCGCAAGCGGGCCAAGGCGGACGCGCAGGCGCGCAAGACCGGCCACGCCGACCTGTCGGCGTACCGGGGCGCGCTGGACGCGGGCGGCGCGGTGGAGTTCACCGGCTACGCCGAGGTGGCGCGCGAGTCGAAGGTGCGCGCGCTGGTCGGCGGCGAGGGCCTGATCAAGTCGGCGGGCGAGGGCGAGCTGGTCGAGCTGGTGCTCGACGCGACGCCGTTCTACGCCGAGGGCGGCGGCCAGCTGCCCGACCTGGGCATCATCACGGTCGGCGGCGGGCGCGTCGAGGTCCTCGACGTGCAGCAGCCGCTGCCGGGTCTGATCGTGCACAAGGCGCGGGTGGTGGAGGGCGAGGTCCGCTCCGGCGAGACCGGCTACGCGCAGATCGACGTGGAGCGGCGCCGGGCGATCTCCCGCGCGCACACCGCGACCCACCTGGTGCACCAGACCATGCGCAACTTCCTCGGCGAGTCGGCGACCCAGGCGGGCTCGCTGAACGCGCCCGGCCGGCTGCGGTTCGACTTCAACACGCCCGGCGCGGTGCCGGCCAGCGTGCTGCACGACGTCGAGCAGCAGGTCAACGAGGTGCTGATGGGCGACCTGGAGGTGCGCGCGTTCGTCACCTCGCAGGCCGAGGCCAAGCGGCTGGGCGCGATGGCGCTGTTCGGCGAGAAGTACGGCGAGTTCGTGCGGGTCGTCGAGGTCGGCGACTACGCGCGTGAGCTGTGCGGCGGCACCCACGCGGCCCGCTCGGGCCAGCTGGGCCTGGTGAAGATCCTGTCCGAGGCGTCCATCGGCTCCGGCGTGCGCCGGGTCGACGCGCTGGTCGGCATGGACGCGTTCCGGCACCTGGCCAAGGAGCACCTGCTGGTGTCCCGCCTGGCCGAGCTGTACCGGGTGCCGCGCGAGGAGGTCGGCGACCGGGTCGAGCAGACCGTGGCGTCGCTGCGCGACGCGGAGCGCGAGCTGGAGAAGATGCGCGCGCAGCTGGTGCTCGGCGGGGCCGCGGCGCTGGCCGAGGGCGCGCTGGACCTGGGCGGCGTGGCGTACGTCGGCACCGAGGCGCCGGAGGGCGCGGCGGTCAACGACGTGCGCACCCTGGCGCAGGAGGTGCGCGGCCGGTTCCCGGCCGACCGCCCCGCGGTGGTCGCGGTGTCCGCGCGGGCCAACGGCAAGGCGTCGCTGATCGTCGCGGTGAACGAGGCGGCGAAGGCCCGCGGCCTGTCCGCGCAGGAACTGGTCAAGGGCGCGCTGTCGGGCCGGGGTGGCGGCAACGCCGACCTGGCGCAGGGCGGCGGCGTCCCGGCCGACCAGGCGCAGCAGCTGCTGGGCGCGGTCCAGCACGCGGTGCAGGCACGCTGAACGTAGAAGAGATCGAAGCTCCCGCCACGCTGCTCCGGCAGCAGGGCGGGAGCTTCGCTCATGTGGAGGGGGAGTAGCGATGGGCTGGACGCGCGGGGTGCGGCTGGGTGTGGACGTGGGCACCGTGCGGATCGGAGTGTCGGTCTGCGATCCGGACGGGATCCTGGCCACTCCGCTGGTGACGGTGGCTCGCCAGGCCAAAGCGGATGAATCTGACATACCAGCTGATATGTTGGAGATCGCGCGCCTGGTGGCCGACCATGGCACGGTGGAGGTGGTGGTGGGCCTGCCGCTCAACCTCGCCGGGGTGGAGGGGCCGGCCGCCAAGCACGCGCGGGCATACGCCGACAAGCTGGCCGCACTGATCGCGCCGGTGCCGGTGATGCTCGCGGACGAGAGGATGTCCACCGTCGCGGCGACCCGCAGACTGTCCGATCGCGGAGTCAAGGGCAAGCGGCAGCGCGCCGTGGTCGACCAGGCGGCGGCGGTGGAGATCCTGCAGGGATGGCTCGACGCGCAGCGAAGGCGAGCAGGATGATCGACGAACTGGACCGCGCTTTCGACGACCACGACGACGGCGACCCCCGGCGGCAACCGCCGGGGCAGGCGGCGAGGCGGCGACGGCGGTTCGGTTGGTTCCGCTCGGTGCTGGCGATGTGCCTGGCGGTGGTGCTGCTGGGCGTGCTCGGCTTCGGCGCCTACCTGGCCTACGACAAGGTGGCGGGTGCGCTGGGCACGCCGGACTGGGAGACGTCGGCCGACGGCACGCCGGTCCAGGTGGAGATCAAGGCGGGGGACACCCAGGCCGCCATCGCGAAGACTCTCAAGATCGCCGGGGTCGTGGCCAGCGAGAAGGCGTTCGTCGAGGCCGGTCAGCGCAACCCGGACGCGCTGCAGATCCAGCCCGGCTACTACAAGCTGCGCACCCATCTGAGCGCGGACGACGCGGTGCTCATGCTGCTCGACGGCCGCAACCGCATCGTGAACGGGATCACCATCCCGGAGGGGTTGAGCTCGTTCCGGGTGTACCGGCTGCTGTCGGCCAAGACCGGCATCCCGGAGGCCGACTTCAAGGCCGCCGCCAAGGATCCGGCCGCGCTGGGCGTGCCGGACTGGTGGTTCAACCGCAGCGACGAGAAGAAGGTCGCGCCGACGATCGAGGGCTTCCTCTTCCCGGACACGTACGAGTTCCCGCCGAACGCCGACGCCGACACGGTGCTGCGAACCATGGTCAACCGCTTCCTGACCGTCACCGGCAGCATGAACTTCGCCGAGACGGTGCAGGCGGAGCTGGGCGGCATCGCCCCCTACGAGGCGCTGATCGTGGGCTCGCTGGCCCAGGCCGAGGCGGGCAACGCCGACGACTTCGGCAAGGTCGCGCGGGTGGCCTACAACCGGGTCTACAAGCGCACACCGGACCTGACCTGCGCCTGCTTCCAGTTCGACGTGACCGTCAACTACTCGCGCGAGCTGGCCGGCAAGGACCCGAAGCCGTCCAGCGGCCTGAGTCACGACGAGCTGACCGATCCGAAGAACCCCTACAACCGCAACGCCGAGGGCATGATCCCCACGCCGATCAACAACCCGGGCAAGGCCGCGCTGGAGGGGGCCATGAAGCCGCCGAAGGGCGACTGGTACTACTTCGTCGCGATCGACGAGGAGGGCCACTCGGCCTTCTCGGAGGACTTCGAGCAGTTCTGCAAGGACAACGAGACGGCCGTGAAGAACAAGGTCCTCAAGCAGAGCTCCTGCTGAGCCCGCCGGTCTTGATCGGATATGCCTGAATTGTGCTGGACGGCGGCTGAAAACCCGCCGTCCGCCCAGGGGTGCAGAAAACCTCTCACGTGTAACGTAGCCGCCGGACGCTGCCCGTACACGAGAGGGTCCCGATGACTGACGAGCTCTTCCTGCCGTTCGACGAGCACCCCGAACGCAGCCAGCGCCGTCGCCACGCGGTGGACGGCAACCGTGGTCGCAACGGGAAGAAGAAGAAAAAGAAGAAGAAGCGCGGCGGCGGCCGCACCTTCCTCGCGCTCTTCCTGAGCCTGCTCCTGCTGGGCGGCCTGGCCGGCGGTGTGTACCTCGGCTACGACAAGCTCATGGGCTTCTTCACCACGCCCGACTATGAGACGGCGGCGAGCTCGGCCGAGGTCACGGTCGAGATCAAAGAGGGCTCCAACGGCACCGACATGGCCAAGGTGCTCAAGGCCAATGATGTGATCAAGAGCGAGCAGGCGTTCATCGAGGCGTGGGACGCCGATCCGAAGAACGCCCAGAAGATCCAGCCCGGCGTCTACAAGCTGCGGGTGCAGCTCAGCGCGGTCGACGCGATGAAGATGCTGCTGGACACCGCCAACCGGATCACCAACGGCATCACCATCACCGAGGGCCTGTCCACCTTCAAGATCTACAAGCTGCTCTCCGAGAAGCTGGAGATCCCGCTGGCCGAGTTCAAGGCCGCCGCGAAGGACCCGATCAAGCTCGGCGTGCCGGACTGGTGGTTCAAGCGGGAGGACGGCAAGAAGGAGAGCCGCTCGCTGGAGGGCTTCCTCTTCCCGGACACGTACGAGTTTCCGCCGAACGTCACCGCCGAGTCCGCGCTGAAGATGATGGTCGCGCGCTTCCTCGACGTGACCGGGGACCTCAACTACGCCGACAAGGCCGCCGAGCTGAACATCTCGCCGTACCAGGCGCTGATCGTGGCGTCGCTGGCGCAGGCCGAGGCGGGCAACGCCGACGACCTGGGCAAGGTCGCGCGGGTCTCCTACAACCGGGTGTTCAGCGACAAGGCGGTCCAGGAGATCGGCACCTGCCGCTGCCTGCAGTTCGACGTGACCGTCAACTACTCGCGGGAGATCGCCGGCAAGGACCCCAAGCCGTCCAGCGGCCTGACCCAGGCCGAGCTGACCGATCCGAAGAACCCCTACAACCGCAACGCCAAGGGCCTGCCCCCGACCCCGATCAACAACCCGGGGCAGCACGCGCTGGAGGCGGCGGCCGACCCGCCGAAGGGCGACTGGCTGTACTTCGTCGCGATCGACAAGCAGGGCCATTCGGCCTTCTCCAGCACGCACAGCCAGTTCTGCCGGGACAACGACAAGGCCGTGCAGGCCGGCGTGCTGAAGCAGAGTTCCTGCTGATGCGCGCCGCGGTCCTCGGCAAGCCGGTCAGCCACTCGCTGTCCCCGATCCTGCACAACGCCGGCTACGCGGCGGCGGGGCTGGCCGGCTGGTCGTACACCGCGATCGAGTGCGCCGAGGACGAGCTGCCCGCGCTGGTGGCCGGCCTCGGCCCGGAGTGGGCGGGGCTCTCGCTCACCATGCCGCTCAAGGAGGTCGGGCTGACCGTCGCCACGGCGGTCAGCCCGGTCGCCGCGGCGGTCGGCGCTGCCAACACCCTGGTCCACCAGCCCGACGGCACGTGGCGCGCGGACAACACCGACGTGCCCGGCATGGTCGCCGCGCTGGGCGAGGCCGGGATCAGCGGCGCGGCGCGGGTCGCCGTGTTGGGCGCGGGCGGCACCGCGCGGGCCGCGGTCGCCGCCGCGGCGCAGCTGGGCGCGGAGTCGCTGACCGTGTACGCCCGCCGCCCGGAGGCGATCGACGAGCTGCGCCCGGTCGCCGCGGCGATGGGCGTGCCGCTGACCGCGGCGGGCTGGGCGGCGGCCGAGGAGTGCGCCGCCGCCGACGTGGTGATCTCGACCGTGCCCAAGGGCGTCGCGGACCCCCTGCAGGTGCCGTGGCGGCCCAAGACGGTGCTGTTCGACGCGCTCTACGACCCGTGGCCCACCCCGCTGGCCGCCGCCGCGCAGCGGGCCGGCTGCCGCATCGTGTCCGGATTGGATCTTCTGCTGAATCAGGCACTCGGCCAGTTCGAGCAGTTCACCGGCGTTGCCGCGCCGGTCGAGGCGATGCGCGGGGCACTGCGGGAGGCCCGGCGCGGTTAGCCTGTCCCGATCCGACGATGCGGAGGCGGACCGGTGACCGAGGAGTTCTTTCTGGCGTACGGCGACGAGCCGGAGCCGTACCGGCCGCAGCGCCGGCCAGGGCAGCCGCCCCGGCGGCGCAAGCGCCGTAAGCGCCGCCGCGGCCGCACCGCCCTGGCTCTTCTGCTCACCCTGCTGCTGCTCGGCGGCATGGGAGCCGGGCTCTACCTCGGCTACGACCGGCTGCGCGGCATGTTCGGCGCGGAGGACTACACCACCGCCGCGGGCACCGCGGAGATCGAGATCGTCATCCCCGAGGGCGCGAGCGGGCTGCAGATCGCCAAGGTCCTCAAGGGCCAGGACGTGATCGCCAGCGAGCAGGCGTTCATCGACGCCTGGGAGGCCAACGGCGACGCCGACCGGATCCAGCCCGGCCGCTACCGGCTGCGGCTGCGCCTGGCCGCCGCCGACGCGATCCTGATGCTGCTCGACGTCAAGAACCGGATCGTCAACGGCATCACCATCCCGGAGGGCCTGTCCACCTTCAAGATCTACAAGCTGCTCGCGGAGCGGCTGGGCATCCCGGAGGCGCAGTTCAAGGCGGCGGCGAAGGATCCGGTCAAGCTCGGCGTGCCCGCCTCCTGGTTCGAGCGCGACGGGCGAAAGGTCACCCGGTCGGTCGAGGGCTTCCTGTTCCCGGACACCTACGAGTTCCCGAAGGACGTCACGGCGGAGGCCGCGCTGAAAATGATGGTGCAGCGCTTCCTCGCGGTCACCAAGGAGCTGAAGTTCGCCGAGACGGTGCGCGCCTCGCTGGACGTCGCGCCGTACGAGGCGCTGATCGTCGCCTCGCTGGCCCAGGCCGAGTCGGGCACCGCCAAGGACCTGCCCAAGGTCGCCCGGGTCGCCTACAACCGGATCATCGAGCAGCCGCCGGGCGGCATCTGCCACTGCCTGGAGATGGACGTGACGGTCAACTACTGGTTCGAGACGCAGGGCAAGCCGACCAAGGAGTCCGGCAAGATGACCGAGGCCGAGCTGGACAATCCGAGGAACCCGTACAACCGCAAGCTGGCCTTCCTGCCGACGCCGATCAACAATCCCGGCCGGGCGGCGCTGTCCGCCGCGGCCAAGCCGGCCGTCGGCAAGTGGCACTTCTTCGTCGCCATCGACAAGGAGGGCAACTCGGCCTTCGCGGTCACCAACGCCGAGCACGAGCGCAACAAGGAGCTCGCCTGCGAGCGGAAGATCATCTGCTGACCGCGACCGTCCGTGATCCGTTCTTGTGGACGCTGAGTGTCGCCATGGCAGCGCTGCGCCTCCACAAAAGCGGATCATGGCGCACGTCCGCGTGCCGTCGGCGCGAATTCGCCGCTCCGTCACGCTGATGTCGATCGTGCGCCGCCGAGCCGGTCTGGACTCGCCCGGACAGCAACCGTCCGTGGAGGAGCAGAACGATGGACCGACGTGACCTGTTCGTGGCTGGGGCGCTGGGCGCCGCGGTGGCGGCCCCCGCCCTGATCGGGGTGCCCGCCTGGGCGACCGGTGCCGACCGGGATGATGAGCGGGTGCATGACCGTGACCGCCCACTGGTGATCGGGCACCGCGGGGCCAGCGGCTACCGGCCCGAGCACACCCTCGCCTCGTACGAGCTGGCCGCCCGGATGGGCGCCGACTTCATCGAGCCGGACCTGGTGATCACCCGGGACGGGGTGCTGGTGGCCCGGCACGAGAACGAGATCTCCGGCACCACCGACGTGGCCGCCCGGACCGAGTTCGCGTCGCGCCGGGTCACCAAGACGATCGACGGCGTCGCGGTGACCGGCTGGTTCACCGAGGACTTCACCCTGGCCGAGCTGAAGACGCTGCGCGCCGTGGAGCGGCTGCCCGCCGTCCGCCAGCGCAACACGGTCTACAACGGCCTGTTCGAGGTGCCCACCTTCGAGGAGGTGCTGCGCCTGCGCGAGAAGCTGTCCAGCCAGCTGCGCCGCGAGATCGGCGTCTACCCGGAGACCAAGCACCCGACCTACTTCGACGGCATCGGGCTGCCGCTGGAGCGGCCGCTGGTGGCGGCGCTGCGCAAGCACGGGCTGGACCGCCGGGACGCGCCGGTGTTCGTGCAGTCGTTCGAGGCGGCCAACCTGCGCGAGCTGCGTACGGCGCACCGGGTCAAGGCGCCGCTGGTGTTCCTGGCCGGCGCCGGCAAGCCGTTCGACGACCCGAAGCCGTACGCGGAGTACCTGGCCCCGGCCGGCCTGCGCGAGCTGGCCGGCTTCATCGACGGCATCGGGCCGGAGAAGGGCCTGGTCATCCCGCGTGCCGCCGACGGCTCGCCGGCCACGCCGACCGCGCTGATCGCCGACGCGCACGCACAGGGGCTCAAGGTGCACCCGTACACGTTCCGGGCGGAGAACCAGTTCCTGCCGGTGAACCTGCGCAACGGCGCGGTGCCCGCCGAGTACGGCCGCATCCTCGACGAGCTGGCGGCTTACCTGGCCGCCGGCGTGGACGGCTTCTTCACCGACAACCCCGACCTGGGCCTGCTCGCCCGCACCCTGGCCTGACCGGCCCTGACCGTCGGCCCCGCCCTGAGCGGGGCGGTCCAGTTTCGGGGAAATTGCAGACTCCTCGCGCCTTGTTCGTGCAATTTCCCCGAAACTGACGGCTCGCCGAACGAACCCGGCCCGGCATCGCACTTCGGAAGCTGTGCAGTATGTCAGGTCACGGCGTGTTTCGTGGTGATATTCCGTTTTGCGCGGGTAGCCTGGCGCGGTCTTTTCGTCGTGCGGAGCCGGGGGCCGGTCATGAACGCTCGCAGGGTCACGGTGACCGTGGAGGCGGTGCTGACCGCCGTGGTCGTGGCGGTGGCGGGGCTGGTCTCGTTCGCCGGCCCCGCCTCCTCCCACGTCCCGTCGGTCGCCCCGCTGCCGCCGCTGATCAGCGAGCCGTCCGTGGACGGACAGCTGCTCAACGGCGCGGACGTGCACATGGAGGCGCAGCCGTTCGCCGACCCGGACGTGCACGACACGCACGCGTGCAGCGACTGGGAGATCTGGTCGGTGGCGCCCGCCCCGGTGGAGCGGGTCTGGTCCGGCCAGTGCGTGCACGGCGCCACCCGGCTGCACGCGCACCTGGGCAACGGGCAGTTCGAGGGCTCGCTGGCCGGGCAGGCGGAGCTGCCGCCGGGGCGCGACTTCGAGGTGCGCGCCCGGTTCCGCTCCTCCTCGGCCGACCCGGCGACGCAGTGGAGCGCGTACGCCAAACGCACCTTCCGCACCGACGTGCAGCTCGTGCCGCTGCCGGGAGCGCCGCAGTGGCGCACGCTGCAGGACGGGTACGTGGTCGAGGAGGTCGCGTCCGGGTTCGCGCTGCCGGTCGGCATCGCGATGGCGGCGCGGCACCCGACCGACCCGGCCGCGCCGCGCTTCTACGTCAACGAGCTGTACGGGCAGATCAAGGTGGTCCGCGGCGACTTCAGCGTCACGACGTACGCCAAGGACCTGCTGAACTTCGACCCGACCGACAAGTTCCCCGGGGACGGGGAGTTCGGGCTGGGCGGCATCACGGTCGAGCCGGAGTCGGGCGACCTGTTCGCCGCCCTGGTCTACAAGTCCGGTAACCGGTTCTTCCCGAAGGTGGTGCGGCTGACCAGCTCCGACGACGGTCTCACCGCGACGAAGGTGACCACGGTGCTGGACATGAAGGGTGAGGACATGGTCGCCTCGCACCAGATTTCCAACCTCACCATCGGGCCCGACGGCAGGCTGTACGTGCACGTCGCCGACGCGTTCGAGCCGAAGACGGCCAAGGACAAGAACTCGTTCCGGGGCAAGGTGCTGCGGGTGAACCTGGACGGCAGCGCGCCGCAGGACAACCCGTTCTACGACGCCGACGACGGCATCAAGGCCAAGGACTACGTCTTCGCCCTCGGCTTCCGCAACCCGTTCGGCGGCGCCTGGCGGGCCGCCGACGGCCAGCACTACTCGGTGGAGAACGGCCCGTCCATGGACCGGTTCGCGCGGGTCACCCGGGGCACCGACTTCGGCTGGTACGTCGGGGACAGCGCGATGAAGAAGAAGGCGCTCTACAACTGGAGCGTCGCGCACGCGCCGGTCGGCATCACGTTCGTGCAGGAGGAGCACGGGCAGAGCGCCGGGTTCCCGAAGGAGGTGTACGGCAACGCGTACATCTCCGAGAGCGGGCCGACCTACGCCTCCGGGCCGCAGGTGCGCGGCAAGCGCATCGTGATGTTCGCCTTCGACGCCAAGGGCAAGGTCACCGGCCCGAAGACGCTGGTCGAGTACAACGGCAACGGCAAGTCCACCATCGCCGGGATCGCCGCGGGCGCCGACGGGCTCTACTTCAGCGCGCTCTACCCGGACGACGCCAAGGACGGGCCGTACGCGCCGAAGGCCAAGCTCTACCGCGTCCGCTACGCCGACAAGGCCGGGGCCGCGCCCAAGGCCGCCAAGGTGGACAAGAAGCTGTGCACCGACGACGAGCTCAAGGTGTCGGCGTCACCGGCGAAGGCGGCGGTGGACCGCAAGAGCCCGCTGAACATCACGCTCAAGGTGCAGAACACCGCCAAGCGTTCCTGCCTCCGCGATCTCGGCGCCGACCTGCAGGAGCTGCAGCTGCTGCGCGACGGGGAGAAGGTGTGGTCGTCCGACGACTGCGGCCCGCTGCACGGCAACCAGGTGGTGCGCCTCGGCCCCGGCGACACCCGCAGCTACACCGTCACCTGGAACGGCAAGCAGAGCAACACCTGCGAGAAGGTGGGCGGACGGCGGGTGCCCGACGGGTCGTCGCCCCCGGTGGGGCCGTACGAGATCGTCGCCCGGGTCGGCAGCGACCGCAGCGAGCCCGTCCCGCTCCGGATCAAGTGATCCCGACTGGTGGCACGCGCGGGCCTGCACGGGGTGGCGGGCCCGCGCCGTGACAGACTGGTGATCGTGTTGCGTTGGCTGACCGCAGGGGAGTCGCACGGGCAGGCGCTGGTCGCCGTGCTCGACGGCGTGCCCGCCGGAATCGAGATCACCAGTGACGAGATCGGCCACGAGCTGGCCCGCCGCCGCCTCGGCTACGGCCGCGGCGCGCGCATGGCGTTCGAGCAGGACGTGGTCACCATCCTCGGCGGCGTACGGCACGGCCGCACGCTGGGCAGCCCGGTCGCCATCCAGGTGGGCAACTCCGAGTGGCCCAAGTGGGAGACGGTCATGTCGGCCGACCCGGTGGACCCGGAGCTGCTGGCCAAGCAGGCCCGCAACGCGCCGCTGACCCGTCCCCGCCCCGGCCACGCCGACCTGGCGGGCATGCAGAAGTACGGCCACGACGACGCCCGGCCGATCCTGGAGCGCGCCAGCGCCCGGGAGACCGCGGCCCGCGTCGCCGTCGGCACCGTGGCCCGCGCGCTGCTGCGCCAGGCGCTCGGCGTCGAGATCCTGTCGCACGTCATCGAGCTGGGCTCGGTCGCGGCCAAGCCCGGCCTGGTGCCGGTGCCCGGCGACACCGAGCGCATCGACGCCGACCCGCTGCGCTGCCTGGACCCGCAGGCCAGCGAGCGCATGGTGGCCGAGGTCGACGCGGCCAAGCGCGACGCCGACACCCTCGGCGGCATCGTCGAGGTGCTGGCCTACGGAGTGCCGCCGGGCCTGGGCACGCACACCCAGTGGGACCGCAAGCTCGACGCGCGCATCGCCACCGCGCTGATGTCCATCCAGGCCATCAAGGGTGTCGAGATCGGTGACGCGTTCACCCAGGCCCGCTCGCGCGGCTCGGTGGCGCACGACGAGATCGTGCCCACGCCCGACGGCGTGAAGCGGGTCACCGACCGGGCCGGCGGCCTGGAGGGCGGCATCACCTCCGGCGAGCCGCTGCGGGTGCGCGCCGCGATGAAGCCGATCTCCTCGCTGAACCGGGCCCTGTCCACGGTGGACGTCACCACGGGCGAGGTCGCCACCGCCATCAACCAGCGCTCCGACGTGTGCGCCGTGCCCGCGGCGGCGATCGTCGCCGAGGCGATGATGGCGCTGGTGCTGGCCGAGGCGGCCGTGGAGAAGTTCGGCGGCGACTCCGTGCCCGAGATCCGGCGCAACGTCGCCGGCTACCTGGACAACCTGCTGATCCGCTGAGGAGGAGACGACCGTGAGCAGGCCGTTGTGCGTGCTGGTGGGCGCGCCCGGGGCGGGCAAGTCCACCGTGGGGCAGCTGCTGGCGCAGGCGTACGGGGTGCCGTTCCGCGACACCGACGCCGACATCGAGGCGGCGGCGGGCAAGCCCATCTCGGACATCTTCATCGACGAGGGCGAGCCGCACTTCCGGGCGCTGGAGTCGGCCGCCGTCGCGGCCGCGCTCGCCGAACACGAGGGCGTGCTGGCACTGGGCGGCGGCGCGATCCTCGCCGAGGCCAACCGGGACCTGCTGGCCGGGCACACCGTGGTCTACCTGAGCGTCGAGCTGTCGGACGCGGTGGCCCGCACCGGCCTGAGCCAGGGCCGCCCGCTGCTGGCCCTGAACCCCCGCGCCACCCTGCGCTTCCTGCTCGACCAGCGCCGGCCGCTGTACGAGCAGGTCGCCACGTTCACCGTGGCCACCGACGGGCGCACCCCGGAGGAGATCACCGCCGAACTCGTCGAGCTGCTGAAGGGCTGAACGTGTCGGACCTGACCCGGATTCCGGTCGGCGGCGAGCGGCCGTACGACGTCTTCGTCGGCCCCGGCGTGCTGGCCGAACTGCCCGCCGTCACCAAGGGCGCCGACCGGGCCGCGGTGCTGTTCGCCCCGCCCGTACGCGGCTACGCCGAGCAGGCGGCCGCGTTGCTGACCGGCGCGGGCACCGAGGTCGTCATGGTCGAGGTGCCGGACGCCGAGGCCGGCAAGAGCATCGCGGTCGCCGAGCGCTGCTGGGACGAGCTGGGCAAGGCGTCGTTCACCCGTAACGACGTGGTGGTCGGCGTGGGCGGCGGCGCCGCCACCGACCTGGCCGGCTTCGTGGCCGCCTGCTGGCTGCGCGGCGTGCGCTGGGTGCCGGTCTCCACCAGCATCAACGGCATGGTCGACGCGGCCGTCGGCGGCAAGACCGGGGTGAACACCGCCGCCGGCAAGAACCTGGTCGGCGCGTTCCACCCGCCCGCCGGGGTGCTCTGCGCCACCGAGGCGCTGGCCACCCTGCCCCGCGAGCAGTTGCTCGCCGGGATGGCCGAGGTGGTCAAGGGCGGCTTCATCGCCGACCCGGTGATCCTCGACCTGATCGAGCGCGACCCGGCGGCCGCCGTCGACCCGGCCGGTCCGGTGCTGCGCGAGCTGATCGAACGCAAGATCGCGGTGAAGGCCCGGGTGGTCGGCGAGGACCTGCGCGAGGCCGGGCTGCGCGAGATCCTCAACTACGGGCACACGCTCGGCCACGCCATCGAGCGCCGCGAGCGGTACCGCTGGTCGCACGGGCACGCGGTCAGCGTCGGGCTCGTCTACGCCGCGCGCCTCGGCGTGCTCACCGGGCGGCTGGACGAGGCCACCGAGGCGCGGCACGCCGCCATCCTGCGCTCGCTCGGCCTGCCCGTCGCCTACCCGGCCGACGCCTGGGACGAGCTGCGCGCCACCATGTCCGTGGACAAGAAGGCCCGCGGCCGGGCGCTGCGCTTCGTGCTGCTGGACGGCCTGGCCAACCCGGTCACCGTGCCCGTGGACGACGAGGCGCTGCTCGCCGCGGCCTACCGGTCCGTCGCCGCCTGACCCGTTAGGACGCTTGCATGAAGGTCTACGTGCTCAACGGCGTCAACCTGGGCCGCCTCGGCACCCGCCAGGTCGACGTGTACGGCGCCACCACGTACGCCACGCTGGTCGACCTGTGCGAGAAGACCGGCTCACAGCTCGGGCTGGACGTCGAGTGCCGGCAGACGGACGCCGAGGCCGAGCTGGTCGGCTGGCTGCACCAGGCCGCCGACGAGCGCGCGGCGGTGGTGCTCAACCCCGGCGCCTGGAGCCACTACTCCTATGCCGTGCGCGACGCGTGCGCGATGCTCAACGGCCCGCTGGTCGAGGTGCACATCTCCAACATCCACGCCCGCGAGGAGTTCCGGCACCACTCGGTGGTCTCCGCCGTGGCCACCGGCGTCATCGCCGGCCTCGGCGTCGACGGCTACCGCCTCGCGCTGGAGCACGTCTTCCACCTGCTGGACCGCTGACCGCCGCCGGACACGGCATACCGTCGCGTCGCCTTTGCTCTGCACACAAATACGCGCCCGACGCTGGTGGTCCGGTGCGTATTCGTGTGCAGAGCAAAGTGGCTGGAGATGCTGTCGGCATCTTGGCGTGCGCGGCGGGGCACGCCGGAGGGTGGCGTGTAGCCTGGCCCCGCCGCGCACCCTGACTCAGCGCACGCCGGTGGCTTCGCTGAGCAGCTGATGGACCTGCGGTCCGGCCACACGCACCACCTGGGTGCCCTCGCGCGGGCCCTCGGTGACCGCCTCCAGGCCGAGCCGGGCCGCGGCGGCGACCAGCGCCTGCGCCGCGGCATGCGACCCGGCGCGCACCGTCAGCCGGCCCGGCCGAGCCTCGACCCCGCCGGTGAGCAGCGCCATCCGCCACAGGCCGAGTGCCGCCTGGCGCGCGTCGGCCGCGGCGGGTGTCGCCGCGAGCAGCCGGGTGCGGCTGCGCCAGGCGCCGGTCAGCGCCCGGGTGATCCGGTTGTACGAGCTGGCCGGCACCTCGACGCGCAGCCCGTCGCGCTCCGTGTGCACCACGTTCGCCCAGGTCAGCGTGGAGAGCAGGCTGGCCAGGCGGGTGGCCGCGGGGACGGAGGAGGTCTGTGCGACGGCCGCGGTGCCGGGCCGGTGCCAGCCGGACGGGCGCAGCTCCTGCCAGGCGAAGGCGGCTTCGAGCAGGGGATAGGCGCCCAGTGGGGCCTGGGCGAGCGCGCGCTGCAGCGGGTCGGCGCCGGCCGGCGCGGCTTGCCGCGGGAGGTCCGCGATCAGGGTCGCTGACATGGACATGCTCCTCTCAGGCGGAAGGTCGGGTACGGGGGATCTCGCGGTCGGCGACGACCATGCCGTCGGTCACCCGGTAGGCCCAGAGCACGACAGCGGTGTCGACGAGTTCGCCCTGGGGTGTGAACTGCAGCCGCCCGGTGACCCCGTCGTGCGCGTACGCGTCGACGAAGGCCTCCATGTCACGGCGGGTGGCGTGGCCGGCCTCGAACCCGGCCAGGAAGATCGAGGCGGCGTCGTACGCCTCGGCGCTGTAGGTGCCCGCGTCCCGGCCGAACTCGGCGCGATAGCTGCCGGGGAAGTCCCGGGCGGCGCGCTCGGGCGGCAGGCAGGGGCAGGTGATGACGGCGCCCTCGGCGGCGCGCTTGCCGGCCGCCCGCACGAAGCCCGCGTCCTTGACACCGTCGCCGGCCACGAACGCGGCCGACACGCCCGCCTCGCGCATCGCCTTGAGCAGCGTGCCCGCGCCGGAGTAGTAGCCGCCGTAGAAGACCACATCGGCCCCGGCGGAGCGGATCTGGCTCACCACCGAGGAGAAGTCGACCTGGCGCGGCGGCACCGAGGCGCGCTGCACCACCTTGCCGCTGAGCGTGGCGGCGACCTCGTCGGCCAGCCCTCGCCCGTACGCGCCGGTGTCGTCGACGACGAACGCCTTGCGTGCGCCGAGCACGGTGTCGATGTAGCGGGCCGCGGCGGGCCCCTGCGAGGCGTCGTTGCCGAGCAGCCGGTGGAACGTGGACCAGCCGCGCTGGGACAGGTTGGTGCGGGTCGCCGACACCGTGACGACCGGTACGCCGCCCTGGTCCAGCAGCGGCCCGGCGGCCTCGGCCTCGCCGGAGAACGCCGGGCCGATCACGCCCATGATCTTCGGGTCGGCGACGATGTTCTGCACCAGCGCCGGGGCCTGCTTGGGATCACCCTGCGAGTCGAAGGCCACCAGCTCTGCCGGGCAGTCCGGGTGGCGCTTGCGGTACTGCGTGAACGCCAGCTCGGCACCGGAGCGGATGTTGCCGCCGAGATCGGCCGAGTCGCCGGTGAGCGGGCCGATCACCGCGACCTTCATGCCGCACACCTGCGGGGTCGCGAGCGGGGTCGCGGCCGCGTCACAGCCCGCGGTCACCAGCGCCACCAGCGCCAGAACCGCCGTCAGCCGTGCGTACGGCACTCGCAACAGACTTACTCCTCGCGTAGGGTGCGCCTATCCTGCCCGGATGAGCGTGAGGATTAGATGAGTAACCCGGTGGAAACCGCCCGGCGACCCGCACCCGTGGTGCTGGCCGCCGTGTTTCTGCTGGTCACGACCCTACTGGGCGGCTGCGGCAGCGACCAGGAGCCGCCGCGTACGGCCCCCCTCAGCCCCGCCGGCCGCCCCTCGCAGCCCCAGGCCGCCCTCTACGGCATCAGCTCCGACACCCTCGGCTGGGTCGTGATCGACGCCCGCGGCTACGTCCTCTACCGCAGCGAGCACGACTCGGCCCGCCCGCCCCGCTCCGCCTGCACCGGCGCCTGCACCGTCCAGTGGCTCCCCGTCCCCGCCGCCGACCCGATCCGCGTCGAGGGCATCGACCGCCAGCTCGTCGGCACCATCCTCCGCCCCGACGGCACCCGCCAACTCACCCTGGCCGGCTGGCCCCTCTACGGCTACGCCGGCGACCGCATGCCCGGCGACACCAACGGCCACGCCAAAGACGGCCACTGGTTCGCCGTGACCCCCATCGGCACCCGCGCCGGCCCCACCCCCAGCTGACCCACCCCACCCCCTCACCCCTCTCCCGCCGATCTTGCGTGGACTGTGGGTGCGACACGCATAAACCGGGCAGAAGGGCAACACTTCGCGCAAGATCGACGTGATCTTGGCGCGGAGCGCGGGGCGGTGGTGGGGTGCTAGCGGGGGTCGGGGGGGAGGGTGAGGGTCGCTTCGGTGCCGCCGCCTTCGGCGGGGGACAGGCGAAGCGTGCCGCCGTGGAGGTCGGCGACCCAGCGGGCGATGGCGAGGCCCAGGCCGGTGCCGGTGGGGGAGCCGGGGCGGAAGCGCTCGCCGTCGGCGGGCAGGCCGGGGGCGGGGCCGGGGCCGTCGTCGCGGACCACGACCAGGCCGGGGGCGACGGTCAGGGTGATGGCGGCGGGGGCGTCGGCGTCGCGGCCGTGCTGGACGGCGTTGTGGATCAGGTTGCGCAGCGCGATGCGGACCAGGGTGGGGTCGCCGAGGGTGACGGTGGGCTCGGTGTGGCTGGTGGCGGTGTGCGGGTGCTGCACGGTCTCGGTCAGCACCTCCTCGGCGAGCTGGTCCAGGCGGAAGCGCTGGCGCTCCAGGTGGCGCAGGCCGGCGACCAGGCGGGCGCGGGTGAGCAGCGCGGCGACGGCGTCGGTGAGCCGGTCGGTGGCCTTGATGACCCGGCGCAGCGCGTCCGGTTGCGCCTTCGGGTCGGCCAGCGCGCCCTCGGACACGGCCCGGATCACCGTCAGCGGCGTACGCAGCTCGTGCGCGGCGTCGGCGACGAAGCGCTCCTGCTGGGTGAGCGCGTCGGCGATGGGCTGGGTGCCGCGGCGGGCCAGCAGGTAGCCGCCGAGGCAGGTCATCGCGGTGAACGCGGTGCCGCCGACGATCAGCGCGACGGCCAGCCGCCGGTGCGCGGCCTCACCCGGGCCGGGGTCGGCGACCGCGACCACGGTGCCCGCGATCACGCCGGTGTCGGCGTGCCGGAAGGGCACGGCCAGCAGGTGCACGATCTCGTGCCGCTCGTCGCGGACCGCCTCGCTGACCTCGCCGCCCGCCGCGTGCACCGTGCGGGCCGGGCCGAGCAGCGTCGGCGGCGGGATGACGGCCAGCCGGGCCGGGTGCGCGAAGACCAGGGAGACGTCGGTGCGGTTGGCCTCGTACACGTACACCGCCGTGGAACCCTGGGCCACCGCGTTGTCGTAGAGCTTGTCCAGCAGCAGCGCGCCGGAGTCGTAGTAGAGCAGCGCGACCGCGGTGCTGGCGGTGCGGTGCAGGTCGGCGGTGACCGCCTCGGCCCGCTGCCGCTCGTCCACCACGAGCGCCACCGCGCCCATGCCGGCCAGGCCGAGGATGTTGAGCGCGAGCAGCAGCGCGGTGAGCCGCAGCCGCAGCCCGGCCAGCCGCTCGGCCGTCTGCAGCTGCCGGGTGCTCCGCTTCACGCCGCCTCCCCGCGCGCGCTCATCGTCCCGCCAGGTCGATGCGGTAGCCGGAGCCGCGCACCGTGGTGATCACGGGCGGGTCGCCGAGCTTGCGGCGCAGCTGCCCGACGACCACGTCGACCACGTTCGAGGCGGGGTCGGCCAGCTCGTCCCAGCAGTGTTCGAGCAGGTCGGAGCGGCTGACCACGGCGGGGCGGCGGACCAGGAGCATCTCCAGCACGGAGAACTCCTTCGGGGTGAGGGTGAGCAGGATGCCGTCGCGGCGCACCTCGCGGCGGGCGGTGTCGACCTCGACGTCCCCGGCGCGCAGCACGGCGGGCACGGTGCTGCCGCGGCGGCGGCACAGCGCGCGCACCCGCAGCACCAGCTCGGCGGCGACGAACGGTTTGACCACGTAGTCGTCGGCCCCGGCCTCGAACCCGGCCACCCGGTCGGTGACGTCGTCGAGGGCGGTCAGCATCAGCGCGGGCACGGCCAGCCCGGCGGCCCGGCGGCGGCGCAGCTGCCCGGCGGAGTCACCCTCCGGGAGGATCCGGTCCAGCACCAGGCAGTCATAGTCGTTGACGCTGATGGAGACGTCGGCCTGGCTCCAGTCGGCGGCCTGGTCGACGGCGAACCCGACCGCACGCAGGGCGGTGACCACCACGCCCCGCACCTCGGGATCGTCCTCCACGACCAGCACCCGCACGGCGGCGAGGCTAACAGCACAGCCGTAATCCGGGCCACCCGCGCGGTGGAGCCGAGATCACGGGCCGGTAAAGTAGTCGGGTCTGTTCTTTGTCAAGTATCTGATCATGTAACGGGAGCCTGGCTGTGGCCACCACGAACGACCTCAAGAACGGCATGGTGCTCAACCTCGACAAGGAGCTCTGGGCCGTGGTCGAGTTCCAGCACGTGAAGCCCGGCAAGGGTCCGGCTTTCGTGCGGACGACCCTCAAGCACGTGCTCACGGGCAAGGTGGTCGACAAGACCTTCAACGCGGGCACCAAGGTCGAGACCGCCAACGTCGACAAGCGCCAGATGCAGTACCTCTACGCCGACGGCGAGGACTACGTCTTCATGGACCTGGACACCTACGACCAGATCCACGTCAGCGGCGAGACCGTCGGCGACAACGTGAACTACCTGCTGCCCGAGGCCGAGGTGATCGTCGCCACGCACGAGAGCGTGCCGCTGTACGTCGAGCTGCCGACCAGCGTCATCGTCGAGGTCACCTACACCGAGCCGGGTCTGCAGGGCGACCGCTCGACCGGCGGCAACAAGCCGGCCACGATCGAGACCGGCGCGACCGTCCAGGTGCCGCTGTTCATCACCACGGGTGAGAAGATCAAGGTCGACACCCGCGACGGCCGTTACCTGGGCCGGGCCTGATGGGCCTCGTGCCCGTCCGGAGGATTGCACGTGGCTGAGGGACCCAAGTCGCAGATGCCGGCCCGGCGCCGGGCGCGCAAGCGCGCGCTCGACGTGCTCTACGAGGCCGATCTGCGCGACCTGCCGGTGCGCACCGTGCTGGCGGCGTACCTGGAGCGGCTGCCGACCCCGCGACCGGAGCACCTGCCCTACGCGGTGTCGCTGGTCGAGGGGGTGAGCGAGCACCTGGACGAGATCGACGAGATGATCGCCACCTTCGCCGAGGGCTGGACCATCGACCGGATGCCGGTGGTGGACCGCAACCTCGCCCGCATCGCGGTGTACGAGCTGCTGCACGTCCCCGACGTGGACGACCCGGTGGCCATCACGGAGGCGGTGGAGCTGGCGAAGGAGATGTCGACCGACGACTCGCCCCGCTTCCTGAACGGCCTGCTGGGCCGGATCGCCGACTACGCCCCTCGGCACTGAGCACCGAGCTGAGCTGCGAAAGCGGCCCTTCCCCACGGGGAAGGGCCGCTTTCGTCGGTGCGGGAGTGTGTCAGCTGGCGAAGAAGGCGCGCGGGTCGGCCACGAGCACGCCGTGGTCGGCCAGGCGCTCGATCAGCTCGCTCGGCGTGCAGTCGTAGAAGACGGCCAGCGCCTGCAGGTCGACGGCGCGGATGGAGAGCACCCGGCCGTTGTAGTCGCCGCGCTGCTGCTGGATGGCGCGGGCGTAGCGGGCCACCGAGGCGAGGTCCTCCTTGGCGCCGTCGTAGAGGCGCTCCAGGTCCAGAACGATCTTGCTGGTGGCCTCCTGGCGCGGCGCGGGGCCGTCGGGCAGCAGCTCGCCGACGGGCACGCGGTAGAAGTCGGCCAGCTCGGCCAGTCGGGACACCGTGACGGCACGGTCGCCTCGCTCGTACGAGCCGACGACCACGGCCTTCCAACGCCCGTTCGACTTCTCCTCCACGCCCTGCAGGGACAGGCCCTGCTGCTGGCGGATGGAGCGCAGTCGCGCACCGAGGGACTTGGCGTAATCAGACGGCATTCCGACACTCCCAGCTATGGGCCGGGGCGGGTTCCCCGACGATCGCTACGCAGCGTGACGGTACGGCGCTAACGACACGCGGTCAAGTGCTCGTTGACCACAAGTTGAGACAACCTCATCCGACCGGCTTGATCAACTGAACTGATCCGCCAGGTGCAATGGTATGACCTGCGGATTGACTAGCCCCCGTACGTATCGCCGCTCGTCTCACTGCTAAGTTTAATGCTGACCTTGACATCCTTTAACGACCCGTCCAGTGAGGCGGGGAAGGAGGTCTGCCTTGGCGCGCCCATCGACAGACGAGTCGACCGCACCAGCGCAGCAGCCGGCCGCACCGGCTCCTACGAAGATCGTTCTCTCCGCCGCGGACGTCTCCCGCGTGGTGGACCGCATCGCGCACCAGATCCTGGAGAAGACCTCCGGCGCCGCCGACGTGGTCCTGCTCGGCATCGCCACCCGCGGGGTGCCGATCGCCCGCCGGCTGGCCGAGCGCATCCGGGCCTTCGAGGGCCGCGACATCCCGGTCGGCACGCTCGACATCACCCTTTACCGCGACGACCTGCGCAGCAGTTCGGTACGCGCGGTCGGCCGCACCGAGGAACCCGCGGGCGGCGTGGACGGCCGAAAGGTCGTCCTGGTCGACGATGTGCTCTTCTCCGGCCGCACCATCCGGGCCGCCCTCGACGCGCTCAGCGACCTCGGCCGCCCGGCCGCGGTGCAGCTCGCCGTGCTGGTCGACCGCGGCCACCGGCAGCTGCCGATCCGGGCCGACTACGTCGGCAAGAACATCCCCACCGCCCTGTCCGAGCAGGTCAAAGTGAAGCTGACGGAGATCGACGGGACGGACGAGGTGGTCCTCATCAACGCGGGGAAGGGTGACGCCCGATGAAGCACCTGCTGTCGACGGCCGACCTGGACGCGGCCACCGCGATCGAGATCCTGGACACCGCCGCCGAGATGGCCAGCGTGTCCGGCCGCGAGATCAAGAAGCTGCCCACGCTGCGTGGCCGGACCGTGGTCAACCTCTTCTACGAGGACTCCACCCGGACCCGCATCTCGTTCGAGGCCGCCGCGAAGCGCCTGAGCGCCGACGTGATCAACTTCTCGGCCAAGGGCTCCAGCGTCGAGAAGGGCGAGAGCCTCAAGGACACCGCCTGGACGCTGCAGGCCATGGGCGCCGACGCGGTGGTCATCCGCCACCCCGCCTCCGGCGCGCCGCACCGCCTGGCCAACTGGGTCACCGGCAGCGTGCTCAACGCGGGTGACGGCACCCACGAGCACCCCACCCAGGCGCTGCTGGACGCGTACACCATGCGGTCCCGGATGGGCCGGCTCGACGGCCTGCACGTGGCGATCGTCGGCGACGTGCTGCACAGCCGGGTGGCCCGCTCCAACGTGCTGCTGCTCAACACGCTCGGCGCGAAGGTCACCCTGGTCGGCCCGCCCACGCTGATCCCGACCGACCTGAACACCTCGGTCCAGCTCAACTACGACCTCGACGCGGTGCTGCCGCAGGCCGACGTGGTGATGATGCTGCGCGTGCAGCGCGAGCGGATGACCGACTCGTACTTCCCCTCGGCGCGGGAGTACTCCCGCCGTTACGGCCTGGACGGCGCGCGGCTGCGGCGGATGCCGTCGCACGCGATCGTCATGCACCCCGGCCCGATGAACCGGGGCATGGAGATCACGCCCGAGGTGGCCGACTCGCCCCGCTCCACCATCGTCGAACAGGTCACCAACGGCGTCAGCGTCCGCATGGCCTGTCTCTACCTGCTGCTCGGAGGACGTTCGTGACCGACATTCTGATCAAGGGCGCGCGGGTGCTCGGCGGCGAGCCGGCCGACCTGCTGCTGCGCGACGGCCGTATCGCCGAGGTGGGCACCGGCCTGTCCGCCGAGGGCGCCGAGGTGGTCGACGCCACCGGTCTGGTCGCCCTGCCGGGCCTGGTCGACCTGCACACCCACCTGCGTGAGCCCGGCCGGGAGGACGCCGAGACGGTGTACACCGGCTCGCGCGCCGCGGCGCTCGGCGGCTACACCGCCGTCTGCGCGATGGCCAACACCTCCCCGGTGGCCGACACCGCGGGCGTGGTCGAGCAGGTCTACCGGCTGGGCCAGGAGGCCGGGCTGGTGGACGTGCAGCCGATCGGCGCGGTGACCGTCGGCCTGGCCGGCGAGCGCCTGGCCGAGCTGGGCGCGATGGCCGACTCGGCCGCCCGGGTGCGGATCTTCTCCGACGACGGCTTCTGCGTGGCCGACCCCCGGCTGATGCGCCGGGCGCTGGAGTACGTCAAGGCGTTCGACGGCGTCATCGCCCAGCACGCCGAGGAGCCCCGGCTCACCCAGGGCGCGCAGATGCACGAGGGCGACGTCTCGGCGAAGCTCGGGCTGACCGGCTGGCCCGCCGTGGCCGAGGAGTCGATCATCGCGCGGGACGTGCTGCTCGCCGAGCACGTGGGCGCCCGCCTGCACGTGTGCCACGTCTCGACCGCGGGCAGCGTCGACATCATCCGCGCGGCCAAGGCCCGGGGGGTACGCGTGACCGCCGAGGTCACCCCGCACCACCTGCTGCTGACCCACGAGAAGGCCGAGTCGTACGACCCGGTATACAAGGTGAACCCGCCGCTGCGCACGAACACCGACGTCCAGGCGCTGCGCGAGGGCCTGCGCGACGGCACGATCGACATCGTGGCCACCGACCACGCCCCGCACGCCGCGGAGGACAAGGAGTGCGAGTGGGCGTACGCCCGCCCCGGCATGCTCGGCCTCGAAACCGCCCTGCCGATCGTTCTGGAGGCCCTCGGTGAGCAGAGCCTCGGCACGCCGGCGGAGCCGGCGCTCTGGGACCTGATCGCCGAGCGCATGTCGCGCGCCCCGGCGCGCATCGCCGGGCTCGACGGGCACGGCAACGACCTGGTCGCGGGCGCGCCCGCGAACCTCACGCTGATCGACCCCACGACGCGGTGGACGGTCGAGCCGACCGGGCTGGCCAGTCTCAGCCACAACACGCCGTACGCCGGGATGACCGTGCCCGGCCGGATCGTCGCGACCTTCCTGCGGGGCGTGCCGACGGTGCTCGACGGAAAGGTGCAGAAGTGACCGAAGCAATCCTGGTCCTGGAGGACGGCCGCGTGTTCCGCGGCGAGGCCTACGGGGCCGTCGGCGAGACCTTCGGCGAGGCGGTCTTCACCACCGGCATGACCGGCTACCAGGAGACCCTCACCGACCCGTCGTACCACCGCCAGGTCGTGGTGCAGACCGCGCCGCACATCGGCAACACCGGCGTCAACGACGAGGACGACGAGTCCGACCGCATCTGGGTGTCCGGCTACGTGGTCCGCGACCCGGCCCGGACCCCGTCGAACTGGCGCGCCACCGAGGACCTCGGCACCCGGCTGGCCCGTAACGGCGTGGTCGGCATCAGCGGCGTCGACACCCGTGCGCTCACCCGGCACCTGCGCGAGCGCGGCGCCATGCGCGTCGGCGTGTCCAGCGTCGAGACCGACCCGCAGGCGCTGCTGGCGCGGGTGCTGGAGCAGCCCGGGATGGTGGGCGCGGACCTGTCCGCGCAGGTGAGCACGCCCGAGGCGTACACCGTCGACGCCGAGGGCGAGCACCGCTTCACGGTCGCGGCCCTGGACCTGGGCATCAAGCGCAACGTGGTCCGGCGGCTGGCCGCCCGCGGCGTGACCACCCACGTCCTGCCCGCGACCGCCGACCTCGGCGACCTGCTGTCGGTCGGGGCGGACGCGGTGTTCTTCTCGCCCGGCCCTGGCGACCCGGCCACCGCCGACCACGCGGTGGCGCTGGCGCAGGCCGTGATGAAGCGCAGCCTGCCGCTGTTCGGCATCTGCTTCGGCAGCCAGATCCTGGGCCGCGCGCTCGGCTTCGGCACGTACAAGCTGGGCTACGGCCACCGCGGCATCAACCAGCCGGTGATCGACCGCGTCACCGGCAAGGTCGAGGTCACCTCGCACAACCACGGCTTCGCGGTCGACGCGCCGATCGACAGGGTGTCCGAGACCGCCTTCGGCCGGGTCGAGGTATCCCACGTGTGCCTGAACGACAACGTGGTGGAGGGCCTGCGCGCGCTGGACGTGCCCGCCTTCACCGTGCAGTACCACCCGGAGGCGGCAGCGGGGCCGCACGACGCCGACTACCTGTTCGACCGGTTCGTGGAGCTCGTCGAGCGCCCCGGCAAGGTCCGTGCGGAACTCATCAACGGAGGCAAGTGAGATGCCGAAGCGGACCGATCTGAAGCACGTCATGGTGATCGGCTCCGGGCCGATCGTCATCGGCCAGGCCTGCGAGTTCGACTACTCGGGCACCCAGGCGTGCCGGGTGCTGCGCAGCGAGGGCCTGCGGGTCAGCCTGGTCAACTCGAACCCGGCCACGATCATGACGGACCCCGAGTTCGCCGACGCCACCTACGTCGAGCCGATCACGCCGGAGTTCGTGGAGAAGGTCATCGCGGCCGAGCGCCCCGACGCGCTGCTGCCCACCCTGGGCGGCCAGACCGCGCTGAACACCGCGGTTGCGCTGCACGAGGCGGGCGTGCTGGAGAAGTACGGCGTGGAGCTGATCGGCGCCGACATCGACGCGATCCGCCGCGGCGAGGACCGGCAGCTGTTCAAGGACATCGTGGCCCAGGCCGGGGCCAAGCTCGGGCTCACCGGGGACCTGGTGCCGCGCAGCCGGGTCTGCCACTCCATGGACGAGGTGCGCGACACCGTCGCCGAGCTGGGCCTGCCGGTCGTCATCCGGCCCTCGTTCACCATGGGCGGCCTCGGCTCGGGCATGGCGCACACCCCGGAGCAGCTCGACCTCATCGCGGGCAGCGGCCTGGCCGCCTCGCCGGTGACCGAGGTGCTCATCGAGGAGAGCGTGCTCGGCTGGAAGGAGTACGAGCTGGAGCTGATGCGCGACAAGCACGACAACGTGGTCGTCATCTGCTCCATCGAGAACATCGACCCGATGGGCGTGCACACCGGCGACTCGGTGACCGTGGCCCCCGCCATGACCCTCACCGACCGTGAGTACCAGAACATGCGCGACCTGGGCATCGCGGTGCTGCGCGAGGTCGGCGTGGACACGGGCGGCTGCAACATCCAGTTCGCGATCGAGCCGGCGACCGGCCGCATCGTGGTCATCGAGATGAACCCGCGCGTGTCCCGCTCCAGCGCGCTGGCCTCCAAGGCCACCGGCTTCCCGATCGCGAAGATCGCCGCGAAGCTGGCCATCGGGTACACCCTCGACGAGATCCCCAACGACATCACCCTCAAGACGCCCGCCGCGTTCGAGCCGTCGCTGGACTACGTCGTCGTCAAGATCCCGCGGTTCGCGTTCGAGAAGTTCCCCGGCGCCGACCCCGAGCTGACCACCACCATGAAGTCGGTGGGCGAGGCGATGAGCCTGGGCCGCAACTTCCCCGAGGCGCTGAACAAGGCGATGCGCTCGATGGAGACCAAGGCGGCCGGCTTCTGGACCGCGCCGGACCGCTTCGGCTCGGCCGAGGAGGCCCTGGAGGCGCTGCGTATCCCGCACGACGGCCGCCTGTACGCGGTCGAGGAGGCGCTGCGCCACGGCGCCACGGTCGCGCAGGTGCACGAGGCGTCCGGCGGCATCGACCCGTGGTTCGTGGACCAGATCCTGGGCCTGGTCGAGCTGCGCGCCGAGATCCTCGCCGCGCCGGTGGTGGACCTGCCGCTGCTGCGCAAGGCGAAGCGGGCGGGCCTGTCCGACCGGCAGCTCGCCGCGCTGCGCCCGGAGTTCGCGGGCGAGGACGGGGTGCGCACGCTGCGCCACCGCCTGGGCGTGCGGCCGGTGTACAAGACCGTCGACACCTGCGCGGCCGAGTTCGCCGCGACGACGCCGTACCACTACTCTTCGTACGACGAGGAGACCGAGGTGGCGCCGAGCGACCGGCCCAAGGTGCTGATCCTGGGCTCGGGCCCGAACCGGATCGGGCAGGGCATCGAGTTCGACTACTCGTGCGTGCACGCGGTGATGGCGCTTCGCGGCGCCCCGCCGGTGGAAGGCCGGGGCCGGTACGAGACCGTCATGGTCAACTGCAACCCGGAGACCGTGTCCACCGACTACGACACCGCCGACCGCCTCTACTTCGAGCCGCTCACCTTCGAGGACGTGCTGGAGGTGGTGCACGCCGAGCACAGCTCCGGCGTGGCCGCGGGCGGCCCCGGCGTGGTCGGCGTGATCGTGCAGCTGGGCGGCCAGACCCCGCTCGGCCTGGCGCAGCGGCTCAAGAACGCGGGCGTGCCGATCGTGGGCACCTCGCCCGAGTCGATCCACCTCGCCGAGGAGCGGGGCGCGTTCGGCCGGGTGCTGGCCGAGGCGGGGCTGCGCGCCCCGGCGCACGGCACCGCGACGAGCTTCGCCGACGCCAAGAAGATCGCCGACGAGGTCGGCTACCCGGTGCTGGTCCGCCCGTCGTACGTGCTCGGCGGGCGCGGCATGGAGATCGTCTACGACGACGCCACGCTGCGCGACTACATCAGCCGGGCGACCGACATCTCGCCGGAGCACCCGGTGCTGGTGGACCGCTTCCTCGACGACGCCATCGAGATCGACGTGGACGCGCTCTGCGACGCCGACGGCGCGGTGTACCTCGGCGGCGTGATGGAGCACATCGAGGAGGCCGGCATCCACTCCGGCGACTCGGCCTGCGCCCTGCCGCCGATCACCCTGGGCAGCCGCCACCTCGACGTGGTGCGCGAGTACACCGAGGCGATCGCCCGCGGCGTGGGTGTGCGCGGCCTGCTCAACGTGCAGTACGCGCTCAAGGACGACATGCTCTACGTGCTGGAGGCCAACCCGCGCGCCTCGCGCACCGTGCCGTTCGTCTCGAAGGCGACCGCGGTGCCGCTGGCCAAGGCGGCCGCCCGGATCATGCTCGGGGCGACGATCGCCGAGCTGCGCGCCGAGGGCATGCTGCTGGCCGAGGGCGACGGCGGCCTGCTGCCGGAGAACGCGCCGGTCGCGGTCAAGGAGGCGGTGCTGCCGTTCAAGCGCTTCCGGACCCGGGCCGGCAAGGGCGTGGACACGCTGCTGTCGCCGGAGATGAAGTCCACCGGCGAGGTCATGGGCATCGACACCGCGTTCGGGCACTCGTTCGCCAAGTCGCAGGCGGCCGCGTACGGCACCCTGCCGACCAGCGGGAAGATCTTCGTCTCGGTCGCCAACCGCGACAAGCGGGGCATGATCTTCCCGGTGAAGCGCCTGGCCGACCTCGGCTTCGAGATCGTGGCCACGGTCGGCACCGGCGAGGTGCTGCGCCGCCACGGCATCGTCTGCGAGGTCGTCGGCAAGCACAGCGAGGACGCCGAGCGCGACGCGGTCAGCCTGATCGCCTCCGGCGAGGTGAAGATGGTCATCAACACCCCGCAGGGCTCCGGCGCCAAGGCCCGCTCCGACGGCTACGAGATCCGCAGCGCCGCCGTCTCCGCCGACATCCCCTGCTGCACCACCGTCCCCGGTGCCGCAGCGGCAGTCATGGGCATCGAAGCCCTGATCCGCGGCGACATGACAGTCCGCCCGCTGCAACACCTCCACGCCGTGATCCGCCCGGAGCTCTCCGCGTGACCGCCCCCCTCTCTCCCGCGCCGATCTTGCGTGACCCGCGCTCTCCTGCGTCGATCTTGCGCAAACTGTGGGTGCGACACGCCCATACCCCCCAAAAGGGCAACAGTTCGCGCAAGATCGTCGCGATCTTGGGCGGCCACCCCGGGAGGGTGGCGGCGTGACGGTGTTCGAGAGGGTGGTGCGGCCGCGGCTGTTCCGGATCGGGGGCGGGGACGCGGAGCGGGCGCATGAGTGGACCTTGGAGCGGCTGGCGGGGCTGGCTCGGCGGCCCGCGGTGCTGGGTCTGCTGAAGCGGCGTTACGCGGTCGACAAGCCTGTCGACGTGTTCGGGGTGCGGTTTCCGAACGCGGTCGGGCTGGCGGCGGGGATGGACAAGAACGGGGTCGCGCTGAAGGCGTGGCCGGCGCTCGGGTTCGGGTTCGTCGAGGTCGGCACGGTGACGGCGCAGGGGCAGCCGGGCAACGACCGGCCGCGGCTGTTCCGGCTGCCGGACAGCAGGGCGATCATCAACCGGATGGGGTTCAACAACGAGGGCGCGCAGGCGCTGGCGGGGCGGCTGGCCGCGCTGGGGCCGATCGGGGTGCCCCTCGGGATCTCGCTGGGCAAGTCGAAGGTGACGCCGCTGGCGGAGGCCGTCGCGGACTACCGGGCGTCATATGACGCGCTGCGGTCCTACGGCGACTATTTCGCGGTCAACGTGTCCTCGCCGAACACGCCCGGCCTGCGCAGCCTCCAGGATCGCGACCAGCTCGACGCGATCCTGGCCGCGCTGACCGAGGATGGTGCGGCCGGTGCCGGTGCTGAATCCGGGCCGGGTCCGGACGGCGACGGGGCGGCGCGCAAGCCGGTGCTGGTGAAGATCGCGCCGGATCTGACCGATCACGCCATCGCCGAGCTGCTCGAAGTCTGTGTGGCGCGTGGGGTGGCCGGTCTGATCGCGACCAACACCACGCTGTCGCGCGACGGCGTCGCTCCGGGCGACCAGGGCACGGCGGCGCAGGCGGGCGGCCTGTCCGGCGCGCCGCTGACCGAGCGGGCGCACAAGGTGGTGTCGTTCGTGCACGGCGAGACCGGCGGGCGGCTGCCGATCATCGGCGTGGGCGGCCTGATGAGCGCCGACGACGCGGCCCGGATGTTCGACGCGGGCGCGAGCCTGGTCCAGCTCTACACCGGATTCATCTATCACGGACCGGCGCTGGTGCGTGCCGCCGCGCTGCGCGGCCCGGAGCGCCTTCGGTGACCGACGAGGTTAAGAAGGGCACCTTCTACAACGCGGAGCGTTGTGAAGGTGCCCTTCCTTTCGAGAGGGACGTTGTGGAGCAGGAGGAGCTGCTGGCGCTGGACCGGGCGCACGTGTGGCACCCGTACGGGCCGATGCCGGGGCGGCAGGAGCCGCTGGTGGTCCAGAGCGCGAGCGGGGTGCGGCTGCGGCTGGCCGACGGGCGCGAGCTGGTCGACGGGATGTCGAGCTGGTGGGCGGCGATCCACGGCTACCGGCACCCGGTGCTGGACGCGGCGGTGACCGACCAGCTCGGCCGGATGAGCCACGTCATGTTCGGCGGGCTCACCCACGAGCCCGCGGTGCGGCTGGCCAAGACGCTGGTGGACATCACGCCGGACGGGCTGGAGCACGTGTTCCTGGCCGACTCGGGCTCGGTGAGCGTCGAGGTGGCCGTCAAGATGTGCCTGCAGTACCAGGTGTCGCGGGGGCGGCCCGGCAAGCGGCGGCTGGCCACCTGGCGGGGCGGTTACCACGGGGACACGTTCCATCCGATGAGCGTGTGCGACCCGGAGGGCGGGATGCACAGCCTCTGGGGCGACGTGCTGCCCCGGCAGGTGTTCGCGCCGGTGCCGCCGGCCGGGTACGACGAGTCCTATGTGAGCGTGCTGAAGGAGGCGCTGGCCGCGCACGCGCACGAGCTGGCCGCGGTCATCGTCGAGCCGGTGGTCCAGGGCGCCGGGGGTATGCGCTTCCACGACCCGCGTTACCTGCGAGTGCTGCGCGAGCTGTGCGACGAGCACGACGTGCTGCTGGTGTTCGACGAGATCGCCACCGGCTTCGGGCGCACCGGCGAGCTGTTCGCGGCCGACCACGCCGGGGTGACCCCCGACGTGATGTGCCTCGGGAAGGCGCTGACCGGCGGATATCTGACCCTCGCCGCGGCGCTGTGCACGGCGGAGGTGGCCCGGGGCATCTCGCAGGGCGCGGTGCCGGTGCTCGCGCACGGGCCCACGTTCATGGGCAACCCGCTGGCCTGCGCGGTGGCGAGCGCCAGCATCGAGCTGCTGCTCGCGGGGGACTGGCGGGGTCGCGTACGCCACATCGAGGGCCTGCTGCGCGCGGGGCTGGCGCCGCTGCGGGAGCTGCCCGGGGTGGCCGACGTACGGGTGCTGGGCGCGATCGGCGTGGTGCAGCTCGACCGGGAGGTCGACCTGGCGGCGGCGACGGCCGCCGCGGCCGGGGCGGGCGTGTGGCTGCGCCCGTTCCGGGACCTGATCTACACGATGCCGCCGTTCGTCAGCTCCGACGAGGACGTGGCGGCCATCACGAGCGCGATGGGCGCGGCGGCCGCCGCGTGTACGAGATGAGTGAGGGAGTGTTCATGGAGCCGTTCGGGGCGCGTCTGGCGCGGGCGATGGACGAGCGCGGGCCGCTGTGCGTCGGGATCGACCCGCACGCCTCGCTGCTGCGGGCTTGGGGGCTGTCCGACGACGCGGACGGGGTGGCGTCGTTCTGCGCCACGGTGGTCGAGGCACTGGCCGATCGGGTGGCGGTTTTCAAACCGCAGTCCGCCTTTTTCGAGCGATTCGGGGCTCGCGGAGCGGCGATTCTTGAGTCAACTATCCGACAGTTGCGCGAGGCTGGAGCCCTTGTGCTTCTCGACGTGAAGCGCGGCGACATCGGTTCGACGGCGGCCGCGTACGCCGACGCGTACCTGAACCCATCGAGGCCCATGTATGTCGACGCGATCACCGCGAGCCCGTTCCTGGGACTCGGCTCGCTCGCCCCGATGTTCGACACGGCGGCTGAGCACGGCGGAGGCGTCTTCGTTCTGGCGCTCACGTCCAACCCGGAGGGTCCGACCGTGCAGCACGCTCGGGGCATAGACGGCCGTAGCGTCGCGCAAACGATCATCGACGAGATTTCCCAGCTCAACAAGGGTGTCGAGCCGATCGGCAGCCTCGGTCTCGTGGTCGGGGCGACCATCGGCGAGACCGGTCACGACATGTCGGCGCTCAACGGCCCGATCCTCGTTCCGGGCCTCGGCGCCCAGGGCGGGACCGCCGACGATCTTCGCCGGATCTTCCCCGGGAACCTCGCCGCGGTGCTGCCGTCGTCGTCGCGCGAGGTGCTCGGCGCGGGTCCCGATGCCACGTCACTGCGCGCGGCGGCATCCCGGACGCTCGATGCCTGTCGGGACGCATTGGGACGTCCGGGCCGGTCGTGACCTTTTCGTGATCATGCGCGGTGACGTTGCCGAAAACGTCGTCGACCGCTAGGTTTCCCGGCGCTGGGCTGATCTGCTCTCGTGACCCGCAAGTCACGTGAGTTTCACCAGCAACGGGTGCGCCGAGGTTACCCACCGTGCGCGGTGGGGAAGGCGGTGCACCACACGCCGGCAAACCCGCCGGCGTGAGGAAGAGGACCTGAGGAGAACTGGTGCCGCTCCCGTCACTGACCCCAGAGCAGCGCGCTGCCGCGCTGGAGAAGGCCGCGGAGGTCCGCAAGGCTCGGGCTGAGCTCAAGGAGCAGCTCAAGCAGGGCAAGACCACCCTGGCCGCCGTGCTCGACCGCGCCGAGGCCGACGACGTCGTTGGCAAGCTGAAGGTGTCGGCCGTGCTGCAGGCGCTCCCCGGTATCGGCAAGATCCGGGCCACGCAGATCATGGAGAAGCTGAAGATCGCCGACTCGCGCCGCCTGCGCGGGCTGGGCGACCAGCAGCGCAAGGCGCTGCTGGCCGAGTTCGCGGCCTGATCCGGCCCGAATCGTCAGCACTCCCTCGCCGCGGGCGGTGACCCGTCCGCGGCGAACGGGCGGCGGTGTGCCGAGGCTCCACCGCATGCCCACCGGATCGGGTCGTGCACCCGGCGTGAGTGAGACTCACGCCAACGGGTGAGAGGCCCGCTCCGCAGATCGTCGCCCAGCGGCGCCGTCGAATCGACGGCGCCGCTGGTTCGTTTCTGAGGGCAGGAACACCCCGTCCGGGCCGGAACCCCCTGTTAAGTCTTGGTGACGTAGTGCGCAAACAGGGGCCCGGCTGCCACCTCCGCTTCCCGATTGGGTAGAACTTGAGAATGGAAGACGACGTACCGCTCGCCGCCAGAGCGGCCGGTCCCGCCCGCCTCACCGTGCTCTCCGGTCCCTCGGGTGTCGGCAAGGATGCCGTCATCGAGGTCATCCGCAAGCGTTCTCCCTGGGTATGGCTGTCCGTCTCGGTCACCACCCGCAAGAAGCGCGACTACGAGATCGATGGCAAGCACTACACGTTCGTCAACCGCACCGAGTTCGAGCGCCTCGTCGACGGAGGCATGCTGCTGGAGTGGGCCGAGTTCGCGGGCAACCTCTACGGCACCCCGCGCGCCGCGGTGGAGGGCCGCCTCGCCGCGGGCATCCCGGCGCTGCTGAAGATCGACCTGCAGGGCGCCCGCCAGGTCCGCCAGGCCATGCCGGACGCGCAGCTGGTCTTCCTGGCCCCGCCCAGCCGCGAGGAGCTGCGCCGCCGCCTCATCGGCCGCGGCACCGAGGACCCGGACACCATCCGCCGCCGGCTGGCCCACGCCGACGAGGAGCTGGCCGCCGAGTCCGAGTTCGACGTGACTGTCGTGAACGACTACCTCGAGCGCGCTGCGGACGAGTTGGTAGGATTGCTCGGTTCGCCTGCGCTCGCCTCCGCACGCCCGCACAGCTGAGCGCGTTCAGAGCGCAACGGCACACTCTCTTAGACAAGGACTGGACACGTGGCTGGAACCGTCGCCCAACCCGAAGGCATCACCAACCCGCCGATCGACGAGCTGCTGGAGAAGACCTCGTCGAAGTACGCGCTGGTGATCTTCGCGGCCAAGCGTGCCCGGCAGATCAACGCCTACTACAGCCAGCTCGGCGAGGGCCTGCTGGAGTACGTCGGCCCGCTGGTGGAGACCACCCCGCAGGAGAAGGCGCTGTCCATCTCCATGCGGGAGATCAACGCCGGGCTGCTCACCGCCGAGCCGACCAACGAGGCCTGAGCCCTTCCGACATGGCTCGCGTCGTACTGGGGGTAGGCGGCGGCATCGCCGCCTACAAGGCCTGCGAGCTGCTGCGGCTGCTCACCGAGTCCGGCCACGGCGTGCGCGTGGTGCCCACGGCGTCCGCGCTGCGCTTCGTCGGCGCGCCCACCTGGGAGGCGCTGTCCGGGCAGCCGGCCGCCACCGAGGTGTGGTCCGACGTGCCGCAGGTGCCGCACGTCAAGCTCGGGCAGACCGCCGACCTGGTGCTCGTCGTGCCCGCGACCGCGGACCTGCTGGCCAAGGCCGCGCACGGCATGGCCGACGACCTGCTGACCAACACGCTGCTCACCGCCCGCTGCCCGGTCGTGTTCGCGCCGGCCATGCACACCGAGATGTGGGAGCACCCCGCCACCGCCGACAACGTGGCGACGCTGCGCCGCCGCGGCGCCCTGGTGATCGAGCCCGCCGTCGGCCGGCTCACCGGCAAGGACACCGGCAAGGGCCGGCTGCCCGAGCCCGAGCAGATCTTCGAGATCGCGCAGCGGGTGCTGGCGCGCGGCGTCAGCCCGGTCGCCGACCTGGCCGGCCGCCACGTGGTGGTCACGGCCGGGGGCACCCGTGAGCCGCTGGACCCGGTGCGGTTCCTGGGCAACCGCTCCTCCGGCAAGCAGGGGTACGCCTTCGCGCGCACCGCGCTGGCCCGCGGCGCCCGGGTGACCCTGGTCGCCGCGAACGTGTCGCTGCCCACGCCCGCCGGGGCGGACCTGGTGCGCGTCGGCACCACGGCCGAGCTGCGCGACGCCGTCGTGGGCGCAGCCAAGGAGGCCGACGCCGTGATCATGGCGGCGGCCCCGGCCGACTTCCGCCCGGCCGCGTACGCCACCCAGAAGATCAAGAAGACCGACGACGGCGCGACCCCGGTCATCGAGCTGACCACGAACCCGGACATCGCCGCCGAGCTGGGCGCGGCCAAGCGGCCGGGCCAGGTGCTGGTGGCGTTCGCCGCGGAGACGCACGACGCGCTGGAGCACGCCCGCGGCAAGCTGGTGCGCAAGCGGGCCGACCTGATCGTGGTCAACGAGGTGGGCGAGGACAAGGTCTTCGGGTCCGACCGCAACGAGGCGGTGGTGCTCGGCGCGGACGGCTCCTCGCGCGAGCTGGGCCCGCAGAGCAAGGACGAACTCGCCGACGCGGTCTGGGACCAGGTCGTCGCGCTGCTGTGACGGCCGTCCCGTCCTGCGGACTTCCGGCCGGGCATGCGGCGGCAAGACCTACTTTCTGACTAGACTTTCGCCAAGGCGGTGGTGGGCCGTACCGTCCATTCATCGTCATCCAAGTCGCTGTATGGGAGAAATCGAGTGGCACGTCGCCTGTTCACCTCGGAGTCGGTCACCGAGGGTCACCCGGACAAGATCGCTGACCAGATCAGCGACGGCATCCTGGACGCGCTGCTCCGTCAGGACCCGCGCAGCCGCGTCGCGGTCGAGACCCTGATCACCACGGGCCAGGTGCACGTGGCGGGCGAGGTCACCACCTCCGCGTACGCCGACATCCCGGAGATCGTGCGCAACACGATCCTGTCGATCGGCTACGACTCCTCCAAGAAGGGCTTCGACGGCGCGTCCTGCGGCGTCAGCGTGTCCATCGGCTCGCAGTCGCCCGACATCGCCCAGGGCGTGGACAGCGCGCTGGAGCAGCGCTCCGGCGAGGGCGGCGACTCCCTCGACAACCAGGGCGCCGGCGACCAGGGCATGATGTTCGGCTTCGCCTGCTCGGAGACGCCCGAGCTGATGCCGTTGCCGATCGCGCTCGCGCACCGGCTGGCCCGCCGCCTCACCGCGGCCCGCAAGGACGGCGCGATCCCGTACCTGCGCCCCGACGGCAAGACCCAGGTCACCATCGAGTACGACGGCTTCAAGCCGGTCCGCCTCGACACCGTCGTGGTCTCCTCCCAGCACGCGCCCGACATCTCGCTGGAGTCGCTGCTCACGCCGGACGTGCGCGAGCACGTCATCGCGCCCGAGCTGGACGGCCTGGGCCTGAACACCGAGGGCTACCGGCTGCTGGTCAACCCGACCGGCCGCTTCGAGATCGGCGGCCCGATGGGCGACGCCGGCCTCACCGGCCGCAAGATCATCGTCGACACCTACGGCGGCTACGCCCGCCACGGCGGCGGCGCGTTCTCCGGCAAGGACCCGTCGAAGGTCGACCGCTCGGCGGCGTACGCGATGCGCTGGGTCGCCAAGAACGTGGTCGCGGCCGGGCTCGCCGAGCGCTGCGAGGTCCAGGTGGCGTACGCCATCGGCAAGGCCAAGCCGGTCAGCCTGTTCGTGGAGACCTTCGGCACGGAGAACTACCCGGTCGAGCGCATCGAGAAGGCCATCAACGACGTCTTCGACCTGCGCCCTGCGGCCATCATTCGCGACCTGGACCTGCTGCGCCCGATCTACCAGCAGACCGCGGCGTACGGCCACTTCGGCCGCGAGCTGCCCGACCTGACCTGGGAGCGCACCGACCGCGTCGCCGACCTCAAGTCCGCCATCGGCTGACCACCCGCCTGAAAGGAAGGGCACCTTCTTATCGCTTTGCGATGTAGAAGGTGCCCTTCCTGACATCCGGCCCGAGGCGTGTCCCGCGCGGCGGGAGCGGTGGGCGACGGGGCGTCGGACCGCTCTGCTAAGACTTCAGGCGTGACAGCGCGTGCGAAACAGGACCGGGAGCCGGCCGGGAGCCTGGCCGTCGCGCGGGTCTGCGTGGACGTGCCGCTGCCCCACCTGGACCGCACCTTCGACTACCGGGTGCCCGCCGACCTCGACGCCAAGGCCCGCCCCGGCACGCGGGTGAAGGTCCGCTTCAGCGGCCAGCTCGTCGACGGCTGGCTGCTCGACCGGGTCGAGGAGACCGCGCACGAGGGCAGGCTCGCCTGGCTGGAGAAGGTCGTCTCGGCCGAGCCGGTGCTCGACCCGCAGGTGGTCCGCGCGGCCCGCGAGGTCGCCGACCGGTACGCGGGCAGCCTCGCCGACGTGCTGCGCCTGGCCGTGCCGCCCCGCCAGGCGAAGGTGGAGACCGAACCCGGCGTGCCCGCCCCGGACGGCGTGCCCGCCGCGCCGCCCTTCGACGGCTGGCGCCGCTACCCGGCGGGCGAGCCGTTCCTGCGCGCGCTGGCCGAGGGGCGCGCGCCGCGCGCGGTCTGGTCGGCGCTGCCCGGCGAGCAGTGGCCCGCCCGGATCGCGGAGGCCGTGGCGGCGACCCTGCACAGCGGCCGGGGCGCGGTGGTCGTCGTGGCCGACGCGCGGGACCTGGAGCGCCTGGACGCGGCGCTGACCGCGCTGCTCGGCCCGGACCGGCACGTCGCGCTGGCGGCGGCGCTCGGCCCGAGCGAGCGCTACCGGCGCTTCCTGCGCGCCCGGCGGGGGCAGGTGGCCGCCGTGGTCGGCACCCGCTCGGCGGCGCTCGCGCCGGTGGCGGAGCTGGGCCTGGTCGCGCTCTGGGACGACGGCGACGACCTGCACGCCGAGCCGCGCTCGCCGTACCCGCACGTCCGGCAGATCCTGCTGACGCGCGCCCAGCAGACGGGCGCGGCGGTGCTGGTGGGCGGCTTCGCGCGGACCGCCGAGGCGCAGTTGTTGCTCGCCACCGGCTGGGCCAAGGAGGTGGCGGCGCACCGGGACCAGGTGCGGCGGGCCGCGCCCGCGGTGCTGCCCGCCGACGACAGCCAGCTTGCCCGGGACCCGGCGGCGGCGTCGGCCCGGCTGCCCAGCGTGGCCTGGCAGGCGGCGCGCGAGGCGCTGGCCGCGAACGCGCCGGTGCTGGTCCAGGTGCCCCGGCGGGGGTACGTGCCGGCGGTCTCCTGCCAGGACTGCCGCGAGCGCGCCCGGTGCACGCGCTGCTCCGGGCCGCTGGCGCTCGGCGGCTCGGGCAGCGTGGCGGCGTGCCGCTGGTGTGCCCGGCCCGCGGCGGGCTGGACCTGCCCGGCCTGCGGCGGCAGGCGGCTGCGCGCGGCGGTGACGGGCGTCCGGCGTACCGCGGAGGAGCTGGGCCGGGCCCTGCCCGGGGTGCCGGTGCGGACCTCGGGCAAGGACGCGGTGCTCGCCACGGTGCCCGCGGAGGCGGCGCTGGTGCTGTCCACGCCGGGCGCGGAGCCGGTGGCCGAGGGCGGCTACGGCGCGGTGCTGCTGCTGGACTCGTGGGCGCTGCTGACCCGGGCCGATCTGCGGGCCACCGAGGAGGCCGCGCGGCGCTGGTTCAACGCGGCGGCGCTGGCCCGGCCGGGGGAGCGGGGCGGCAAGGTGGTGGTGGTCGCCGACGGCGGGCTGGCCACGGTGCAGGCGCTGGTGCGCTGGGATCCGGCCTGGCTGGCCGACCGGGAGCTGGGCGAGCGCCGCGAGCTGGGCTTCCCGCCCGCCGCGCGGCTGGCGTCGCTGACCGGCCCGGCGGCGGCGGTGAACGAGTTCCTCGACGTGGCGCGCCTGCCGGACGGGGTGCAGGTGCTCGGCCCGCTCCCGGTCGGCGAGGACGAGGAGCGCATGCTGCTGCGCACCGCCCGCGGCGGCGGCCTCGCCCTGGCCAAGGCCCTCCACGACGCGGCCGGCGTCCGCAGCCTCCGCAAGGCGGCCCACCCCGTCCGCATCCAACTCGACCCCCACGAACTCTGACCCCGCGCGCCCCTAGATCATCCGACTTGCCCGGCACATGGGTGCATCCGCGCGCAAGATTCGCCCGTGTGCCAGGCAAGTCGGACGATCTTGCGGGAAGGGACCGTGCGATCGGGGTGGGGTGTGATGTTGGGAGTCGATAAGGGGACAAAGTCTGTGGCGGGGGACCGATCGTGCGGGCGGGCACGGGGCACTCCGTAGACTGATCAGCACTGCCCTTCGTACGACAGCCGAGGAGACGAACCCCTGTGACCGTCCAAGCGATCCGACTCTTCGGGGATCCGGTGCTGCGCACCCCCGCCGACGAGGTGGTCACGTTCGACAAGGAACTGCGCATGCTGGTGCGCGACCTGACCGAGACCATGCGTGACGCCGGGGGAGTCGGGCTGGCCGCGCCGCAGATCGGCGTGGGCCTGCGGGTGTTCAGCTTCGACGTGGACGACGTGCTCGGCCACCTGATCAACCCGGTGCTGCACTTCCCCGACGAGGAGGAGATGGACGGCGACGAGGGCTGCCTGTCCGTGCCGGGGCTGTACTACGACACCAAGCGCCGCAAGAACGTGATCGCCAAGGGCTTCAACGAGTCCGGCGACCCGCTGCAGATCGTCGGCACCGGCCTGATGTCGCGCTGCATCCAGCACGAGACCGACCACCTCGACGGCGTCATCTTCATCGACCGGCTGGACACTCAGGCCCGCAAGACGGCGCTGCGCGACATCCGCCGGGCCGACTGGTACGACCCCACGAAGACCGTGGTGAAGGTGTCCCCGCACGCCGCCAGCCCGTTCGGCCTGGGGCGGTGAGCTGATGCGCCTGGTCTTCGCCGGCACGCCCGAGGTGGCGGTGCCCTCCCTCGACGCGATCGAGAAGTCCGGCCACGAGCTGCTGGCCGTGGTCACCCGCCCGGACGCCCCGTCGGGCCGGGGGCGGCGGATGGTGCGCTCGCACGCGGGCGCCTGGGCCGACGAGCGCGGCATCGAGGTGCTCACCCCGCAGCGCCCGCGCGAGCCGGAGTTCCTGGACCGGCTGCGCGAGCTGGCCCCGGACTGCGTGCCGGTGGTCGCGTACGGCGCGCTGGTGCCCCCGGCGGCCCTGGAGATCCCGGTGCACGGCTGGGTGAACCTGCACTTCTCGCTGCTGCCCGCGTGGCGTGGCGCGGCCCCGGTGCAGCACTCGGTCTGGAAGGGCGACGAGATCACCGGCGCGTCGGTGTTCCAGCTGGAGGCGGGCCTGGACACCGGCCCCGTGTTCGGCACGCTGACCGAGGCGATCCGCCCCCGCGACACCTCCGGCGACCTGCTGGAGCGCCTCGCCGTGAGCGGCGCGGACCTGCTGGTCGCCGTGCTCGACGCGATCGGCGGCGGCGCGGCGCGGGCGGTGCCGCAGCCGGAGGACGGGGTGACCCTGGCTCCGAAGATCACGGTCGAGGACGCCGAGGTGCGCTGGGACGAGCCCGCGTTCGCGGTGGACCGCCGAGTGCGCGCGACGACGCCCGCGCCGGGTGCGTGGACCACGTTCCGCGGCGAGCGGGTCAAGCTCGGGCCGGTGCTGCCGGTGGCGGACGGCCCCGCGCTCAAGCCGGGTGACCTGCTGGTGGAGAAGCGCCGGGTGCTGGTCGGCACCGCCACCGGCCCGGTGGAGCTGGGCGAGGTGCGCGCAGCGGGCAAGAAGGCCATGTCGGCGGTGGACTGGGCCCGCGGGGTGCGGGTCGACGGTGAGGACAGCTTCTCGTGACTTCGTTTCGTGGTGGCAGCAGCTCGGGTGCGGCCAAGCCCCGGCACCATGACCGTGACGCCCGGGGCGGGCGCGGCCCGCGTGCCGGGCGGCCCGCGCACGACCCGGCCCGGATGACGGCGTACCAGGCACTGCTGGCGGTGCACCGGGATGACGCGTACGCGAACCTGGTCCTGCCGGGGCTGCTCCGCGAGGCCGGGCTGTTCGGCCGGGACGCGGCGTTCGCGACCGAGCTGACCTACGGCACGCTGCGCGCCCGGGGGACGCTCGACCGGATCATCGAGTCGGCCGCCGACCGCGAGGTGTCCCGCATCGACCCGCCGGCCCGCGACGCGCTGCGCCTGGGGGCGTACCAGCTGCTGCACACCCGGGTGCCCGCGCACGCCGCGGTGGCGTCCACGGTGGACCTGGTGCACTCGGTGGCGCCGGGCGCGGCCGGGTTCGCCAACGCGGTGATGCGCCGCATCGCCGAGCACGACCTGGACGCCTGGCTGGCCAAGGTGGCCCCGGCCGAGCAGGAGGACCCGGTGGGGCACCTGGCGGTCACCCACCACCATCCGGAGTGGATCGTGCGCGCGTTCCGCGAGGCGCTCGGCGGCGACCTGGCCGAGACCGAGCGGCTGCTGGCGGCCGACAACGAGCGGCCCGAGGTGCACCTGTGCGCGCGCCCCGGCCGCGCCGACGCGGTCGAGCTGGCCGACACGGTGGGCGGCATGCCGGGCGCGTTCTCGCCGTACGCGGTCTACCTCGGCGGCGGCTCGCCCGGCGAGCTGGTCGAGATCAAGACCGGCAAGGCGCACGTGCAGGACGAGGGCAGCCAGCTGGTCGCCACCGCCCTGGCGCAGGCGCCGCTGGACGGCCGCGACGAGCGCTGGCTCGACCTGTGCGCCGGGCCGGGCGGCAAGGCGGGCCTGCTCGCGGCGCTGGCCGCGCAGCGCGGCGCGCACCTGACCGCGGTCGAGGTCACCGAGCACCGCGCGCACATGGTCGAGGCCGCGGTGCGCGGCATGCCCGCCACGGTGCTGTGCGCCGACGGCCGCAGCGTCGGCACCGACCACGACCTGCCGGCGGGCGGTTTCGACCGGGTCCTGGTCGACGCGCCCTGCACGGGGCTGGGCTCGCTGCGCCGCCGGCCGGAGTCGCGCTGGCGCCGCCAGCCCTCCGACCTGCCGCCGCTGACCAAGCTGCAGCGCGAACTGCTGGGGGCGGCGCTGCGCGCGGTACGGCCCGGCGGGCTGGTGGCTTACGTGACGTGCTCGCCGCACCTGGTCGAGACGAAGGTGAGCGTCTCCGAGGCGGTGCGCCGGGGCGGCTTCGACGTGGACTTCGTCGACGCCCGCGAGGTGCTGCCCGCCGGGATGCCCGGCCTGGGCGACGGCCCGACCGTGCAGCTGTGGCCGCACAAGCACGGCACGGACGCGATGTTCATCGCGCTGCTGCGCCGCAACGCCTGAACGCGGCGCGACCTGTCCGCACCGTGGCAGGCAACCCTGGTGTTGCGAAGGCAACCCCGAAGTCGCCTGCCACGGCCGGGCACCACCACCCGGCGGCCGGACCGCCCTGGCGTAACGGCTGACCTCTGTCGCGGCACATCGACTCGACCGGCCGAACCGGCCCCTCCCGTCGTCGGACGGCGGTAGGGGGACCGACCGAGTCAGGATCGGCTCACGCTTCGTAAGCTGATCGCGTGACTGCGGATCTCATCATCGCCCCCAGCATCCTCGCCGCCGACTTCGCCCGCCTGGCCGAGGAGGCGCGAGCGGTGCGCGGCGCGGCGGACTGGCTGCACGTGGACGTGATGGACAACCACTTCGTGCCCAACCTGACCATCGGGCCGCCGGTGGTGGAGAGCCTGCGCCGGGCCACCGACATCCCGTTCGACTGCCACCTGATGATCGAGGACCCGGTCCGCTGGGCGCCGGCGTACGCGGAGCTGGGGGCGTACAACGTCACCTTCCACGCGGAGGCGTGCGACGACCCGGTGGCGCTGGCCAAGGACCTGCGCGCGGCGGGCACGAAGGCCGGGCTCGCGATCGACCGGGACACCCCGATCGAGCCGTACCTGGAGCTGCTGCCGCACTTCGACACGCTGCTGGTGATGACCATCAAGGCGGGCTTCGGCGGGCAGGCGTTCATGCCGGAGCTGCTGGACAAGGTGCGGCTCGCCCGCCGTCACGCGAACGCGGGCCACCTGGACATCCGCATCGAGGTGGACGGCGGCATCGCCGACGCCACCATCGAGCAGGCGGCGCTGGCCGGGGCGGACGCGTTCGTCGCCGGGACGGCGGTGTACGGCGCCCACGATCCCGCGGAGGCCTGTCGTAAACTGCGTGCTCTGGCCGAGGCGGCACTCGTCCGGCAGGCCACATCGGACAGTGGGGGCACGACAGTTTGACCATCGAGCCGCAGGCAGCCGGCCATGCCGAGGTGATCCTGGTCGTCGACGACGACCCCGACATCGTGCGCGTGGTGGAGGTCAACCTGCGCCTGCACGGGTTCGACGTGATGAGCGCGCACAGCGGCGCGGAGGCGCTGGCCCTGCTGGAGCATCAGCGACCCGACCTGGCGCTGGTCGACCTGATGATGCCGGAGATGGACGGGCTGGAGCTGACCCGGCGGCTGCGGGCCGACCCGATGGTCACCGCGCTGCCCATCATCGTGCTCACCGCGAAGGCGCTCACCTCGGACAAGGTGGCGGGCCTGGCGGCGGGGGCGGACGACTACATCGTCAAGCCGTTCGACACCTCCGAGCTGATCGCCCGGGTGCGCGCCACGCTGCGCCGCAACCAGGAGGCGCGGGAGGTGTCGCCGCTGACCGGGCTGGCCGGCAACACCCGCATCCTGCGGGAGATCGCCGACCGGCTGAAGGCGGGCGACGACTACGCCGTCTGCTACGTCGACATCGACCGCTTCAAGAGCGTCAACGACGTGTACGGGTTCGGCCGGGGTGACCTGTTCATCAGCGCCCTGGCGCGCGCCATGCGCCGGGCCACGGTCGCCGCGGGGCTGCCGCCCGCGTTCCTGGGCCACGTGGGCGGCGACGACTTCGTGGTGGTCTGCCACCCGTCGCAGCTGCAGGAGATCACCACCCGGGCGATCTACGACTTCCAGAAGGCCACCGACGCGCTCTACGACCCGGTCGACTCGGCGCGCGGCTACATGGAGGTGGTGGACCGGCGCGGCAAGGTGCACGAGGTGAACATGGTCACCCTGTCCATCGGGGTGGCGCTGTCCACCAGCCGCGCCTTCGGTCATCCCAGCGAGGTGGTGGCGGTGGCCTCGGAGATGAAGTCGGCGGCCAAGAAGCACCACGGCAACTACGTGGCCATCGACCAGCGCTCGGACCGCCCGTCCCTGCCCCAGCAGCGCGTCACAGAGAGCGACACCGCCGCCGAGGCACCGCCGCCCGCGTGACAGACTTGCCGCCGGTGGCCAGAGCGTGCCGGCCGCGTGAACGCAGGGAGGACGAATCGGCATGGGGCAGCAACCCGCGGTCAGTCCGGCCGAGGACAAGGCGATGGCGCGGGCGATCGAGCTCGCCGCGCGGGGTCTCGGCACCACCAGCCCCAACCCGGTGGTGGGCTGCGTGCTGCTGGACGCCGCGGGCCAGGTCGTGGGCGAGGGCTTCCACGTGTACGCGGGCGGCCCGCACGCCGAGATCGTGGCGCTGGCCCAGGCCGGTGAGAAGGCCCGGGGCGGCACCGCCGTGGTCACGCTGGAGCCGTGCAACCACACCGGCCGCACCGGCCCGTGTGTGCAGGCGCTGATCCGGGCCGGGGTGTCCCGCGTGGTGATCGCGGTCGAGGACCCCAACCCGCTGGCCGCCGGTGGCGAGCAGACGCTGCGCGACGCGGGCGTCGAGGTGATCATCGGGGTGCGCCGGGCCGAGGCGGAGCAGGGCAACATCGCCTGGCTGACCTCCGTACGCCGGGGGCGGCCGTACGTGATCTGGAAGACCGCCTCGACCCTGGACGGCCGGGCCGCCGCCTCCGACGGCACCAGCATGTGGATCACGTCCGAGGCGGCCCGGATGGACGTGCACCGGCTGCGCGGCACCGTCGACGCGATCATGGTCGGCGTCGGCACCGTGCTCGCCGACGACCCCCGGCTCACCACCCGTGACCTGCGCACCGGCAGCCTGGCCATCCGGCAGCCGCTGCGCGTCGTGATCGACTCCGACGGGCAGACCCCTGCCGAGGCCCGCGTCCGGGACGGGGCCGCGCCGACCCTCATCGCCACCTCCGCGCTGCTCGGCAGCGACGAGACCGGCCGGGTGGATTTGAAGGCCGTGCTCAGCGAGCTGCACCACCGGGGCATCCGCAGCGTGCTGTTGGAGGGCGGCCCACGCCTGGCCGGTGCCTTCCTGGGGGCGGGTCTGGTCGATCTGATCGTCTCGTACATCGCGCCCAAGCTCCTGGGTGACGGCCCGGCGGCACTCGTCGGAGCCGGGGTGACAACCATCACCGACGCCATCGATCTGGAAGTGTTAGATGTTGACCGGATCGGGCCGGATCTGCGCCTGACCGCACGGCCGCGCGCGAGCGCGGACAGCGGCAACCTGTGACCGGAGCCGGGCGCTTCCCACGCGGCCGGCGCACGAGGAGGAACGAGTGTTCACCGGCATCGTGGAAGAGCTCGGCGAGGTCGTGCGCGTCGACTGGCAGGGCGACGGCGCGGTGGTCACCGTGCGGGGGCCGCTGGTGGTCTCGGACGCCAATCACGGCGACTCCATCGCGGTCAACGGCGTCTGCCTGACCGTGATCGAGACCGAGGGCGACACCTTCCGGACCGAGGTCATGAAGGAGACCTTCGACCGCAGCTCGCTCGGCTCGCTGGCCCCCGGCGAGCGGGTGAACCTGGAGCGCGCGGTCACCGCCGCGACCCGGCTGGGCGGCCACATCGTGCAGGGCCACGTGGACGGCGTGGGCACGGTCACCTCGAAGCAGCCCGGCGGCGGCTGGGAGGATGTCCGGATCTCCCTCCCGGCGGGCCTGTCCCGGTACATCGTGGAGAAGGGCTCGATCACCGTCGACGGCATCTCGCTGACCGTGGTCGCGGTCGACGACGAGTCCTTCACGGTGAGCCTGATCCCGACCACCCTGGAGCTCACCACGCTCGGCCGCAAGGAGCCGGGCGCCCTGGTGAACCTGGAGGTCGACGTGATCGCCAAGTACGTCGAGAAGCTGGTCGCGGCGCAGCGGGGAGCGAACTGATGACCCTGAACACCATCGAGGACGCCATCGCGGCGATCAAGGCCGGCAAGCCGGTCGTCGTGGTCGACGACGAGGACCGCGAGAACGAGGGCGACCTCATCTTCGCCGCCGAGCTGGCCAGCCAGGAGCTGGTCGCGTTCACCGTGCGATACACCTCGGGCTACATCTGCGTGGCGATCACCGAGGACGAGGCGGACCGGCTGGAGCTGCCGCCCATGTACTACACCAACCAGGACCGGCGCGGCACCGCGTACTGCGTGACCGTCGACGCCCGCGAAGGGGTGTCCACCGGCATCTCCGCCGCCGACCGGGCCCGCACCCTGCGCCTGCTCGGCGACGCGCACACCAAGCCCACCGACCTGGCCCGGCCCGGTCACGTGGTGCCGCTGCGGGCCAAGTCCGGCGGCGTGCTGCGCCGTCCCGGCCATACCGAGGCCGCCGTGGACCTGGCCGTGCTGGCCGGGCTGCGCCCCGCCGGGGCGCTGTGCGAGATGGTCAACGACGACGGCACCATGATGCGCCTGCCCGACCTGCAGCGCTTCTGCGCCGAGCACGAGCTGGTGCTGGTCAGCATCGCCGACCTGATCGCCTACCGGCGGCGCACCGAGCAGCTGGTGACCCGGGTCGCCGAGGCCCGCCTGCCCACCGAGTTCGGCGAGTTCACCGCGGTCGGCTACCACGCCACGCACGACAACGCCGAGCACATCGCGATGGTGTACGGCGAGATCGGCGACGGCCAGGAGGTGCTGGTCCGGGTGCACTCGGAGTGCCTGACCGGCGACGTGTTCGGCTCGGTGCGCTGCGACTGCGGCCCGCAGCTGCACGCGGCGCTGCGCCGGGTGGCCGAGGAGGGCCGGGGCGTGGTGCTCTACGTGCGCGGTCACGAGGGCCGCGGCATCGGCCTGCTGCACAAGCTCCAGGCGTACCAGCTGCAGGACGGCGGCCGGGACACCGTCGACGCGAACCTCGACCTCGGCCTGCCCGCCGACGCCCGCGACTACGGCACCGGCGCGCAGATCCTCTACGACCTCGGCGTGCGCACCATGCGCCTGCTCACCAACAACCCGGCCAAGCGCGCCGGGCTGGAGGGGTACGGCCTGAAGGTGGTCGGCCGCGAGGCGCTGCCGATCCGCCCGCACCCGGAGAACCTGCGCTACCTGCGCACCAAGCGCGACCGGATGGGTCACGAGCTGGACCTGTCCGAGCTGGACGACCTGGAAGGGCTGAGCTGATGGCCGGTCACGGCGCCCCCGAACTGACCACCGTGGACGCGTCCGGGCTGAGCCTGGGCATCGTCGCCACCCGCTGGCACGCCGACCTGGTCGAGCAGATGCTGGACCGGGCGCAGGCCGCCGCGAAGGCCTGCGGCGTCACCGACGTGCAGGTCGCGCACGTGGCCGGCTCGGTCGAGCTGCCCGTGGTGGCGCAGGCGCTGGCCCGCCGGCACGACGCGGTCGTGGCGCTGGGCGTGGTCATCCGCGGCGACACCGCCCACTTCGACTACGTGTGCAAGTCGGTGACCGAGGGCCTGACCCGGGTGGCGCTGGACGAGGGCACCCCCGTCGCCCAGGGCGTGCTCACGGTGAACACCGTCGAGCAGGCCCGGGACCGGGCCGGGCTGCCCGACTCCGGCGAGGACAAGGGCTGGGCCAGCGTCTACGCCGCGCTCGACGCCGCCGTCACGCTGCGCTCGCTCGGCTGACACCGCGGACCCGGGGCGGTGACAAGTTTCGGCGTGAGCTGATCGGCCGGTGGTGACCTTCCCCAGGTGGACGTACACCTGAGGTATGTCTGCGCTGAGGCTCCGCGTGCTGGTCCCGCTCGCGCTCGTCGCGTTGTCGGCCGCCTGCACCCCCACCACACCCTCACCGGACCCCACGGGGTCAGCGGCGCCGTCGGCCTCGACGGCACCGGCCACCACGGCGCCCGGCGCCACCACCGAGCCGGGCGGCCCGACCGCCGGGGCGTCCGGCGCCCTGGCGATCTACTACCTGACCGAGGACCACCGCGGCGATCCCAAACTCGTGCGCGAGTTCCACAAGCTGCCGGTCGGCGACGGCTCGCCCGCGGCGCGCACCCGGGCCGCGGTCACCGAGATGCTCGACGGGCGCACCGCCTACGACCCGGACTACGTGAGCCTGTGGCCCGCGAGCGCCCGGGTGCGCGGGGTCAGCGTCAGCGGGGACACGGTCACCGTCGACCTGTCCGGCGCCGCCGTCAACGGCGAGGCGGGCTCGTTCGGCGCGCACCAGGCCGTGCAGCAGCTGGTCTGGACCGCGACGGCGGCCAGCGGCAAGCCCGCGGTGCGCATCCACCTGGACGGGCGGCAGGCCGACGAACTCTGGGGCCACGTCGACACCCGTGATCCGCAGCGGCGCGCCCCGGCGGTGGACGTGCTGCTGCCGGTGTGGCTGATCGACCCGCAGCACGGCGCGACCGTGCCGCGCGACTTCACGCTGCACGTGGCGGGCATGGTCTTCGAGGCCACCATGAACTACGAGATCCGCAAGGGCACGACCGTGGTGAAGGAGGGCTTCATCACCCTGTCGGCGGGCGGCCCGGCCCAGGGCGAGGCGAAGGTGCCGATGTCCCTGGCCCCGGGCACGTACGTGATCGAGGTGTTCGACATCTCCGAGAACGACGGCTCCCGGATGTTCAAGGACAACCACACGGTCACCGTGAAGTGACCGCCGGCCGCTGAGCGGAGCCTGCCACGCGGTGCCGTGGCAGGCTCGGCTCAGTCCTGCGGGACGGTGAGGACGATCTTGCCGGTGGTGCGGCCGGTCTCGCCCAGCTCGTGGGCCCGGTCCGCCTCGGCCAGCGGGAACGTCGCGGCCACCAGCGGGCGCAGCAGGCCGGCCTCGACCAGCGCGGCGATCTGCTCCAAGCCGGTGTGGTCCGGCTCGACCAGCATGCCCGTCCCGCGTACCCCGAGCGCCGCCGCCTTGGCCGCCGTCTCCGCCGCGCTGCCCGCGTTGAGGATGCCGACCAGGATGCCGCCGGGCCGCAGGGTGCGCAGCGAGCGGTCCTCGTAGTCGCCGCCGACGGTGTCGAGCACCACGTCCACGTCCTTGACCACCTGCGCGAAGTCGACCGCCGTGTAGTCGACCGGCTCGTCCACGCCCAGCTCGCGCAGCAGGCCGTGCTTCTCGGCGCGGGCGGTGCCGATGACGTACGCCCCGCGCGCCTTGGCGATCTGCACCGCCAGGTGCCCGACGCCGCCCGCCGCGGCGTGTACCAGCACCCGCTGCCCCTCGGTGACCCGCGCCGTGTCCACCAGCGCCTGCCAGGCGGTCAGCGCGGCCAGCGGCAGCGCGGCGGCGTGCACGTGGTCCAGCCCGGCGGGCTTGCGCGCGAGCTGCCGGGACGGTGACGTCACGTACTGCGCGTACGCGCCCGCCGCCATCGGGAAGCGGGGCATGCCGAACACCTCGTCGCCCACCGCGAACCGGGTCACCCCGGGGCCGATCGCCGCGACCTCGCCCGACACGTCCCAGCCCACCGTGAACGGCGGGTCGCCGAACGTGCCACCGCGCCGGCGCACCTTCCAGTCCACCGGGTTCACCCCGGCCGCGTGCACCCGCACCAGCACCTCCGTCGGGCCGGGGGAGGGGCGGGGGACCTCGGCCACGTGGAGCACCTCGGGCCCGCCGAGGCTGTCCTGGCGTACGGCCAGCATGTGTTCGCTCATCCCTCCATGCTCCTCGCCGCCGCGTCGTCCCAGCATGTGCCGCGCGGGCCGGGCGGTCGGGGCGGTCCGGGACCGATCGGGCAGAATGACCGGCGTGAAGACGTTCGAGGAGCTGTTCGAGGAGCTGCAGGCCAAGGTGGCCGCTGGTGACCCGACCTCCGGCACGGTCAAGGCGGTCTCCGCAGGCGTGCACGCGGTCGGCAAGAAGGTGGTCGAGGAGGCCGCCGAGTCGTGGATGGCCGCCGAGCATGAGGGCCCGGACCGCGCCGCCGAGGAGATCTCCCAGCTCCTCTACCAGACCCAGGTCCTGATGCTCGCCGCCAACCTCACCCTCAAGGACGTCTACCGACATCTGTGATCCCGCGCCCGCCCTTTGTCGGGTTGATCATGAACTTATGGACGTGTTCGACGGTGTGTCGTGTCCATAACTTCATGATCAACATTGGTTGATCACAGAGACGAGTCGAAGAGAACATGCTGCGTATTGCCGTGCCCAACAAGGGCACCCTGTCCAAGCCCGCCTCCGACATGCTGCGGGAGGCGGGGTATCGCCAGCGCGGGGACGACCGTGACCTGGTCTGCATGGACGCCGACAACGACGTCGAGTTCTTCTATCTGCGGCCGCGGGACATCGCGGTGTACGTGGGCTCCGGCGACCTCGACCTCGGGATCACCGGGCAGGATCTGCTGGTGGACTCCGGGGCGCCGGTGACCGAGCTGCTGCCGCTGGGATTCGCGCCGGCCACGTTCCGGTTCGCCGCCCCGCCGGAGACGGTGCGGGACATCCCCGACCTGGCCGGGCGGCGCGTCGCCACGGCGTACCCCGGCGTGGTCGAGCGCTTCCTGATCGAGCACGAGATCAAGGCCGACGTGGTCAAGCTCGACGGCGCCGTGGAGAACGCGGTGCGGCTCGGGGTGGCCGACGTCATCGCCGACGTGGTCGCCACCGGCGGCACGCTGCGGCAGGCCGGGCTGGTGCCGATCGGGGAGCCGATCCTGGTCTCCGAGGCGGTGCTGGTCGGCCGGCCCGAGGGCGAGCGCAACGGCGCCGTGGCCCAGCTGCTGCGCCGCCTGCAGGGTGTGCTGGTGGCCCGCCGCTACGTGATGCTGGCCTACGACGTACGCGCCGACCGGCTGGAGAGCGCGGTCGCGCTGACCCCCGGCATCGAGTCGCCGACGGTGTCCCCGCTGCACCGCGAGGGCTGGGTCGCCGTGCAGGCGATGGTCCAGCGCACCGACGTGCACCGGATCATGGACGAGCTGTACGACCTCGGCGCCCGCGCCATCCTGGTCACCGACATCCACGCCTGCCGCCTGTAACCCCGCACCGGAGCGGCTGCTCCACCTCCCGGCCGGGCCACGGGTGACGTGGTCCGGCCGGTTCCGTCCGGGCAACGGTGTGTGACGCGCCTCGGCGGCGGTGGCGGTGGAGGCCGTCACCGCCGCCCGTGGCAGACTCGTCGGCGTGAGCAGCGAGGGACAGCGCGTCAGTTTCCGGCCCCTGCGTACGCGGCGGGTGTGCATCGGCGCCGCGGTGGCGGTGGTGGTGCTGTTCGCGGTGATCGGCACCGCGCTGACCGAGGTCGGCGAGGGCGTGTTCCGCAAGGGCGACCAGTTCGCCATGATCGCGCTCGGGGTGGTGTTCGCGCTGGGCATCATGGCGGTGGCCCGGCCCCGCGTGGAGGCCGACGCCGCGGGCATCCGGGTCCGCAACATCATCGGTGGGTACGAGCTGCCGTGGGGCGCTGTGCGCAAGATCGCATTCGAGCGCAACCAGCCGTGGCTGAGCTTGGAGCTGGAGAACGACGACACCGTGTCGGTGCTCGCCGTGCAGGCAGTGGACCGGGCGCACGCGGTCGCCGCGGTGCAGTCGCTGCGGTCGCTGCACGCCGCCGCCCGTGCCGCGGAACCGGTGGCCTGAGCACATACCCTCCCGCCCTGCCGGGCGCAAGCAGGGGTTGTGGTAATCTTTTCGAGTCGACCTTTCCGACACCCGTGAACGCGCCCTGTGTGCGGTCCGGCGGAGTCGGAGGCAAGCGGAGCGCCTGCTCCCACCCGATCGCCCTGAGCGAGCCGGGTCCGGTCACCTGGTGAAGGACTTTCCCGTCCTCCATTCGGGTCGTGCACTTGGCGTGCACCCAGACCGGTCGAGCGGGCCCAGGCTGTCGCCTGGGCCTTCTGCTTTTGGTCTGACGCCAAGCGCGTCGCCGGCGCCTACCGGTGGCGCGGAACACGATTTGAGGAGGCCACATCAGCGTCGAGCCACGCATCAACGATCAGATCCGGGCGCGTGAGGTCCGACTGGTCGGCCCGGAGGGTGAGCAGGTGGGCATCGTCCCGCTGGAGCGCGCCCTGCAGTTGGCCGCGGATGTCGATCTGGATCTGGTTGAGGTTGCGCCCATGGCACGCCCGCCGGTCTGCAAGCTCATGGACTTCGGCAAGTTCAAGTACGAGAGCGCGCTCAAGGCCAGGGAAGCCCGGCGTAACCAGCAGCAGACGGTCATCAAGGAGATGAAGCTCCGTCCGAAGATCGACTCGCACGACTACGAGACCAAGAAGGGTCACGTCGTGCGGTTCCTCAAGGCCGGAGACAAGGTCAAGGTGACCATCATGTTCCGCGGTCGCGAGCAGAGCCGCCCGGAGCTGGGCTTCCGCCTCCTGCGCAAGCTGGAGGAGGAGGTCGCCGAGGTCGGATTCGTCGAGTCGTCGGCGAAGCAGGACGGGCGAAACATGATCATGGTGCTTGCGCCGCATCGCAGCACGAAGGCCGCCGTCGGCCGCAAGGGCGACGAGGGCACCGGTGCGGAGGCCGAAGAGGCCGTGGCCGAGCCCTCGGCACAGGCCTGACGACGCTCGATTTGGGCACCTGCCGCACGGCCCCCGCCGTGCGGCGAGATTCTGTAGGGGAGAACTTCCGATGCCGAAGATGAAGAACCACAGCGGCATGGCCAAGCGGGTCAAGGTGACCGGCTCCGGCAAGATCGTTAAGGAGCAGGCGGGCAAGCGCCACCTGCTGGAGGTCAAGTCCTCCCGGCGCACCCGCCGGCTGACGGGCACCGTCGAGGTGGCCAAGGCCGACGTGAAGCGCATCAAGAAGATGCTCGGCCGCTGACGCGCGCCTTTTAGACGGAAACCTTTAAGGAGAAGCTGATATGGCACGCGTCAAGCGGGCGGTCAACGCCCAGAAGAAGCGCCGTACCCTGCTCGAGGCCGCCAGCGGTTACCGCGGCCAGCGCTCCCGCCTGTACCGCAAGGCGAAGGAGCAGATCCTCCACTCGATGCAGTACGCCTACCGCGACCGCAAGGACCGCAAGGGCGACTTCCGGCAGCTGTGGATCACCCGCATCAACGCGGGCGCTCGTGCCAACGGCATGACGTACAACCGCCTCATCCAGGGCCTCAAGCTCGCGGGTGTCGAGGTCGACCGCAAGATCCTCGCCGACCTGGCCGTGAACGACGAGGCGGCGTTCGCCGGCATCGTCGCGGTGGCCAAGAAGGCCGTCGCCGAGGCTCAGGCCGCCTGAGCCCGTCGGTGACGCAGCACTTCCAGCGACCCGGGGACCCGCTGTTCACGCAGCGGACTCCCCGGGTCGTTGCCGCATCGAAGCTCCACCGCCGCCGCGACCGCGAGAAGGCCGGGCGCTTCCTCGCCGAGGGCCCGCAGGCCGTCCGGGAGGCGCTGGCCGTCGGCGCGGTACGCGACATCTTCGTGACCGAGGACGGCCGCCGCCGCCACCGCGACCTGCTGCACGGGGCGAGCAGCGCGCACTTCTCCGTCGTCACCGACGAGGCGATGGCCGCGCTCGCCGACACGGTCACCCCGCAGGGCGTCATCGCCGTCTGCGACCTGCGCGACGTCCCGCTGGAGGCGGCGCTGGCCCGCAGGCCGAAGCTGGTCGCCGTCGCCGTCGAGATCCGCGACCCGGGCAACGCCGGCACGATCCTGCGCACCGCCGACGCCGCGGGCGCGACCGCGGTGGTGTTCGCCGGGGACGCCGTGGATCCGTACAACTCCAAGTGCGTACGCGCCTCCGCGGGCAGCCTGTTCCACCTCGACGTGGTGCGCGCCCCCGACGCGCCCGCCGCGCTGGCCGCGCTGCGCGGGGCGGGCCTGCGCACCCTGGCCACCTCCGGCTACGGCGCGACCGACCTCGACGACCTGCTCGACGACGGCTCCCTCGCGCAGCCGACCGCCTGGCTGTTCGGCTCGGAGGCGCACGGCCTGCCCGACGACCTGCGCGACGCGGCCGACGCCGCGGTCCGCGTGCCCATCCACGGCCGCGCCGAGTCGCTCAACCTCGCCGCCGCCGCGGCCGTCTGCCTCTACGCCTCCGCCCGCGCGCAGCGCCCCCGATAACCGGGCCGCGAGCGCTGAGCGCCGCGCGGTATGCTCGCGGCGAGAACCCGTCCGAGAGGGAGCGAACGATGAGGCGCCGTTCCTTTAGCCAGCCCGCCGGTGGCGGGCGGCGGAACTGACGCGCGTTCAGCTCTTCCTCTCCGATCGCACCGGTGGGCTGCGGCGAAGCCGCGCGTGCCCGTCCTGGCCCATTGCCTAGACTGTTCCGGTTGCCGATCTGGAGTTCTGATGACATACCGTCACGATCCGTACGACCCCAAGCAGGCCGCGATGCTCGATCCGGCCGCGCTCGACGACGCCGTCGCCGCCGCGGACAAGGCCTTCGCGGACGCCACCGACCTGGACGCGCTCGCCGCGCAGAAGGTCGCGCACCTGGGTGACCGCTCGCCGGTGTCGCTGGCCCGCCGCGAGATCGGCGCGCTGCCGCCCGCCGCCAAGGCCGACGCGGGCAAGCGCGTCAACGAGGCCCGCACCGCGATCCAGGCCGCGTACGACGCGCGCCTGGTGGTGCTGGAGGCCGAGCAGGCCCAGCGCGTGCTGGAGACCGAGACCGTCGACGTCACCCTGCCCTGGGACCGCCGCCCGCGCGGCGCCCGGCACCCGCTGACCACGCTGATGGAGCGGGTCGGCGACCTGTTCGTCGGCATGGGATACGAGATCGCCGAGGGCCCCGAGGTCGAGCTGGAGTGGGCCAACTTCGACGCGCTCAACATCTCGCCGGACCACCCGGCGCGCGGCCTGATGGACACGTTCTGGGTGAAGGCCGCCGCGACGAGCACCGGCGCGACCGAGTCCGGCCTGGTGCTGCGTACCCACACCTCGCCGGTCCAGGCGCGCACGATGCTGGACCGCAAGCCGCCGATCTACGTGGTCGTCCCCGGGCGGGTGTACCGCACCGACGAGCTGGACGCCACCCACTCGCCGGTCTTCCACCAGGTCGAGGGCCTGGTGGTGGACAAGGGCATCACCATGGCGCACCTCAAGGGCACGCTGGACCACTTCGCCCGCGCGATGTTCGGCCCGGACGCGCGGACCCGCTGGCGGCCGCACTACTTCCCGTTCACCGAGCCGTCGGCCGAGTTCGACGTGTGGTTCGCGGCGCACCGCGACGGCCCGCGCTGGGTCGAGTGGGGCGGCTGCGGCATGGTCAACCCGAACGTGCTGCGCGCGTGCGGGATCGACCCGGAGGAGTACTCCGGCTTCGCGTTCGGCATGGGCATCGAGCGGACCCTGATGTTCCGCAACGGCCTGAGCGACATGCGGGAAATGATCGAAGGCGATGTGCGGTTCTCCCGCGCGTTCGGCATGGAGGTGCACTGACCATGAAGGTCGGACTGTCCTGGCTGCGGGAGCACGTCGCGCTGCCCGCTGACCTCACCGAGGCCGATCTGGACCTCGCCCTGAACAACCTCGGCATCGAGGTCGAGGAGATCGCCGACCAGCGCCACTCGGTGCAGGGCTCGCTCGTCGTCGGCCGGGTGCTGACGATCGAGGAGCTGACCGAGTTCAAGAAGCCGATCCGGTTCTGCACCGTGGACGTCGGCCAGGCCAACGGCACCGGCGCGCCGCAGGAGATCATCTGCGGCGCCCGGAACTTCGCCGAAGGCGACCGCGTCGTGGTGATCCTGCCCGGCGGCGTGCTGCCCGGCGGCTTCGCCATCGGCGCGCGCAAGACCTACGGCCGCAACTCGCACGGCATGATCTGCTCCGCGGCGGAGCTGGGCCTGTCCGGCGACCACGACGGCATCATCATCCTGCCCGAGTCGGTCACCGCGCAGCCGGGCGACGACGCGCGCCCGGTGGTCGGCCTGGACGACATCGAGGTGCACGTCACGGTCACGCCCGACCGGGGATACCAGATGTCGGTGCGCGGCCTGGCGCGCGAGCTGGGCCACGCGTTCGGCGCGCGGTTCACCGACCCCGGCCTGGCGCCCGCGCCGGCCGGCACGGCGGCCCCCGCGTGGCCGGTGACCATTCAGGACACGCAGGGCTGCGACCGCTTCGCGGCCCGGCTGGTACGCGGCATCGACCCGGCCGCGCCCACCCCGGACTGGATGGCCCGCCGCCTGCTCACCGCCGGTGTCCGCACGCTCGGCCTCGCCATCGACATCACCAACTACGTGATGCTCGAGCTGGGCCAGCCGATGCACGCCTTCGACGCCGACCGGATCACCGGCGGGCTCGTGGTGCGCCGCGCGACCGAGGGCGAGAAGCTGACCACCCTGGACGGCCAGGCCCGCGTGCTGTCCGCCGAGGACATGGTGATCTGCGACGACACCGGTCCCGTCTCGCTGGCCGCCGTCATGGGCGGGCAGACCTCGGAGGTCGTCGACGGCACGGTCAACGTGCTGTTCGAGGCCGCGCACTGGGACCCGACCATGGTCGGGCGCACCGCGCGGCGGCACAAGCTGTTCAGCGAGGCCGCCAAGCGCTGGGAGCGCGGCGTGGACCGCGAGCTGTGCCTGGTCGCCATCGACCGGGCCGTCAAGCTCCTGGTCGAGTATGGCGGCGGCACCCCGGGCGAGGAGATCCTCGACCTGAACCACCCCGGCGAGCCCACGATGATCAGCATGGCGGCCGACAAGCCCAGCCGGCTGATCGGCGTGGACTACTCCGTCGACCGTATCGGCGACCTGCTCACCGAGGTCGGCTGCGACACGGCCGTGTACGACGACCGCGTCGACGTGATCACGCCGAGCTGGCGGCCCGACCTGCGCGAGCCCGCCGACCTGGTGGAGGAGGTGGTCCGGCTGGACGGCTTCGAGAAGGTGCCCAGCGTGCTGCCGATCGCGCCGCCCGGCAACGGCCTCACCCCGTCCCAGCGCCGCAAGCGCTCGGTCGGCCGCACCCTGGCCGAGCAGGGCTACGTCGAGGTGCTGTCGTACCCGTTCGTCGCCGCGAGCGCGCTGTCCACGCTGGGGCTGCCCACCGACGCGGTGCGGCTGGCCAACCCGCTGTCGGACGAGGAGCCGTTCATGCGGACCAGCCTGCTGCCCCCGCTGCTGGCCGCGCTCAAGCGCAACGTCGGCCGCGGCCAGCGCGACGCCGCGCTGTTCGAGCAGGGCCTGGTCTTCCTGCCCGACCCGGCGGCCGGCGTGCCGCCGGTGCTGGGTGTCGCGGGCCGTCCCGACCCGGCGCTGTGGGAGAAGGCCAACGCCTCCGTGCCCGCGCAGCCGTGGCACGTGGCCGTGGTGCTGACCGGCGAGTACGAGCGCTCCGGCTGGTGGGGCGCGGGCCGCGCCGCCATGTGGTCCGACGCGGTGCAGGCCGCGCGCGACGTGCTGGCCGCCTCGGCGGTCCCGGCCGCGTCGGTCGGCGTCAGCGCGGCCGAGCAGGCGCCGTGGCACCCGGGCCGGTGCGCGGCGATCACCGTGGACGGCGTCGTCGTCGGCCACGCGGGCGAGCTGCACCCGGCCGTCTGCACCGCGCTGGACCTGCCCAAGCGCACCTGCGCGATGGAGCTGAACCTGGACGCGGTGCCGCTGCCGGGGCCGACCCCGCCGCCGGTGTTCTCGACGTACCCGCCCGCGCTCATCGACGTCGCCCTCGTGCTGTCCGCCGACGTGCCCGCCGGGCAGGTCGAGGCGGCGCTGACCGAGGGCGCCGGCCCGCTGCTGGAGTCGGTGCGGCTGTTCGACGTGTACGCGTCCGAGCAGCTCGGGGCGGGGCAGCGCTCGCTGGCGTACAAGCTGACCTTCCGCGCGCCCGACCGGACCCTGACCGTCGAGGAGGCGGTCGCGGCCCGGGACGCGGCGGTGGCGGTCACGGCGCAGCGCTTCGGCGCGATCCTGCGCGGCGCCTGATGTTCATCCCCGACCTGATCGCCCCCAAGCGGGTCATCGCCGGACGCGAGTTCGACTTCGACCGCCAGGTCGCGGTCATGGCGGTGGTGAACCGGACCCCCGACTCGTTCTACGACAAGGGGGCCACCTACGCGCTCGACGCGGCGGTCGCGGCAGTCGATGCCGCGGCCGCCGCCGGCGCGGACTGGATCGACATCGGCGGGGTGAAGTTCTCGCCCGACGGCGGCGAGGTGCACAGCGACGTCGAGCTGGAGCGGGTGCTGCCGGTGGTGGAGGCCACCGTCGCGCGGCACCCGCACCTGGTCGTCAGCGTCGACACGTTCCGCGCCGACGTGGCCGAGGCCTGCCTCGCCGCGGGCGCGCACGTCGTCAACGACACCACCGGCCTGCACGATCCGGCGCTCGCCGACCTGGTCGCGGCCCACCCGCACACCCAGCTGATCGTCACGCACAGCCTGGCCCGGCCGCGCACCCACTACCCGAAGCCGCAGTACGCCGACGTGGCGGGCGAGATCGCCGCGTTCCTGCGGTCGCGGGTCGAGGTCGCGCTCTCCCGGGGCGTACGCCCCGAGCAGATCGTCATCGACCCGGGCCACGACCTGAACAAGAACACGTTCCACACGCTGGAGCTGACCCGGCGCCTGCCCGAGATCGCCGCCGTGGGCTATCCGATGCTCGCCGCCGTGTCCAACAAGGACTTCGTCGGCGAGACGCTCGACCGGCCCCAGGGCGAGCGCCTGTCCGGCAGCCTCGCCGCAGCCGTCACCAGCGTGCTGCTCGGCGCCCGGATCGTACGCATGCACAACGTGCGTGAATCCGTGGACGCCGTGCACATGACCGAGGCGATCCTGGGCTGGCGCCAGCCCGCCTACACCGTGCACAATATGTGAGGTCGCGTATGCGCAGGCTGTGGCCGGAACCGTCCGCCGAGCTGGACAGCGGGGAGCTGCTGTCGGCGTACCCGCGTGCGGACCGGCCGCTGCTGCGCGCCAACATGATCACCTCACTGGACGGGGCGGCCACCCTCGAAGGCCGCTCCGGCGCGCTCGGCAGCCCCGCCGACCAGGACCTGATGAAACGCCTGCGCATGCAGGCCGACGTGGTCGTGGTCGGCGCGGGCACGATCCGCGTCGAGGGTTACGGCGCGACCCTGCTCGACGCCGAGGCCCAGGCGTGGCGGACGGCCCACGGCCTCACCCCGCACCCGCGCTTCGCCGCGGTGACCCGCTCCGGCGACGTCCCTGCCAAGTTCTTCACCGACCCGCCGACGCCGCCGATCGTGATCACGTACGCGTCCGCGCCCCACGACTACCCCGCCGACACCGAGGTGATCGACTGCGGCGACTCGTCGGTCGACCCCGCCGTGATGGTCGCCGAACTCGCCGCCCGCGGCCTGACCCAGATCCTCTGCGAGGGCGGCCCGCACCTGCTCGGCGGCCTGGTCGCCGCCGACCTGGTCGACGAACTCTGCCTCACCCTCAGCCCCACCCTGGCCGGCCCCGGCTCCGTCCGCATCGTCGCCGGCCCCCCATCGGCCCCCCGCCGCCTGACCCCCACCCACGTCCTCACCGACGGCACCCACCTCTACCTCCGCCACACCCGCCCCACCACCCCCTGACCCCGCCCACCCCGCCCCGCCCCACCCCGCCCCGCCCCACCCCGCCCCGCCCCACCCCGCCCGAGGCCGCCTCCGGCGGCCAAGGTCATCGGACTTGCCCGGCACACGGGCGTATCTTGAGGCCGCATTCGCCCAAGTGCCTGGCAAGTCGGACGATCAAGGCCGCGCGGGCGAAGGGCTCGGGCGGGGCTGGGGCGGGCTCAGGCGGTCGCGGAGGCGGGTTCGCGGGAGGGGGCGGTGGGGGAGGCGACGGGGGTGTCGGCGCGGAGGGTGCGCACGCCGCGGTTGGCGAGCATGCCGAGCACCGCCAGCACCATCACCCCCGCCGCGCACCGCAGCGCGTTCTGCGTGCCGATCCACTCCGCCAGCGGCCCGGCCGCCACCTGCCCGACCGGGATCGCCAGGAACGACCCCAGCATGTCGTACGAGTACACCCGCGCCAGCCGATCCGCGGGCACGTGCCGCTGCAGCGACGAGTCCCACGCGATCGCGAACTGTTCGATCGCGACCCCGCACAGGAACCCGCTCACCAGCAGCACCGGCAGCGTCGGATGCTCGGCCAGCGCCACGATCGGCAGCGCGAACCCGAACATGCACACGCACCCCACCAGCAGCGGCCGCCGCAGCCGCAGCCGCAGCGCCAGCAGCGCCCCCGCGACCATGCCCGCCGTCTGCACCGCGAGCACCGTGCCCCACCCCGACCGCCCGACGGTGTCGTTGGCGACCGTGGGGCCGAGCACGCTCATCCCACCCTGGTGGGCCGCGTTGAGGAAGGTGAACGCGAGCACGACGGACCACACCCAGCTCCGGGACGCGAACTCGGTCCACCCGACGCGCAGCTCGTGCAGGGTGCCCGCGCGCGGTGCGGTGCGGTCGCGCACGTCTGCCACGCGTACCCGGGCGAACGCCAGCGCCCCGACCGCGAAGGTGGCGGCGTCGGCGGCCAGGCCCCAGCCGGGCCCGACGGTGGCGACGAGCGCCCCGCCCAGCGCCGCGCCCGCGATCATGGCGGCGTTCGAGCCGAGCCGGGTGAGCGCGTTGGCCGGCTGGATGAGGTCGGCGGGCACGGTCTGGGGCAGCATGGCCGCGGCGGCGGGCAGCGACAGCGCCGAGACGATGCCGTTGACCACGCCGAGCGCCATCAGCAGGGGAATGGTCGCGGTGCCGGTGAGCACCAGCACGGCGACGGCGCCCTGGGTGAGCGCCGCGAGCACGCCGGACCCGACCATGACCAGGTGCCGGGGCAGCCGGTCGGCGAGCACGCCGCCGAACAGCACGAACAGCACGTTGGCCAGGGACCGCGCGCCGACGACGAGGCCGAGGTCGACGGCGGAGTCGGTGAGGTCGAGCACGGCGAAGGCGAGCGCGATGGGCGCCACGGCGTTGCCGAGCATGCCGACGATCCGGCCGGTGAGCAGGTATCGGAACGCGGCGTGGCGCAGCGGCGTGAGGGCGTCGCGGAAGCTCACTCGTCCTCCATGCGGAACAGGGCGATGGTCGCGCTGACGCGCACCGTGCCGGGGGTGTGCGGGGGCTGGGCGGCCTCGTGCAGCTCCCGGCTCGCCTCGAAGACCCGGTCGCGCAGCGCGCGCCACCGGTCGGGGTCGACCCAGAGCTCGGCGTCGGTGGTCAGGTTGGCCGAGGCGGGTCCCGTGACGACGGCGCGGCCGCGGCGCTGCAGCTCGGCGGCGAGCGCGGCGTACATCAGCTGGGCTCCGTAGGACGTCGGGTATTCGGCGGGCTCGCCGGGCTCGCGTGGGTCGAACTCCCTGCTGACGTCGTACCGGTAGCGCCGGGCGACGCCGCCGCGGACCTTCTCCTGCCCGGCGGGCTGGATGTGCCCGCTGTCGCGCAGCAGGCGCAGGTGGTAGCTGGCGTTGGCGTGGGTGATCTCCAGCTCGCGGGCGATCTCGGCGGCGCTCAGCTCGGCTCCGGTGAGCAGCGACAGGATGCGCAGCCGGACGGGGTGCGCCAGGGCGCGCAGATCGCCGACCGTGGTGCGGCGGACCGCGGCCTCGTCCTCACCTGCCGAAGACATGGCGCCGTCCTCATCTCCCAAAGACATGTTGGGGAGTCTAAACCACCAAACAAGTCTTGGGGAGTGTCCAACTCCCGGCTCCCGCCGTTAGTGATCATGCAATCGCTCACGCTACGGGGGTTCCGTGAAAGTCCGTCTCCTGCTCGCGGCGCTGGCCGCCAGCCTGCTCGTCCCGCTCGCCCCGGCCGCCGCGACGGCCGGTCCGCACCACCCGCCACCGCCCGCGGGCAGCTACACCGAGTGCGAGCCCGGCACACCGGCCATCGCACCGGCCACCCAGACCTACTACGACCCGGCGCTGCCCCAGCTCGGCCCGAAGCCGCTGCCCCGGCGCGGCGCCGTCGGCCGCCTGCTGCACGGGTACCACCGCTTCGGCTCGCTCGACCGGGACGCGTTCGTCGCCGAGTACCTCGACGCCCAGCAGCGCTTCATCTACCCGCCGAACGACGGTTTCCTGACGCACGGCGACATGGTCGACCGGCACCCGCTGGAGCTGCAGCCGCGGGCGCGGCTGGACCGCTTCGGCTTCCCGGGCGGCACCTTCCTGGCCCCGCTGGGCGCCTCGTTCGGGCAGCGCGCGCTGCCGCCGCAGAGCCTGAACACGCCGGAGGGCGCGCCCCAGGCCAACTACCACGTGTACTGCGTGCTCAAGCCGTTCAGCGTGGACGCCGGCCCGGCCGCGCCGTGGTTCGGCCAGCCCGGTCTGGGTACGCAGTACAAACTGATGCCGCAGTACCTGCCCGAGGCCGGCGGCGCGCTGAGCGTGACGTGGCTGCTGGCCAACGGCTACCTGGTGGAGGAGAAGCCGGTGGTGCGCAAGTGATCCCGGATCGGCACGTGCTCGTGACGGCGCTGCTGGAGGCCGGGCAGCCGCCGGAGTCGTTCGAGGTGCCCGGCGTGCACGAGCACGTGCCGATCCCGACCGACTTCTGGTTCCTGCGCCCGGCCGGTGAACGCTGGGAACTCGGTTACTACGAGCGTGGGGTGTACGACGTCCGCGAGGTGCTGTCAGACGAGGGCGCTGCCTGCACCCGCTTCTACGAGCTGGTGGCCGGCTTCCCGGATGAGTGACGCGCGCCTCATTTGCATGAACATACAGTCCATCGTATTCTCATGGAGAATGTTTATGCGGAGGTAGGCATGGGAATCCGGATCGGCGTCGCGGGAGCCAGCGGTTATGCGGGCGGGGAGCTGCTGCGCCTCATCGCGGGGCACCCCGAGTTCGACCTCGTCGCGGCCACCGCGCACAGCCAGGCGGGCAAACCGGTCGCCGCGGTGCATCCGCACCTTACCGGCCTCGACCTGACGCTCGGCGAGACCTCGCCGGACGCCTTCGCCGACGCCGACCTCGTCTTCCTGGCGCTGCCGCACGGCGAGTCCGCCGCGCTGGCCGCCGTCCTGCCCGCGTCCGCCAAGGTCGTCGACCTGGGCGCGGACCACCGGCTGCACGACGGCGCCGCCTGGACCCGCTACTACGGCGGCGAGCACGCCGGAGCGTGGACCTACGGCCTGCCCGAGCTGCCCGGCCAGCGGGAGCTGATCGCGAAGTCGGCCCGGGTCGCCGCGACCGGCTGCTACGCCGTGGCCACCACGCTCGCGCTCGCCCCGCTGCTGCACAGCGGCCTGGCCGACCCCGCCGACGTGGTGGTGGTCGCCGCCTCCGGCACCTCCGGCGCGGGCAAGTCCGCCAAGCTGCACCTGCTGGGCAGCGAGGTGATGGGCGACCTGAGCCCGTACAAGGTGGGCGCGCACCAGCACGTGCCGGAGATCAAGCAGGCCACCGGCGCGACCGGCCTGTCCTTCACGCCGGTGCTCGCGCCGATGCCGCGCGGCATCCTGGCCACCGTCACCGCCCGCCCCACCAGCTGCGACATCACCGTGGGCGTGGTGCGGGCCGTGCTCGCCGACGCGTACGGCGACGAGCCGCTCGTGCACCTGCTGCCCGAGGGGGCCTGGCCGCACACCGCGGCGGTGCTCGGCTCGGCGAGCGCGCACCTGCAGGCCACCGTGGACGTGGACAGTGGCCGGATCATCGTCGTCTCCGCCATCGACAACCTGGGCAAGGGCGCCGCCGCGCAGGCGGTCCAGTGCGCCAACATCATGTTCGACCTGCCGGAGACCTCCGGCCTGTCCGTTTACGGAGTCGCACCATGACGGTCACCTCTCCCAAGGGTTTCCGGGCCGCCGGTGTGGCCGCGGGGCTGAAGAGCACCGGCGCGCTGGACCTGGCGCTGGTCGTCAACGACGGCCCCGACGCCACCGCCGCGGGCGTGTTCACCGCCAACCGGGTCAAGGCCGCCCCGGTGCTGTGGACCCAGCAGATCCTCAAGGGCCGCGCGGTGAAGGCGGTCGTGCTCAACTCCGGCGGCGCCAACGCCTGCACCGGGCCGGGCGGCTTCCAGGACACCCACGCCACCGCGGAGTTCGTCGCGTCCCGGCTGGGCGGCATGGGCGCGGGCCAGGTCGCGGTCTGCTCGACCGGGCTGATCGGCGAGCGGCTGCCCATGCCGAAGCTGCTGAGCGGCGTCGAGGGCGCGAGCAAGGCGCTGGCCAAGGCGGGCGGGTTCGCCGCCGCCGAGGCCATCATGACCACCGACACCCGGCCCAAGGTCGTCGAGATCACCGGCGACGGCTGGACCGTGGGTGGCATGGCCAAGGGCGCGGGCATGCTCGCCCCGGCGCTGGCCACCATGCTGTGCGTGCTCACCACCGACGCGGTGGCCGGGGCGGACGCGCTCGACGAGGCGCTGCGCGAGGCGTGCCGGGTCAGCTTCGACCGGGTCGACTCCGACGGCTGCATGTCCACCAACGACACGGTGCTGCTGCTGGCCTCGGGCGCGTCCGGCATCGAGCCGACCCAGGAGGAGCTGACCGCCGCGGTCACCCAGGCCTGCCACGACCTGGCCCAGCAGCTGCTGGCCGATGCCGAGGGGCACACCAAGCAGATCGCCATCGAGGTGGTCAACGCGGACTCGGAGGAGGACGCGGTGATCGTCGGGCGCGAGATCGCCCGCAACAACCTGGTCAAGACGGCCCTGTTCGGCAACGACCCCAACTGGGGCCGCATCCTGGCCGCGGTCGGCGTCACCGACGCGGTGTACGAGCCGGACGAGCTGAACGTGGCGATCAACGACGTGTGGGTGTGCCGCAACGGCGCCGCCGCCGAGGACCGCTCCAAGGTCGACCTGTCCGGCGTCAAGGTGCACATCACCGTGGACCTCAACGCGGGCGACCACACCGCGACCGTGTGGACCAACGACCTGTCCCACGCGTACGTGCACGAGAACTCGGCGTACAGCTCGTGACCCCGGGGGAGAAGGCCGCCGCGCTGGTCGAGGCGCTGCCCTGGCTGACGCAGCTGCGCGGCGAGACGATCGTGGTCAAGTACGGCGGCCACGCGATGACCACGCCCGCGCTGCGCGAGTCCTTCGCGGCCGACATGGCGTACCTGCGCGCGGTCGGCCTGCGCCCGGTCGTGGTGCACGGCGGCGGCCCGCAGATCTCGGCCATGCTGGACCGGATGGGCATCGCCTCGGAGTTCAAGGGCGGCCTGCGGGTCACCACCGCCGAGGCGATGACCGTGGTGCGCATGGTGCTGCTGTCGGTCGGCAAGGACCTGGTGACCCAGATCAACCGGCACGGCCCGCACGCGGTCGGGCTGGCCGGCGACGACGCGGGCCTGTTCACCGCCGTGCGCCGCCCCGCCGTGATCGACGGCGAGCCGGTCGACATCGGCCAGGTCGGCGACGTGCTCAGCGTCGACACCGCGCTGATCGACGGCCTGCTCGCGGCCGGCCGGATTCCCGTGGTGTCCACGGTCGCGCCCGACGTCGAAGGCGTGCCGCACAACCTGAACGCCGACACCGCCGCCGCGGCGCTGGCGATCGCGCTGGGCGCCCGCAGGCTGATCGTGCTCACCGACGTGCCCGGCGTGTACGCGAACTGGCCCGACACGGACAGCCTCATCGCGAAGATGACGGCCAAGGAGCTGGACGCCCTGCTGCCGAGCCTGTCCGCGGGCATGGTGCCCAAGATGGAGGCCTGCCTGCGCGCGGTCCGGGGCGGCGTGCCGTCCGCGGTCGTGGTCGACGGCCGGGTCCCGCACTCCACCCTGCTGGAGCTCTTCACCGACGAGGGGTGCGGCACCATGGTCGTCCCCGATGACACAGACGGGGCACTGTCATGACCCTCACCCAGCGGTGGCAGCAGTCGATGATGGACAACTACGGCACCCCGCCGCTGGCCCTGGTCAGCGGGTCGGGTGCGGTGGTCGTCGACGAGGCCGGCCGGGAGTACGTCGACCTGCTGTCGGGCATCGCGGTCAACGCGCTGGGCCACGGGCACCCCGCCGTGGTCGCCGCGGTCAGCAGGCAGATCGCGCAGCTCGGGCACGTGTCGAACCTGTTCATCGCCGAGCCGCCGGTCGCCCTGGCCGAGCTGCTGCTCGCGCTGACCGGCCGCCCCGGCCGGGTGTTCTTCGCCAACTCCGGCGCGGAGGCCAACGAGGCCGCGTTCAAGCTGTCCCGGCGCACCGGCCGGACCCACGTGGTGGCCTGCGCGCAGGCGTTCCACGGGCGGACCATGGGCGCGCTGGCGCTGACCGGCCAGCCCGCCAAGGCGGACCCGTTCCGGCCGCTGCCGGGCGAGGTCACCCACATCCCGTACGGCGACGTCGACGCCCTGCGCGCGGCCGTCACCGGGGAGACCGCCATGGTCATCCTGGAGCCGATCATGGGCGAGGCGGGCGTCGTCCCGGCCCCGCCCGGGTTCCTCGCCGCCGCCCGCGAGATCACCGCGAAGCACGGCGCGCTGCTGGTGCTCGACGAGGTGCAGACCGGCGTCGGCCGCACCGGGCACTGGTTCGCCCACCAGGCCGAGGGCGTCGCCCCCGACGTGATCACCCTGGCCAAGGGCCTCGGCGGCGGCCTGCCCATCGGCGCGACCATCGCGTTCGCCGACGGCGCGTTCGCCCAGCACCACCCGGGCGGCGCGGCCGCGCTGTTCACCCCGGGCCAGCACGGCACCACGTTCGGCGGCAACCCGGTGGCCTGCGCCGCGGCGCTCGCGGTGCTGCGCACCATCGCCGCCGACGGGCTGCTCGACCACGTCAAGCGGATCGGCGAGCAGCTGCGCCGCGGCATCGAGGCGCTCAACCACCCGCTGGTGTCCGGCGTACGCGGCGCGGGCCTGCTGCTCGGCGTGGTGCTGACCGCGCCGGTCGCCCCGGCCGTGCAGAAGGCGCTGCTGGACGCCGGGTTCATCGTCAACGCCGCCCAGCCGGACGCGATCCGGCTCGCCCCGCCCCTGATCCTCACCGCCGCCCAGGCCGACGCGTTCCTGTCCGCCCTGGGCCCGGCGCTCAAGCTCGCCCAGCCCCTCACCGACTCCGGAGCCCCGTCATGACCCGGCACTTCCTGCGCGACGACGACCTGACCCCGGCCGAGCAGGACCAGGTCCTCACCCTCGCCCAGCGGTACGCCGAGAACCGGCGCGGCTTCCGCGACGCGCTCGACGGCAAGTCGATCGCGGTGCTGTTCGAGAAGCCGTCGCTGCGCACCCGGGTCTCGTTCGAGGTGGGCATCTCCGAGCTGGGCGCGCACGCGGTGCTGATCGACGCCACCAACACCCACTTCGGCCGGGGCGAGACCATGTCCGACGCGGCCCGGGTGCTGTCCCGCTACGTCGACTGCATCGTGATCCGCACCTTCGAGGACACCCGCATCGAGGAGCTGGCCGCCGCGGCGACCGTGCCCGTGGTCAACGCGCTGACCAACAGCTTCCACCCGTGCCAGGTGCTGGCCGACCTGCAGACCGTGCGGCAGCGCCTCGGCCACACCCAGGGCCGTACGCTCACCTACGTCGGCGACGCGGCCAACAACATGGCCCACTCGTACCTGCTGGGCGGGGCGGTCGCCGGGATGCACGTGCGCGTGGCCGGCCCCTTCGGGTTCACCGCGGACAAGGAGATCGTGGCGCAGGCGGCCGCGGTCGCCGCCCGCACCGGCGGTTCGGTCACCGAGTACACCGAGGCCAAGGAGGCCGTCTCCGGGGCGGACGTGATCGCGACGGACACCTGGACCTCGATGGGCCACGAGGGGGACGGGCTCGACCGGATCACCCCGTTCCTGCCGTACCAGATCAATGCCGCGCTGCTCGGCCACGCGCACCCGGACGCGATCGTGCTGCACTGCCTGCCCGCCCACCGGGGCGAGGAGATCACCGACGAGGTCATGGACGGCCCGGCGAGCGCGGTCTTCGATCAGGCCGAGAACCGGCTGCATGCGCAGAAGGCGCTGCTGACGTTCCTCATGGAGCGCGCATGAGCGACCTCGGCGGGCGAATCGTGTCAGGCTGTCGTCATGACACAGCCGAGCGGACCGAGGTGACGGCATGACCGCACCGATGACCCGTAACGCCCGGCACGCGCGGATCGAGGAGCTGATCCGCGGTGGCGGCGTGACGTCGCAGACGCAGCTCGGCGAGCTGCTCGCGGCGGAGGGCGTGCAGGTGACCCAGGCGACCCTCTCCCGCGACCTGGAGGAGCTGGGCGCGGTGAAGGTACGCGGCCGCGACGGCACCCCGGCGGTCTACCTGATCCCGGAGGACGGTCACCCGGCGCTGCGGCCCGCCTCGGTGGCCCCCGCGCGCCTGATGCGCCTGCTGCGCGAGGTCCTCAACGGCACCGACCACAGCGGCAACCTGGCCGTCCTGCGCACCCCGCCCGGCGCCGCGCACTACCTGGCCAGCGCCGTCGACCGCAGTGGCCTGCCCGACGTGGTCGGCACCATCGCCGGCGACGACACCATCTTCATGGTCGCCCGCGACCCCGCCGGCGGCGAAGCCCTCGCCGCCAAGTTCGCCAACTGGGCCGGCCTCGACACCACCGACCACCCCCACCCACCCCTCGACGACGACGACCTCTGACCACCCGGCCCAGCCGCCATCACCCCGTTGATCATGAACTTATGGGCGTGTTCGACGGCGTGTCACTGCCCTAACTTCATGATCAACTGTTCGAGAACTCACAGGAGGAACCAGCGATGACCCGGCTCTGGGGAGGGCGGTTCGCCGACGGACCGGCCGAGGCGCTGGCGCGGCTCTCGGTCAGCGTGCACTTCGACTGGCGGCTCGCCCCGTACGACCTCGCCGCCTCGCGCGCGCACGCCCGGGTGCTGGCCGCGGCCGGCCTGCTCGACCCCGAGGAGCTGGGGAAGATGCTGGCCGCCCTCGACGACCTCGACGCCGCGGTCGCGACCGGCACCTTCCGGCCCACCGTCGAGGACGAGGACGTGCACACCGCGCTGGAACGCGGCCTGCTGGAGCGCCTCGGCACGCTCGGCGGCAAGCTGCGCGCCGGCCGCTCCCGCAACGACCAGGTCGCCACCGACCTGCGCCTCTACCTGCGCGACCACGCCCGCGACCTGGGCGCCCGGATCACCGAGCTGGCCGAGGCGCTCACCGAGCAGGCCGCCCGCCACCTCGACACGCCCGCCCCGGGCATGACCCACGTGCAGCACGCCCAGCCGGTCACCTTCGGCCACTGGCTGCTGGCGCACGTACACCCGCTGCTGCGCGACCTCGAACGGCTGCGCGACTGGGACCACCGCACCGCGGTCAGCCCGCTCGGCGCGGGGGCCCTGGCCGGCTCCGGCCTGCCGCTCGACCCGGTCGCCGTCTCCAAGGAGCTGGGCTTCCGCACCTCGTTCGCGAACTCGATGGACGCGGTCAGCGACCGCGACTTCGTCGCCGAGTTCCTGTTCGTCACCGCGCTGCTCGGGGTGCACCTGTCCCGGCTCGGCGAGGAGGTGGTGCTGTGGACGTCGTACGAGTTCGGCTGGGTCGAGCTGGACGACGCCTTCGCCACCGGCTCGTCGATCATGCCGCAGAAGAAGAACGCCGACGTCGCGGAACTCGCCCGGGGCAAGGCCGGCCGGCTCATCGGCGGCCTGGTCAACGTGCTCACCATGCTCAAGGGCCTGCCGCTGACCTACGACCGGGACATGCAGGAGGACAAGGAGCCCGCGTTCGACGCGGTCGACACGCTCAGCCTGGTGCTGCCCGCGCTCGCCGGGATGATCGCCACCATGACGGTGCGCGCCGACCGGCTCGCCGCGTCCGCGCCGGTCGGCTTCTCGCTGGCCACCGAGGTGGCGGACTGGCTGGTCCGCAAGGGCGTGCCGTTCCGCGACGCGCACGAGATCACCGGCAAGCTGGTGGCGCTGTGCTCGGTGCGCGAGTGCGAGCTGCACGAGGTCAGCGACGCCGACCTGGCGGCGGTCAGCGAGCACCTGGACCCGTCGGTGCGCGACGTGCTCACCGTGCAGTCGGCGCTGGCCGCCCGCACCACCCCCGGCTCCACCGGCCCCGGCCCGGTCGCCGACCAGCTCGCCGCAGTCTCCGAGCACCTCAAGACCTGGCACGCCTGGTCCACGGAGTCCGTCGTCCCCAACTGACCCCGGGACCGCCCCGCCGTGTTCGGTGAAGATCGCCATCTCGTGTCGAAACCTCAGCTCAGACCGCAGGTTCCGACACGAGATGGCGATCTTCCGCGTCACGCCTTCGCGAAGATCGGTAGTTCGTGTCGAGAAGTGCGGCTGGACACCACTTTTCGACACGAACCCGCGATCTTCGCCAGGGCAGGGCAGGGCCGGGTGGGGCAGGGCGGGCCGGGTGGGGCGGTGGCGCTAGAGGCGGCCGTAGGCGCGGAGGGTGAGCAGGCGTTCCACCGCGACCAGGCCCTTGGCCTCGCGCTCGGCGACCGCCCACGCCTGCTGGTCGACGTCAGCCCAGGTCCAGGTCAGCGGCCAGGAACCGTCGGGCTGCTGGAGGGCGAGCAGGTAGTCCAGGTTCGCCGCGACCGAGGCCGGGTCGACGGCGGGGGACAGCGGCGAGTCCGGAGTCCGCGCCACGTCCAGCGGCTGCAGCGTGTACGCCGTCCACTCCTGCGGGCGGTGCTCGACCAGCCGGGCCGCCGCCCGGCGCAGCGCCGCCAGCGCCCGCTCCCGCGCCGCCGCCGGGAGGTGCCGGGCCTGCACGAACAGCTCCGTGGCGGTCAGGTCGCCCCGATCCAGCCGCTCGTCGGCGAACTCGTCGAGCCGCGCGAGCACCGCCTCGGTGAGGTCGCCGAGCAGCGCGGGCGGCACCAGCTCCGGGTGCTCCCACAACGCGCCGGCCAGTCCCGCGGTCGGGTTCAGCAGGCAGTCGCCGAAGTTTCCGGCGATGTCGCGGTACGCCCACCAGCCGGCCCGGGGAGCGGCGTCCGTCTCCGGCGGCACGATCCACCAGCGCCGCTCGCCCGGATCGTAGGAGTCGAGCAGGTACCGGACGGTGCGGCGTACCACCGGCTCGCCGCTGTCCGCGCCGATCTCGTGCAGCACGTTGCACGCGGTCCAGGTCGCGACCGCCGAAGAGACCGGGGTCCGCAGGTCCGGCTCCAGGGCGCGCCCGAACCCGCCGTCCTCGTTCTGGTACGCCGCCAGCTCCGCGAGCACCGCCGTCGCCGGCCCGGACTCGAAGTGGAACAGCAACCGGGCCCGGTCCAGCAGCCTGCCCTGGGCGAGCACGAACTCCCTGGCCCGCGCGTACACGTTCGACATGAATGGATGATGCCCGCCGGGTGCGACAGCACCCGTTTTGCGATCCGGCGGCCGCGGGGCATCGTTCATGCGTGGACTACTCCCTGCTCGACGCCCCCGCCTCCAAGATCGCCGACACCGCCCGCGGGCTGCTGGGCTGGGAACTCGCCGCCGGGGGAGTCCGGATCAGGCTCACCGAGGTCGAGGCGTACGCGGGCGTCGGCGAGGACCCCGCCTCCCACAGCCACCGCGGCCGCACCGAGCGCAACTCGGTGATGTTCGGCCCGGCCGGCTTTCTCTACGTGTACTTCGTCTTCGGCATGCACTGGTGCCTCAACGTGACCGCCGGCCGCGAGGGCGAGGCGGCCGCGGTGCTGCTGCGCGCGGGCCGCGTGGTCGACGGGCTGGCCGCGGCCCGCGCCCGCCGTGGCCCGGTCGCCGACCGCGAGCTGGCCCGGGGCCCGGCGCGGCTGGCGGTCGCCCTCGGCATCGACGGCACCGCCAACCGCACCTCACTGCTCGACGGCACGGGGCCCGTCCTGCTCACGCCGCCGACGACCGTGGTGGACGAGGACGCCATCCGGTCGGGTCCCCGCGTCGGCGTCGCCGCCGCGCACGACGTCCCGTGGCGCTTCTGGCTCGCGGACGAACCCTCGGTCAGCGCCTACCGCCGCCATGCCCCGCGCCGCCGACCGGCCGCCGGCTGACCAGGCTCGGCCGGCAGAGCGGGCGGGGGCGGCATCACCGCGGTCACCGGGCGAGCACGGCGCCGACGCCCTCGCTCAGCTCCAGTTCGCCCGCGTCGACGATGATCAGCTCGGCGTCCTGCAGCACCGCCTCGCGGACCAGCGCGTCCTCGGCGCGTACCGGATGGGCGCGGTCCGCCCCCATCCGCCGCACCCGCTCCTCGCTCGCCGACAGGTCCGCGGGCGAGTCGCCCAGCCATACCCGCGCTCTGCCGAGCGCGACCGGATCCAGCAGCAGCGCCTCCACCTGCCGCTGTTCGAAAGCGGCGAGCGTGTCGGCGACCCCGCTCGCGCCCGGCGCGGGCGGCTGCGCCGACGGACGGCCGTCCCGGGTCGCCAGCAGCGGCGTGACGTGCGGCAGCGGCGCCATCTCGGCGCTGTCGGTGCAGAGCGGCTCCGGCAGCGTCTCGGTGTAGTGCACCCGCCCCTGCGCGGCGAACACGGCGAGCCCGTGCCGGTGCCGCGGCCGCCGGTACTGCGCCAGCGCGCCCTCCAGCGCGAGCAGGGTCGGCTCGTCGATGCCCTCGTCGAGCAGCGTCTCGCGGGCGGCCCGCCAGCGCAGCTTCAGCGCCGCGGCGGTCGCCTCGGTGTGGTCGGTGCTGTCGATGTACACCGACGCCCAGGGGCCGGGGATCTCATACATCTCACGGAGGAAGGACAGGTCCATGCCCGCGCTATGCCCGGCGCCCCGCCGCGGCAAGCTTCCCGCCCCGTGCCGGCTTCGTGCCGCCCGGCCAGCAGGGGAAACCGGGTTGCCGAGGCGTGAGCGCGATGCGCGACAATCTACGGCGTGACGGACATCCTCGATGATCTGCAGTGGCGCGGCCTGCTGCAGGACTGCACCGGCCTTGACGAGCTGCGCGAAGACCTGGCGGCGGGCCCGCTGACGTTCTATGTCGGGTTCGACCCCACCGCGCCGAGCCTGCACCTGGGCCACCTCACGCAGGTGCTCACGGCGCGGCGGTTCCAGCTCGCCGGGCACCGGCCGCTGCTGCTGGTCGGCGGCGCCACCGGCCTCATCGGGGACCCGAAGGACAGCGGCGAGCGCAGCCTGAACTCGCCCGACGTGGTCAAGGGCTGGGTCGAGAAGATCCGCGGCCAGGTGGAGCCGTTCTTCGACTTCGAGGGTCAGTACGCGGCCCGCATGGTCAACAACCTGGACTGGACCTCGGCCCTGTCGGCGATCGAGTTCCTGCGCGACGTCGGCAAGCACTTCCCGGTGAACAAGATGCTGGCCCGCGACGTGGTGCGCAACCGGCTGGAGACCGGCATCAGCTTCACCGAGTTCAGCTACCAGCTGCTGCAGTCGCACGACTACTTCGAGCTGCACCAGCGCTACGGCTGCCGGCTGCAGTTCGGCGGCTCCGACCAGTGGGGCAACATCACCGCCGGCGTGGATTACATCCGCCGCCGCGGCGCGGGCCCGGTGCACGCCTTCACGACCCCGCTGGTGACGAAGGCTGACGGCACCAAGTTCGGCAAGACCGAGGGCGGCGCCATCTGGCTCGACCCCGCCATGACCAGCCCGTACGCGTTCTACCAGTTCTGGATCAACACTGACGACCGGGACGTGCTGCGCTACCTGAAGTACTTCAGCTTCCGCTCCCGCGAGGAGCTGCAGGAGCTGGAGCGGGAGACGGCGGAGCGGCCGTTCGCGCGGGCCGCGCAGCGGGCGCTGGCCGAGGAGCTGACCACGCTGCTGCACGGCAAGGAGGAGTGCGAGCAGGTCATCGCCGCGTCGCAGGCGCTGTTCGGGCGCGGCGCGCTGACCGAGCTGGCGCCGTCCACGCTGCGCTCGGCGCTGTCGGAGGCCGGGCTGGTGCAGGTCGACGAGCTGCCCAGTGTCGCGGTGCTGTTCAAGGAGGCCGGCCTGGCGGCGAGCCTCGGCGAGGCACGGCGCGCGGTCAGCGAGGGCGGGGCGTACGTCAACAACGAGCGGGTGACCGAAGCCGACGAACCGGTGTCCGCTGACCTGCTGCTACACGGGCAGTACCTGGTGCTCCGCCGGGGCAAGAAGACGATTGCGGGCGCTGAGCTGCGGAAATAGTCCGCCGCCCATCATGTGACGCGGGACGCTGCCCGGCGATTTGCGGCCGGAGCCGCGTCCCGCGTAATGTTCTCTCTGCCAGCGCGGAACGGACAAAACAGCCGAGACCGGAAGGTCAGGACTGAAGAGGCCGGAGCGCACCGGGTGGGGCCGATTTGATCGGATGAAACCAACCGGGTATGGTTACCGAGCCGGTGACGAGCCGGGCGGACGAGTTCGCCGAGATTCTTCTCGGAGGGGACCGTCGGCCGGGTCGCTGGTTCTCCTCGAACCTCGTACGGACCTCAGCGGTTCAGCGTGTTCGGGGTGTCCAAACGGACGAACCGCACAGATCCGAAAATTCGGGTTTGACACGGAGAGGCCGGATGGGTAAGCTGGATGAGTTGCCCCGGAGGCGGGGTCAGGGAAAACCTGACCGGTCACGGTGTGTGCTTGTTCTTTGAGAACTCAACAGGGTGCTATATAGCCAGTGCCAATTTTTTTCATCCTCGTGATGATTCCTTTGGTATGAAACAGATCTGGACATTTTGATGTCGGGTTTGTTCTGCCGGGTTTGAGAATTCTTTTTGGAGAGTTTGA